>JAEZFW010000058.1 GCA_023417315.1 Pseudomonadota bacterium
GCTCAGCCTTGGGCTGAGCGCCGTCGCGATCGGACTGAATCGCTTGAATGTTTAAGCCGATCAGGTTAACGCGATCGAGGGGTTAACGCGATCGTGAAGGATTGCGGACTTCCTCTGGATCGTGCTCCTTAGCGCGATCTTTGGCCTGCTGCTCCGCGCGGCGAATCTCCTGCTCCTCTTCTGCGCTGACATCGCCAGCCTGCTGGATCTCCTCTTGTCCGCGCTCAGATTGCACGAACTTACGCGTGGCTTCTCGATAGTTGCGGTCGGCAGTCTTGTTGCCTTCGCCTTCGTTGCGAGGGGTCGTGCCCATGATCCAAGCTCCTGTCTCGGGTGAACTCGAAAAGAACGCGCAAGCGACAAGCAGGTTCCGAGTATTCTTGGAGCGTGTACGGTTATGCTGCGCGCATGTACTGGATCCTAGCTGCGCTATTGTTGATCGTAATGCTGGCCGTCCCCAAGCTGAGGCCGGTTGCGCTCGTCGGTCTCATGATCTTGGGCGCGATGTTGGCGTGGGGGATGCTCGAGCGGCTGCGGGGCGTGGATCCCGATCAGCAGGTCGAGCGCGGGCGGCCCACCACGCCCGCGACGATGCTGCAGGCAATTCCGGAGGAAGAAATCGAGCTCCATGACTTGACGCTGAGCGGTGGCGGAGCCCCGTTCCGATTGACCGGAAGTGTGAGCAACCAGTCGAGCAGCGTGCGGCTCACATCGCTTATGTTGGATATCACGCGACGGGACTGCCATGAGGGCGCGCTGGATCCCAGCGGATGTACTGTCCTGTGGCAGACCCGTCAGTGGGTGGAGCTGTCGGTGCCGCCACAGGAGCGGCGCGATTTCGCAGTTTCGATCTGGGCGCGGGGCGAAGCGCCGCGCGCAGTAGGTACCACGCAAGACGAGTTCAAGATCATCGCTGCGAGTGGGCAGCCTGTGAAGGTCGAGCGAGATTGAATGCTCTCTCAACGTTCGGGGGTGTTTGCACAGTGCCATCTGAGCGTGGCTGTCGCCGGCCAAATCGTTGTCAGGGCCGCCGTGAATACGTCCATGTAGGCTCGTACGAAAACTTCCTGTTTTCGAACGCCCTGAAAGCGATTTCCCGCCGCCAGCCACTGACGTCGCCCCGGTTCGTAATCAGAAGAGTCAAAACATAAACGGCTAAACGTGCATATCGTTCTTTGCTATCTCATCGCCGGCTGGTCCGGTTTCTTCGTCATGGCGGTCGAGCTGCTCGGAGGTCGCTTGTTGGCGCCGACGTTCGGCAGCAGTATCTATGTGTGGGGCGCGATCATCACGATCTTCATGCTTGCACTGTCGATTGGATATCTCGCGGGTGGGCGCTGGTCGACGCACGCTCCGAGTGTGGCTCGACTCGGGATCATTCTCATCGTTGCCGCATTGAGTGTGGCGCCCATGTTGGTGTTCGGTGAGCAGCTCTTGGAGCACGCGGCGGTGCTGGTGCCTGACCCGAGATTCGGTTCGTTACTCGCGGCGTCGGCGTTGTTCTTCGTGCCGACATTCTTCTCGGGAATGGTCTCGCCGTATGCGGTGAGATTGCTCGTGCGGGACCGTGCAACTTCCGGGCGGCGCGCGGGTCAACTCTACTTCGTTTCCACGTTCGGAAGCGCAGCAGGCACGCTGCTCACTTCGTTCTACCTGGTGCTGCTGATGGAGGTAAATGTGATCTTGCTGTCGCTGATGGCCGTCTCGGTCGTGCTGGGGGGCGTCGCGTTGGTCAGTGGGAAAGGATCGGATGCGAACGCCTAGTCTACTTTGGAAGCGTTCGCTGCTCGTGTGCGCAACGCTCTTCGCCTCGGCGATCTCCGTCGCGGCGAGTGCGCAGAGCATGAAGCTCGTCCATTCGCAGCGCTCGTTGTATCGAGAGGTGATGGTCTACGAGGGGCGCGGTGTGCGCTGCATGTGCTTCACGCGCGACTGCCGGATCGGCAGACAGTCGTGCATGGATCTCGATCAGCCTGATCGCATCGTCATGAATTATCCGCAGATGATGCTCACCGCGCTGTACGCAAATCCGGAGCCGTCATCCGTTCTCATCATCGGACTGGGCGGTGGGACGATTCCACGAGCGCTTCAGCAGGTGGTACCGAACGTTCGCATCGATGTCGTGGAGATCGATCCTGCAGTGGTGAGCGTAGCGAAGAAGCATTTCGGATTCGCCGAGAATGGGCGAGTGCGCGCGATTGCGTCGGACGGGCGCGTGTTCGTGAAGAGGGCACTGCGCGAAGGGAAACGTTACGATTTAGTGATGCTCGATGCGTTCGACCACGAATACATCCCCGAGCACCTGCTCACACGGGAGTTCTTGAACGAGGTGAAATCGCTTCTCACGCCTGACGGTGTGCTCGCAGCGAACACGTTCTCCTCGAGCAGACTCTACGATCATGAATCCGTTACCTATGCCGCGGTGTTTCCGACGTTCTTCAACTTGAAAAAGGACAATCGGGTCATCATCGCGAGCAATGGCGCGCTGCCCACTAAGGAAATGCTGCGTGCAAATAGCCGGCGATTCGCACAGCCATTCAGGCGCTTCGGCTTCGATGCTTCTGCGATGGTGCCACTGTTCAAGACGACACCTGATTGGAACCGCGACGCGCGTGTGCTCACCGATCAGTACTCGCCAGCGAATCTGTTGAATCTCGATCGGTGACAAATGCTCATGAGGGGTGACAGGTGACGAGTGACGAGCAAGAGCGATTCTGCAGGTCCACGGCGGTTGCCTAGATTTGGCGGGTCGTGGATGTCTGATACTTAGACAAGCTACACGGTCGCTTCTCTTCTTTTGCGGGCTCGGCGTGCTTTGCGAGAGAATCTTCTTCCTTGGAGAGCCGGAGAAGAACCCGATGGCTACGAAGGCGAAGATTTCTGCCAAGCGCAAGCGCGCACCCGCGCGGCGCAAAACACCGAGGAAGGCCGCGCCGCGCACTCGCGGTATCCAGCCGAACGAGTGTCGCTTGGAAACCCTACCGGCGGAGGCCGCCGATGTCGCGGCTCGCATCGAGCGCGAAGGTGGCTTGCTCATCGGCAGTTACTGCGAGCCGTTAGGCAAGAACCCGCTGTTGCTCGCCGTGTTACCGATCGATCGCGTCGAGCCGACTCCGTTCCAACGCGACCTATCGGATGCTCATTACAAGAAGCTCTCCGGCGTTATCGACAAGACGGGACTGTTTCTCGATCCCGTCATTGCGATTACCGCGCCCGAGGAAGGGTTCTGGACCCCCAATGGCAGGCATCGCTTGGAGGCCATGCGGCGCCTCGGGGCGAAATCCATCGTTGCGATCGTCGTGCCCAAACGCGAGATCGCTTGGCAGATCCTCGCACTCAACACCGAGAAGGCGCATAACTTGCGAGAACGTGCGCTCGAGGTCATCCGCATCTACAAGGGGCTTCTCGAAGAGGACGCGAATAGACCCGAAAGTGACTTCTCGTTCTATCTGGAAGAAGCGGCACTCGTGACGCTGGGATTATGCTACGAGCGCAAAGGCAATTTCGCGGGCGGTTCCTACCATCCGATTCTGCGCCGGTTGGAAGAATTCTCCTCGGAGCCGTTGCGCAAAATGTTGCCGCAGCACGAGAAGGTCGCGAACGAACTGTTCGAGCTCGATTCACAAGTGAGCGAGGTCGTGGACAAGCTCAAGGAGCGTGGGCTCGTGAGCCCTTATCTGCGCTCCTTCGTCGTTGCGCGTATCAACCCCCTCAGATGGATCCAGGACGATCTGCCGCCGCTTGCGCAGGTGTTGAAGACCATGCGCGAGCGCGCCGAGCGGTTCAACGTAGACAAAGTGAAACCGCAAGACCTCGCCCGCAGCGGCGGCCCACCGGATGAGGCCTAACTCTGCTCGCACCGATTGGTCTCGGTTGAGAGACCGCAGAACTTATCTCGCGGCGATCGCGGCGACCGCGGCGCAAGTCAGGGAGAGGAGATCCCGAACTGGGTTTCTACAGTGCGGCTTCTCATCTCTTCTAGTTCTTTCGCCGCGGTCGCCGCGTTCGCCGCGAGAGTTTCCCCTCGTCTCAATGGGGAGTGGGCAAGAAGCCGACAGTAGCTGAGCAGCCGACACTTTTCAGGATGCGCACGAGACCTCGGTGACAGGGCTCGGAGGGATTTCCTTGCCCTCGGACCCGGCGCCCGTTATGTTCCGCGGTCTGTGATCCCGGAAGTTAAGTCTGTATGGCAATGAATTTCCTCGACTTCGAGCAACCCATCGCGGAGCTCGAGGCGAAGATCGACGAATTGAAGTTCGTCTCCAGCGATGCGGAGGTGAACATCGGCGAGGAGATCGCGCGCCTACGCGCGAAGAGCCGCGCGCTCACGACGAGCATTTTTTCGAATCTAACGCAGTGGCAGATCGCGCAGCTCGCACGTCATCCGCAACGCCCTTACACACTTGACTACATCAGCGCCATCCTGACGGATTTCCAGGAGCTGCACGGCGATCGAATGTATGCGGACGATCACGCAATCGTCGGTGGTCCTGCCCGGCTCGAGGGGCAGCCCGTGATGATCATTGGCCATCAGAAGGGCCGCGATACGAAGGAGCGTGTCCGCCGCAACTATGGCATGCCCAAGCCTGAAGGCTATCGCAAGGCGCTGCGCCTCATGAAGATGGCCGAGCGCTTTCAAATGCCGCTCATCACGTTGATCGATACTGCGGGTGCCTATCCAGGTGTCGGCGCAGAGGAGCGTGGGCAGAGCGAGGCTATTGCGCGCAATCTGTTCGAGATGTCGAAGCTGCAGATCCCCGTGATCAGCGTCGTGATCGGCGAAGGCGGCTCGGGCGGTGCGCTGGCGATCGGCGTATGCGATCGCTTACTCATGCTTCAGTACAGCATCTACTCAGTCATTTCTCCAGAAGGGTGTGCAGGTATTCTCTGGCGTAGCGCGGAGAAGAAGGATCTTGCGGCGGAAGCAATGGGTGTGAGCGCCGAGCGCATCGCGAAGCTCGGCGTCGTAGATGAAGTGATCAAGGAACCGCTGGGCGGGGCTCATCGCGATCCGCAAGCGATGGCGGAATCCGTGCGCGATTGCATTCTGCGCCACCTGCGCGAGCTGCAATCGAAATCGATCGATCAAGTCATGAACGCCCGCGCGCAACGGCTGCGAATGTACGGCGTGTACAGCGAAAGCTGAGCGCGACAACAAGTCGAGTTGCCTTCGGGCTCGCGTCGCGAGGACCAAGCAACGCTCAAATGGCTGACGTGTCTGTTTTCACTCCAGATCGTCTGCGAAGCTCGCTGCTACGCATCTTGCCACCCGGCACCTCGGGTGCGTGCGTGGCCTTTAGCGGCGGCCTCGACTCCACGGTACTGTTGACCGCGATGGCGCGCATTCGGCACACGCTTGGGTCTACCGTGCGCGCGATTCACATCGACCATCAATTGCAGCGCGCGTCCTCGACGTGGGCCAGTCAGTGCCGCGAGCTGGCGGATCGCTTGGAGATCCCGTTCGCGACGGTTCGAGTGAACGTCCCGATGAGCTCGGAAGGACTCGAAGGAGCTGCGCGGGTCGCTCGCTACGATGCCTTGCGTGGCGAGATCGTAGCCGGTGAGGTACTGCTCACCGCGCACCACGCCGACGATCAGCTCGAAACGATGCTCCTCGCGCTCGCACGCGGCGCGGGTGCGCGCGGTCTCGGCGCCTCGCCAGCCGTGCAGCAATTCGGCCAGGGTTGGCTCGCTCGACCGTTACTCGAATTCACGCGGCTCGACCTTGAATCGTGGGCGCGGGCGGAAGGGCTCACTTGGATCGAAGATCCAATGAACGACTCGCTCTCTATGGATCGCAATTTCTTGCGACACGAGGTGTTGCCGAAGTTGCGCGCGCGATGGCCCGCCATCGCAAGTGCGGGCGTACGCGCGACGCTGCACCTTCAAGAAACCTCCGTGCTCCTCGATGATCTCGCGCAACTCGACCTGGAGCAGGTGAGCATTGGACCTTGTTTGCAAACGGATCAGCTTGCGCGCCTGAGCGCAGCACGCCGTCGGAATGTCTTGCGCTTTTGGCTGCGGATGCAAGGGGTACGCGCACCCTCGACACGTCGCTTAGCCGCCCTAGATCACGACATGCTGGTTGCGCAATCCGACCGCGTGCCGCGCGCCGTCGTGGAAGGGGCCGAGATCCGCCGGCATCGCAAGCTCCTTTATTGCATGCGCGGACTTCCCCCTGTGCCTGTGCACGCACAGGAATGGGATACGAGCTCTGCGCTCGCGTTGCCGGAAGGACTGGGGACGCTGAAATGGGAGCCTGTGACAGGCGCCGGACTCAGCGTAGAGCGCTTGCCCAAGTCGCTCTCCGTGAGATTTCGACAAGGAGGAGAAACGCTGAAGGCGGCGGGGGAGGCGCATCACCGCTCGCTCAAGAAGCGACTTCAAGAAGCGAAGATCTTGCCTTGGTGGCGCGGACGATTGCCGATCGTATATGCGGGCGATCGACTCGTCGCCGTCGGCGATTTATGGGTGAATGCGGAGCTTGCGGCGGGTGAAAGCGAGCTCGGAATGCGAATAGTATGGATCCATAAGCCTCCGATCTACGCGCTCCGATGAAGTCTCGCTGCGACTTTTCGCATTGAGCAATCCAGGTGCAGTGGGGTCGTCGCTACAAAAAGAATTCCAGTTTCGGCTCGCCCTCACTTTCATCGCAACGTGCTCTCGGATAGACTGCCCTCCCGTCGTAAATGACGGCGATGCGATGTTCCGCATCACCGTTCGAATTTCTTTCCTCTCTCGCGACGGTGCCAACGATGACGCGTTATATCTGTGTGACCGGCGGTGTCGTGTCCTCGCTGGGCAAGGGCATCGCGGCTGCTTCCCTGGGCGCGATCCTCGAGGCTCGCGGCCTCAAAGTCAGCATGGTCAAGCTCGATCCGTACATCAACGTCGATCCGGGCACGATGAGTCCTTTTCAGCACGGCGAAGTGTTCGTCACCACGGACGGCACCGAGACCGATCTCGATCTCGGACACTACGAGCGTTTCGTTCGTACGACCACTTCCCGGAACAGTAACTTCACGACCGGGCGCATCTACGAGCGCGTGATCGCGAAAGAGCGGCGCGGCGATTACTTGGGTGCGACCGTTCAAGTCATTCCGCACATCACCGATGAGATCAAGCATTGCATTCGCCTGGGCGCCGGCGATGCGGACGTCTGCATGGTGGAGATCGGCGGCACCGTAGGTGACATCGAGTCGCTGCCATTCTTGGAGGCGATTCGTCAGCTTGGCGTCGAGTTGGGGCGCAACAACGTCATTTACATGCACTTGACGTTGATTCCGTACATCCCGAGCTCCGGCGAGATCAAGACCAAGCCGACGCAGCACTCGGTCAAGGAGTTGCGCTCGATCGGTATTCAACCCGACATCCTGCTGTGCCGCGCGCGCAATCCGCTGCCAGAAGAGCAGCGCAGAAAGATCGCGCTATTCACGAATGTCGAAGAACGCGCGGTCATTTCCGCCATCGACGCCGATGACCTCTACAAAATCCCGCTCCTACTGCACGAGGAGGGGCTCGACGAGATCGTCGTCGACAAGCTGCGCCTGAACGTGCCGCCCGCGGACTTGAGCGAATGGCGGCATGTCGTGAATGCCAAGGCCAACCCCGACATGGAAGTGACGATCGCGATGGTCGGCAAGTACGTCAACCTTCGGGATTCCTACATCTCGCTGACCGAGGCGCTCATTCACGCCGGCGTACGCACGCGCACGCGCGTGAACATTCAGTTCATCGAGGCGACGGATGTCGAGAAGCATGGGACGGGATGCCTGGAGGGCGTCGACGCGATTCTGGTGCCAGGCGGTTTCGGCGAGCGCGGCATCGACGGCAAGATCGCAGCGATACGCTATGCACGCGAACGCCAGATTCCGTATCTCGGCATTTGCCTCGGCATGCAGTTGGCGATCATCGAGTATGCGCGCCATGTCGCTGGCCTCGAAGGCGCGAACTCCACCGAGTTCAACCGCACGACGCCGCATCCGGTCATCGCACTGATCACCGAGTGGCAGGACCAGAAGGGCACTGTCGAGCAGCGCACAGAAGAGTCGAAGCTCGGTGGCACGATGCGCCTGGGCGCGCAGGAAGTGCGCTTGTCGCACGGGTCGCGTGCTCACCAGATTTATGGATCCGATGTCATCATGGAGCGCCATCGTCATCGGTTCGAGTTCAATAATCGCTACCTGCAGAAGCTCATGAACGCAGGCTTGCGCTTCCCCGGGTTCTCGCGAGACGGTCTGGTGGAAGTGATCGAGCTGCCGAACCATCCGTTCTTCGTCGCAAGCCAATTCCATCCGGAGTTTCACTCGACCCCACGCGACGGACACCCCCTGTTCACCGGTTTCATGAAAGCGGCTCGCGCACACAAACAGCAGCAGATGCCGGTGGCGGTGAATGGGTGATCCATGGCCAACTGGCCACTGGCTACTGGCCAGCGAAGAGCGCCCACAGATCTCGAGATCCTATTTACATTCTGGCCGATTGCCAGTGGCCAGTTAGCCAGTAGGCCCAGCAGCCATGCGTCTCTCCGACTACACCATCGACAACGATCGTCCGTTCTTTCTCATCGCCGGTCCGTGCGTCGTCGAAAGCGAACAGCTCGTGCTCGAGACCGCAGGTCAGCTCAAGGAGCTCACGACGCGGCTCGGCGTGCCGTTCGTCTTCAAGTCTTCCTTCGACAAGGCGAACCGATCCTCGAAGTCGAGCTTCCGCGGACCCGGTATAGAGGAGGGGCTGCGGATTCTGTCCGAAGTCAAACGCCAACTTCATGTGCCCGTTCTGACGGATGTGCATGAAGACACACCGCTCAATGAAGTGGCCGCAGTCGTCGACGTGCTGCAGACGCCTGCATTCTTGTGCCGACAGACGAACTTCATCATCAATGTGTGCTCGCAGAAGCGTCCCGTGAACATCAAGAAGGGACAGTTCTTGTCGCCGTGGGAAATGCAGAACGTCGTCGACAAGGCGCGCTCCACCGGCAACGAGCAGATCATGGTGTGCGAGCGCGGTTTCAGCTTCGGCTACAACAATCTGGTTTCCGACATGCGCTCGCTGTCGGTCATGCGCGCGACCGGCTGCCCGGTCGTATTCGACGCGACGCATTCCGTACAACTCCCGGGGGGGAAAGGCAGTGCTTCTGGCGGTCAACGCGAATTCGTGCCGGTCTTGGCTCGCGCTGCGATCGCCTCTGGTGTCGCGGGTGTCTTCATGGAGACGCATCCGAATCCGGACAAGGCCTTGTCCGACGGCCCGAATGCCTGGCCGCTCGATCGAATGGAATCGCTGCTCACGACACTCAAAGAATTAGATCGCATCGTCAAATCCAAACCCTACGAGGAAAGTTTGTTATGAGTAAGATCGTCGACATCCGCGGCCGCGAAATCATCGACTCTCGCGGCAATCCCACCGTGGAGGCCGATGTCATTCTGGAATCGGGCGCCGTCGGCCGTGCCGCCGTGCCCTCTGGTGCGTCGACCGGAACGCGCGAAGCAGTGGAGCTACGCGACGGCGACAAGAGCCGTTACCTCGGTAAGGGTGTGACGAAGGCGGTCGCGAACGTCAACGGCGAGCTCAAGAAAGCGCTCGTCGGTCGCGATGCAGGCAATCAGGCCGAGATCGACAAGATCATGATCGATCTCGATGGTACCGAGACGAAGGCGCGCCTCGGCGCGAACGCGCTGCTGTCGATCTCGCTTGCGACTGCGCATGCCATGGCGCGCGAAACGAAGCTGTCGCTGTTCCGTCGTTTGGGCGGGCCCGGGCCCAAGACCTTGCCGGTGCCGATGATGAACATCATCAATGGCGGCGCGCACGCAGATAACAGCGTCGATATTCAGGAGTTCATGGTGTTGCCGGTCGGCGCACCGTCGCTGTCAGAAGCGTTGCGTTATGGCGCCGAAATCTTTCACACGCTGAAAAAGGTGCTGCACGAGCGCAAGCTGGCGACCTCCGTCGGTGATGAAGGCGGTTTCGCGCCTGACCTGCCGTCGAACGAAGCTGCGCTCGAGACGATTCTCGAAGCAATCGATCGCGCCGGGTACAAGGCAGGCAAGCAAGTCTTCCTCGGGCTCGATGTCGCGAGCTCGGAATTCTTCAAGGATGGCGTATACGACCTCGAGTCCGAGAATCGCAAGTTCACGTCCGCCCAGTTCGTCGACTACCTCGAAGGCCTGGCGAATCGCTTTCCGATCATCTCGATCGAGGATGGCATGAGCGAGGGCGATTGGGAGGGTTGGGCGCTGCTGACGCAACGTTTGGGCAAGCGCGTGCAGCTCGTCGGCGACGATCTATTCGTCACGAACACGAAGATCTTGCGCGAAGGCATCGAGAAAAAGATCGCGAATTCGATCCTGATCAAGCCGAACCAGATCGGTACGCTCACGGAAACGCTGGCCGCCATCGATCTCGCGGCGGACGCCGGCTACTCTGCGGTCGTGTCGCATCGCTCGGGCGAGACGGAAGATTCGACTATTGCGGACATCGCCGTGGCGACGCGTGCGACGCAGATCAAGACGGGCTCGATGTCCCGCTCGGACCGTATCGCGAAGTACAACCAGCTCCTTCGCATCGAAGCCGAGCTCGGCAGTGAAGCGCGCTACGCAGGCATAGAGGCGTTCCCCGTGCCGCTGCCGGGCATCTCGTGCTAAAGATGCGCTCACTATGAAATATCTCGCGGCCGCCTTGCTGATCGTGCTGGTACTGCTGCAGTACCGGCTCTGGTTTAGCGACGGCGGCATGCGAGAGGTCGGCCGCCTTCGTGCCGAGATTGCCGAGCAGCGCAAGGAGAACGACTCCCTGCGCGAGCGCAATCGCACGTTGGCGGCTGAAGTTCAGGATTTGAAGAAGGGCACGGTTGCCATCGAAGAGCGCGCGCGTACCGACCTCGGGATGATCGGTAAGGGCGAGACGTTCTATCAAGTCGTCAAAGAGGGTAGAGATCGCGACGACCCAAGCACCGCATCTGACGCCGATGCCGCCGAGTCGCCGCGCTGATCTCGCACTGAAGCCTCGGAAGTGGCGCACGTGAGTCCGCTGGCTCGCTATTGGGGTGTCGTTCCTGCCGCGGGAAGCGGACGCCGAATGGGCAACTCCGAGCGTCCGAAGCAGTACTTGGAAATCGCTGGTCGAACGCTGCTTGAATGGTCTTTGGCGCCGCTGCTCGCCAACAGCAATATCGCTCGCATCGTCGTGGCGGTCGCGGCGGACGACGATTACTTCTCGAGCTTGCCACTCGCCCGGGACGCGCGCGTGCAGCGGGTCGCAGGTGGCGCTGAGCGGGCGGATTCAGTGCGAGCGGGACTCATCGCGCTGGCAAATCTTGCCGCGGCCGATGATTTCGTCCTCGTGCACGATGCCGCGAGGCCCTGTCTCGCCGCTGCCGACCTGGAGCGGCTCATCGGCGAATTGAAGGATGATGCGGTGGGAGGCCTTCTCGCGACGCCACTCGTCGATACGCTGAAACGGTCCGATGAGCACGGTTGCGTCGCGCAGACCGTGCCGAGACAAGGATTATGGCGCGCGCTGACACCTCAGATGTTTCGTTTCGCCGTGCTGGACCGCGCGCTCAGAACAGCCGCGGAACGGCACATCGTAGTGACAGACGAAGCCCAAGCGGTCGAGATGCTGGGCCTTAAGCCTAAGTTGATCGAAGGCAGCTCGGATAACGTGAAGATCACGACACCGCCAGACTTCGCGCACGCGCAGCGCGTGCTCTCGAGCAGGACCTTGCGATGAGTCAGCTCAGAGTCGGTCAGGGCTTCGATGTGCATGCCTTCACCGCTGGCGAATTCGTTACGCTCGGCGGCGTCCAGGTACCGCACACGCACGGCGTGCTCGCTCATTCGGATGGGGACGTGCTGCTGCATGCGGTTTGCGATGCCCTGCTAGGCGCGGCGGCGCTGGGCGATATCGGCATGCACTTCTCCGATCGAGATGAACGCTGGCGAGGTGCCGACAGTCGAGGATTCGTCCGGCATGCGCGTGCACTGCTCGCCGATCGCGGCTACGTTGTCGTGAATGTGGATGCGACCGTCATTGCCGAGGCACCTCGACTAGGCACATACCGCGAGACCATGCGTGCGAACATCGCAGCAGACCTCGAGATCGACGTCGATCGCGTGAACGTCAAGGCGACTACGACTGAGACGCTCGGCTTCATCGGCCGCTCCGAAGGACTCGCGTGCCAAGCCATCGTGCTGATCCATAAGCGCACTTGAATCCCGCCACCTCGTTCCTCCACGTGCCTACCGCGTATGGCGCGCCCATCGGACGCGCTGTGGTGCGTGCACAGCCGGAAGATTTCCTCGTTCGTGAATGGCTCGGGTTCGAGGCGGACGGGGAGGGCGATCACGTCCTGATCAAAGTGCGCAAGCGTGGTGCGAATACGTTCTGGGTCGCCAAACAACTCGCGCGAGTCGCCAAAGTCCCGCCGCACGAGATCGGTTATGCGGGGCTCAAAGATCGAGACGCGATTGCCGAGCAGTCGTTCACGGTACCTCTGCGGTCGGCGGTTGGTTTGGATTGGGTCGGCGTCGGCGGCGAGGGCTTCGAAGTGCTCACGGCGAGTCGTCATCGACGCAAGCTCAAGCGCGGCGCACTGCGGGGTAACGAGTTCGTCATCGTGCTGCGCGAGTTCACCGGCCCTCCCTCGGCGCTCGAAGAGCGCTTACGTCGGATTGGCGAGCAGGGTGTACCCAACTACTTCGGTCCGCAGCGATTCGGTCGCGCCGGCAACAATCTCGCGACGGCGCGCCGATGGTTCGAAAGCGGCATTCAACCGGAGGATCGATTGCAGCGCGGTTTTGCGATCTCAGCCGCCCGCTCGGCGATCTTCAACGCGACGCTCTCAGAACGCATCGCCCGTCAGACATGGAACCTGTTACAGCCAGGCGATCTCGCGAACCTGGATGGAAGCGGCAGCATCTTCGCTGTGGAGACGCTCGACGAGACCTTGAGGGAACGTTGCAGGACGTTGGACCTTCATCCCACTGGGCCTTTGTGGCACGGCGAGTCAACTGCTTCTGGGCCCATCCACCATCTCGAGCTGGACGTCGCATCCCGCTTTCCTATTCTCGCGGACGGACTGAAGCAGGTCGCCTTGGAATCCGAGCGCCGCGCATTGCGCGTTCGCGTATCAGACTTGCAATGGTCGATGGCGAACGCCGATGCGACGCTCTCGTTTCGGCTCACGAAGGGCGCATTCGCCACCGCAGTGCTGCACGAGATCCTGGGCGAGGCGTTCACGATCGAGACGTTGGACGCGGAGTAGCGAGGTTCGATAGGTCTACGGGCTACGGTCAGATGAAGCGATGCGCCGACACGCTCCATACTCTTGCCGTCGCCCGTCGCCCGTCGCCCGTCGCCCGTCGCCCGCGCATTGCGCGGTCACGTGCGCAACAAGACGTAAATCGCTCCGCTGCCGCCATCGACCGCGCGTGCTGATCCGAATGCGAGCACGGCGTTCGAGCGCTGCAGCCAATGATTGACCATGTTCTTCAGCACCGGACCGCGAGGTCCCGAGCGCCGACCTTTGCCGTGAATCACGCGCACGCACGTCATACGGCGCTCGAGCGATTCGGCGATGAAGTCGCGCAGTGCGCCTTTGGCTTCGAGCGCCGTAAGACCATGCAGATCGATCTCGGCATCGACCGCATAGTGTCCGCGTCGAAGCTTCGTCAGTATCGCCTCCGGAACGTGAGGTCGGCGGAAACTGAGCTCATCGCCTGTGCTGAGGGCCGCTTCGTCGGCTGGCGGCATCAGGCTTTCTCGCAATACTTCCTGCTGGTCCGCGCGCGTGAATCGTGCCGTGGGTCTTGGCTTGGGTCGCGAGCTGTGGCGCTCTTTCGCCTGCAGGCGCTTGACGTCGCGCATCTGCTTTCGAAAGAGATCCCGCTCGTCAGAGTCGCCCATCGATCGACACCTCCCAATCGCTCCAACGCGTGTAGCCGCTCACGCTCTTTACGCAGCGTTTGCAGTATAGTGCGAGCACTGGCAAGCGATGCGCTCTTCGAGCCACGGCGCGTCGTAGGACAAAAAATGTACCGTTAGATCGTCGCTCTTACGATTCGAGCATCCTTGAAGATTCTCATCAGCAATGACGATGGCTATCGTGCCGAAGGGCTGCGCGCCCTCAGCGCAGCCTTGCGCGAGATCGCGGAGACGACCGTGGTCGCTCCCGATCGAAATCGCAGCGGTGCGAGCAATTCGCTCACGCTCGATGTGCCTCTGCGAGTCATGGAATACGACTCGCGCAAGTACCTCGTCGTGAACGGTACTCCCACCGATTGCGTGCATCTCGCGATCTCCGGGCTCTTCGATTACGACCACGACATGGTCGTCTCGGGAATCAACGACGGCGCGAACCTCGGCGACGATGTGCTCTATTCGGGCACCGTCGCGGCTGCGATCGAGGGACGATTCCTCGGTTTGCCAGCCATTGCGGTGTCCCTTGTGATCGAGCCGAATTCGGAACTGCATTTTGCGACCGCAGCTCGCGTCGCCGCCGAGCTCGTCATGCGCGTCCAGCGCGCACCGTTGCATCAAGCGACGATCTTGAACGTCAACGTGCCGGACCTGCCGTACGACGCGTTGCGCGGCTACCAGGCAACGCGGCTCGGGTTCCGACATCGATCGGAACGCATCGTTCGCTCGGAAGATCCTCGCGGACGTCCGGTTTATTGGGTCGGCGCGGCGGGTGGCGGCCATGACGCTGGGCCCGGCACCGACTTTCATGCAGTGGCGAATGGCTATGTCTCGGTCACACCGCTGCAAATCGATTTGACTCGTCACACGATGATCGAGGATGTGCGCGAATGGTTGCAAGGGCGGCAGGAATGAAGAGCGGCAACCGAGCGGGCATCGGGATGACCTCGGCGCGGACGCGCGAACGGCTCGTGCAGCGACTGCGCGATCAGGGCATCACCAACGCCGCCGTGCTCGATCAGATTCGCAACGTGCCGCGTCACCTCTTCGTCGACGAAGCGCTCGCGACGCGCGCGTACGAAGACACTGCGCTCCCGATCGGCTACGGGCAGACGATCTCGCAACCTTATGTCGTCGCGCGCATGACCGAGGCGCTGCTCGAGAACGCGACGCCAGGCAAAGTGCTGGAGATCGGCACGGGGTGCGGCTATCAAACGGCCGTGCTTGCACCCCTCGTGAGATTCATCTTCAGCGTCGAGCGGATCAACGCGCTGCTCGATCGCGCGCGCATGCGATTTCGGGAGCTCAAGATCCAGAACGTGCACGTTCGCCATGGAGATGGTTTTCAAGGGTGGCCCGCGCACGGCCCTTATGATGCGATCTTGATGGCGGCAGCACCGCTCGCACTCCCGAAGGTCCTGTTCGATCAGCTCGCGCCGGGCGGACGCTTGATCGCGCCTGTGGGCCCCGAAGGGAAGCAGCAGCTCGTGCGCATCACCAAGCGAGGAGAGGAGCTGCACACGGAGACACTCGGCCTCGTGAGCTTCGTACCGTTGCTGCAAGGTCTCGGGTGAGGCACATCGGCGACAACCGCCGCGGGTGGCAGCGCGGAATGTGGAACGAATGTTCCGCGATTCAGGTTGTCTACAGATTGCAGGTCACACACTTGATCTCGAAGTGCAACGCCGAATCATCGAGCTGATGCTTGCTGCTGCTCCGGGCATGGCCCGCGCCTGCCTCCTGACTGTCTTGCTGACACTCGCAGCGTGCGGTTCGAATCCTCCGCAGCGGCCGGCGACATACACCGTCAAACGTGGGGACACGCTGTACGCGATTGCGTGGCGGCATGGCCTCAACTACCGCGACCTCGCGCGCTGGAATGGCATCGGCCGCGACTACGTCATCTATCCAGGGCAGAAGCTGCGCCTGTATTCGAACGGCAAGCGATCGCCCGCGGTTGCTTCCGCAGCGCCAAGCTCGAAGGGGCGAGCGGTCGTGCGCACACCGAAACGTTCATCCACAACGCAGGCAGCGGCACCGGTACCAGCGATGCGTTGGCAATGGCCCGTGAGCGGCGGCACTCCGACGCTCACGTCGCGACCGAACGGCGGACACGGTTTGACGATCGGCGGAAAATTGGGTGACGAGGTGCGGGCTGCAGCAGACGGGCGCGTGGTCTATACAGGCTCCGGACTCTTGGGATATGGGCAGCTCGTCATCCTCAAGCATAACGAGACATTTCTGAGCGCATACGGGCACACGCAAGCAGTGGCCGTGCGCGAAGGCGATTTCGTGAAGTCGGGTCAGCGCGTCGCCACGATGGGCGCAGGGCCGCAGGGCACTCCGCTCCTGTACTTCGAGATCAGAGTGAACGGCACACCGAGAAATCCGCTCGAGCTGTTGCCGCCGAAGAAGTGATTCGTGACTCGTGGTCCGTGATTCGGAAGAGGCCCAGGTCAGGCGTCATCGCATCGTTCTCGCAAGGCCGACCTGACGAATCACGAATCACGAGTCACGAATCACCGCTACAGGTTGAGCGATCAAAGGCATGCTGTTCAGGAGTCAACGAAGGGGTCGAACTAGTCAACAACTTCTGCTCGCTCTGGCGCGAAGCTTGCACAGCAAGAAAAAGTTGCGCGTAAGGAGTTGCACTTCAGCCTATCGTGTGGCTAACATCCGCCCCCATGTCGCAGGGCCGCGACCACGAGTAGCAGGGCTACCGGTAGGAGACGCGCGGGCGGAGGGGGATTCGAGGAAACAGCGTCAAGAAGAAAAAAATCAAAACAAAAAGAATAGTTCGCCGCGAAGATGCTCCGTGTGAGCGCGCGCGGCGAGTTGGTCGAACGAACTTCAGTCCCTCGCGTCTCCTCCCGGTGGCCTTGCCCAGGCCCCGGTTTATCGTTCGGGGAAATCCCCGTCCGAGATCTTCCCGCACTATCCCGAGTACCATCACTACACAGCGACACGCGTGCTCGGGTCGCCCGTGCGATGAATTGGAGCTGTTCTAAAAAAGCAGCGCTAAGACCACGCGGCGATCTTCGCTCACGAGGACGTTGTAAGTGCGGCAGGCCGCGCCCGTCACCATGACTTCACACCCGATGCCGCGCGCAAGCAGGGCGGCTGTCCATTCGGGGCGCGGAAACTTCTGTCGTTCGCCGACCCCGAGCACGACGATCTCCGGCTCGAGTGCGACGATTGCATCGAGATCTGCGACGTCGAGATCCTCGATCGCTCGAGGGCGCCAGTCCGCAACGATCTGAGTCGCGCTCACCAAGGCACTTCGCTTGAGCACGACTTCGCCGATGCGAATCTCGTCGGGCGCGTAGCTGCGGATCGTATTCGCACCAGCGGTGCCTTCATCGGTCAGTTTCATTGCGCAACGATAGCGCACTCGCTGTGAGATGCCAGCGCTCGCCGCCAATCGCCTGCTAGCATTCGCCGATGCCATCCTCTGGACCTCCTTGCGTCGCACTCGTGGTGAATGCGACGGTCGACCTCGTGCAGTCTTTCCTCGCGCAAGATGCCTCGACCACGCTCGCGCGTATCGCTGCAGTGGGTCGCTTGCAGCGCATGTCGCAGACGCGCGCCCCCAGCATCGCCGCGCTCCACGATTGGCAGCTCGGCTTGCTGGATGCGCTCGGTTTGCGCGAGGCAAGCGATCGTTTTCCGAGCGCGTCGATCTCACAGCTCGGCGATGCGCCGGCCGATAGCCCAAGCGAGTGTTGGGCCCATCTCACATGCGTGCATTTCGCAGCCGGCATGAACGATGTTGCGGCCACAGTGCTCGAGGGCGAGATCGCGCTCACGCAGGAGGATCTATACGAGATCGCTACGACACTGAGCGCGCACCTGCGTTCGGACGGATACGAACTGGGTCGGCGAACGGGCACCGTGTGGCGACTGCGTTGTCCACGTGGTCTGCGCGCCGAGACGATGCCGCCGGAAGCTGCATTTAGAACTTCGCTCAAAGAAGCATTGCCGTCTGGCGCGAATGCGGCAGAATTGCGCCGCTTGATGACCGAGTTGCAGATGCTGCTGCACGAGCATCCCGTCAACGTTCGACGTGAGCGAGCAGGGCTGCCCGCGGCAAACGCCGCCTGGATATGGAGCGTCGGAAATGCTTTGCCCGCGGTTCAGAACGTTCGTTTCCCGGCGGCGTTCGGCACCGAGGACTACTTGAAGGGTCTTTATTCATTGCACGCACAAACCGTTCATACGCAGGATTTCGATGTGCGCACGATCGTGGATGCTGCGCGTGAGTCGGGCGAGAGTGTCGCTGTGATTGCCCCGAGGTCATTCGAAGCTCTCGAGCGGGAATGGGTCAGCCCGCTCGTTTGGCTGCTGAAGATCGGCACGTTCTCGCGCCTCGTTCTTTATGTTGCGAGCTGGCGCCTCGAGTTGCATCGCTTCGATCTCGTGCGCTTCTGGCGGCGATCTCTACCACCGAGTCGCTGGCCCGCATGAGTCTGCTGCGTACGATTCGGCGTCGCGTTGCGAATCACGATGCGACGTTGCCGGGAGATTTGCATCCGCTGCTGCGGCGGATCTACGCCGCGAGAGGCGTGCAGCGGCCGGCCGAGTTGCAGTTGGGGCTAGACCAGCTCATCCCAGTAAGTCAGTTGGGCGGCATTGCGTGTGCGGTTGAGCTGTTGTGCGATCACTTTCGTCGGGGCAGTCGAATCATCGTCGTCGGAGACTTCGATGCGGATGGTGCCACGAGCACGGCGCTGGTCGTGCGGCAGCTGCGACGGCTGGGTTTCGCTCAGGTCGAGTTCATCGTGCCGAATCGATTTCAGTACGGTTACGGACTCACACCCGAGATCGTGAGGCTGGCGGCGCAGTCGCGACCGGACCTCATCGTCACGGTCGATAACGGCATTTCGAGTATCGCGGGAGTAGAGGAAGCGAGGTCGCTCGGAATTCAAACACTGATCACGGACCATCACTTGCCCGGAGCTGCGATGCCGGAGGCTGCGGCGATCGTCAATCCGAATGCGCCTGGTGAAGCCTTCCCGAGTAAAGCCCTTGCAGGGGTGGGCGTGGCGTTCTACGTAATGGCTGCGCTGACACGCGAAATGCAGGCCCGGCAGTTGTGCTTGGCGAAGGCATCGGTGGCGGATCTGTTGGACCTCGTCGCGTTAGGTACGGTCGCGGATCTTGTGCCGCTCGATCGCAACAACCGCATTCTCGTGCACGAGGGGCTGCGGCGCATTCGCGCTGGGCGGTGCGTTCCGGGTATTCGCGCGTTGCTCGAGTGCTCGAACTGTGTCTTGAACGAGGTGGTCGCAGGCGATCTTGGGTATCAAATTGGACCGCGACTCAATGCGGCCGGTCGTCTCGATGACATGACGATCGGCATTCAATGCTTGATCACCGACGATCTTGCGACCGCTCGCATGCTTGCTGCGCGGTTGGCACAGCTCAATCAGGATCGTCGCGAGCTCGAGCTGCAGATGCAGCAGGAGGCGATGGCGGCGATCGGCGAGATGCGCGCGGAGGATCCTGCGCTGCCCGTCGGGCTTTGTTTGTACGATGAGTCGTGGCATCAAGGCGTCGTCGGGCTCGTGGCCTCGCGCGTCAAAGACAGAGTTCATCGGCCCGTCATTGCGCTCGCACGCGCGGACGAGCGAACGCTGAAAGGTTCGGCACGTTCAGTTCCGGGTGTGCATATCCGCGATGTGCTCGATGCCGTGGCCAAGAATCATCCGGGGGTCATCGAGAAATTCGGCGGACATGCGATGGCCGCCGGGTTGAGTCTGACCGCGGATCGCCTGGATGAGTTTCGTGCGGCCTTCGACACGGAGGTGCAACGTTGGATGTCGACGGAGGATGCCATTGGCATCGTCTACTCCGACGGCGAGCTCGCTCGCGAGGAGATCAGCTTGAGCATCGCACGCCTGCTGCGAGCCTCGGGCCCGTGGGGGCAATCCTTTCCAGAGCCGATCTTCGACGGTGCATTCAGCGTGCGCGGCGTGCGCGTGCTGGGCGACCGACACCTCAAGCTCGATGTGTGTGACGGCGATGCACCTTCGTGCGAAGCCATTGCGTTTCGTCATTTCGACGATGCCGAAGCGCCCGTCGTGCGAGCGAACGATCGCGTAGAGCTCGCGTACCGCCTCGATGTGAATCAGTTCAACGGGACGGAGAAGGTGCAGATGGTGGTCGAGTACTTGCGGGTCATGGAATGACCCGAGTACGAAGTGCCGGTGTGACGAAGTGACGAAGTCGGAGCCCTGGGTTCCGGAGCTCGTGTCTCCATTCTGACCGCGTCACTTCGTCACCTCGTCACTCCGTCACTGGCGCGCGCCGCCGTGCTACCATTCGCGCCCTAGTCTCACCCTGTTCCCATCCATGGAAATCAATCAAATCCGCCGTTCTCTCGATGATCTGACTGAGCGCAGCGAGGCGCTTAGGAGGTTTCTTTGAGTACGATCTCAAGAGCGAGCGCTTGGCGGAGGTCAGTCGCGAGCTAGAGGATCCTGCGATTTGGAATACGCCCGACAAGGCGCAAGAGCTCGGAAGGGAGCGTGCGCGCCTGGAGCAGATTGTCGGCACATTGGATCACGTGACGGGCGGGCTCAAGGATGCGGATGAGCTCCTGACATTGGCTGTCGAAGAGAACGACGAATCGACTGCCAAGGAAGTCGAGCGCGATGTGGCCGCGCTCGAGCAGGACGTGAAGAAACTCGAGTTCCAGCGAATGTTTCCTGGCGAGATGGATTCTCACTCTTGCTTTCTCGATATCCAGGCGGGCGCTGGCGGTACCGAGGCGCAGGACTGGGCTCAGATGCTCATGCGGATGTACTTGCGTTGGGCAGATCAGCGCGGCTACAAGGCCGAGGTCGTCGATGTGAGCGATGGTGAAGTGGCCGGCATCAAGGGTGCCTCGATCAACATCGTCGGTGACTACGCCTATGGCTGGCTGCGTACAGAGACCGGTGTGCATCGTCTCGTGCGTAAGTCTCCTTTCGACTCGAACGCCCGACGACACACTTCGTTCGCTTCCGTCTTCGTCTCGCCCGAGATCGATGAGGACATCCAGATCGAGGTCAATCCCGCCGATTTGCGTGTCGATGTCTATCGCTCGAGCGGCGCTGGAGGTCAGCACGTCAATAAGACTGAATCCGCGGTGCGCATCACGCACATGCCGACCGGCATCGTCGTTGCGTGTCAGGCCGAGCGTAGCCAGCACAAGAATCGCGACAAAGCGATGAAGATGTTGAAGGCGAAGCTGTACGAGCTCGAAGTCAATAAGCGCAACGCCGCAGCGAAGGTGCTCGAAGAATCGAAGTCGGACGTGAGCTGGGGCAATCAGATCCGTTCGTACGTCCTAGACCAGTCGCGTATCAAAGATCTGCGGACCAACGTTGAAATCGGCAATACGACAGCCGTACTCGATGGCGACTTGGACGAGTTCTTGGAAGCGAGTTTGAAGCAAGGCCTGTGAGACATGAAGTGACGAGGTGACGAGGTGACGGAGTGACGAAGTCGGAAGGGACATCATCTGACTTCGTCACTCCGTCACTCCGTCGCCTCGTCACTCGCCAGCGTGAGCGTGCCATTCATGACAGACGACACTCTTCCCATCGACGAGAACAAACTCATTGCGGAGCGCCGCGCAAAGCTCGAGAAGCTGCGGGCGCAAGGGCCCGCGTTCCCGAACGACTTTCGGCGCGATGCGCTCGCGGATCAGCTGCTGACCGCGTATGGAGATCGCGCGCCGGAGTGGTTCGACCAACACACGATTCGCGTGAAGGTCGGCGGTCGAATGATGGTGAAGCGCGTGATGGGGAAGGCGAGCTTCGCGAAGATCATGGATCGCACCGGACAGATTCAATTGTTCCTGCAATCCGAAACGCTCGAAGCGGTTTACGAAGAGTTCAAGCACTGGGACGTGGGCGACATCCTGGCCGCGGAAGGCGTGCTGTTCAAGACGAAGAAGGGCGAGCTGTCGGTGCGAGTCGAGACGCTGCGTCTGCTCACGAAGTCGCTGAGGCCGCTGCCGGACAAGTGGCATGGTCTTGCCGATCAGGAGATTCGCTATCGGCAGCGCTATGTCGATCTCATCGTCAGTCCCGAGAGCCGCCGAGTCTTCGTCACGCGCACGCGCATCATCAAGTACCTGCGTAACTTCCTCGATGCGCTCGACTTCCTCGAAGTCGAAACGCCGATGATGCAAGCGATTGCCGGCGGCGCCGTCGCGCGACCCTTCGTCACGCACCACAATGCGCTCGATATGGATTTGTATCTGCGAATCGCGCCAGAGCTCTACTTGAAGCGGCTCGTGGTGGGCGGTTTCGAGCGCGTGTACGAGATCAATCGGAACTTCCGCAACGAGGGCGTCTCCACGCGCCACAATCCGGAGTTCACGATGCTCGAGCTCTACCAGGCGTACGCGGACTACGCGGACCTGATGAGCCTGGTGGAGCGCATGTGCCAAGGCATCTGCGATTCGATCTATGGATCGCGACGTGTCGAGTACCAAGGTGAGGTCTTCGATTTCGGCCAGCCGTTCAGGCGCGTCACGGTCGAAGATCTGGTGGTGCATTTCAATCCTGGCATCGAGCGGGCGAAGCTGCGCGATGTCGCGTACTTGCGCTCGCATTGCGATCGCTTAGGGATCACCTATGGTTCAGGCGATGGCGCAGGCAAGCTGCAGATCGAGATCTTCGAGAAGACGGCAGAGCACAGGGTCGTACAACCGACGTTCGTTTACGCGTACCCAGCGGAAGTATCGCCGCTCGCACGCCGGAATGATGCCGATCCGTTCTTGACCGATCGGTTCGAGTTATTCGTCGGGGGGCGCGAGATCGCGAACGGCTTCTCAGAATTGAACGATCCCGAGGATCAGGCCGCGCGCTTCAAGGAGCAGCTCGCGCGCAAGGATGCGGGCGATGAAGAAGCGATGCAGTACGACGCCGACTACGTGCGGGCGCTCGAGTATGGATTGCCTCCTACCGCCGGGCTGGGCGTGGGCGTAGACCGGCTGGTGATGCTCTTCACGAACTCCGCATCGATTCGAGACGTGCTGCTCTTCCCGTACATGCGACCGGAAACCTAATCGGTCGGTTCGGCGACCTCGTAAGGCAGCGACAAATGTTCTAGATCGTTCGCATCTGCTGCCTCGAGCCGCAGCGCTTCGTGCGCCTGCGCCAAGCTCACGACTGCGAGGAGCTCTGTGCCCGACGCCGTCGCGACGGAATCGACGACATCTCCTGCGTGTTGTTCGCCCGCGAGAATACGCGTGCCCGGTGAAGGGGGTGCTGCATCGGTACGGAAGCGGAACATGCGGCGTTTGATCGCACCTCGGTAATGCGTACGCGCGATGATCTCTTGCCCCGTATAGCACCCCTTCGTGAAACTGATTCCATCGAGCACATCGAGGTTCAGCATCTGTGCGACGAATCGCTCGTAGGTCTCCGAATAGATCTGCGGCAGACCCGCTCGGAGGTGATCGATGTGCCACGCAAGAGCGCGGTTGGGATCAGCATCGCTCGGTGCGTGTGGGGAGACGACCAAGTCTTGTCGGTGCCCTGACCACTGCAGCAGGCTGACATCACCATCCAAGCGGTGAAGCCGATCAGAGCCCGCCGAGTCGTGTGCTTCGTCTCGCTCGAGCAGGCCGACATGAAGACGACCCGCCTCGATTGCAACCTTTGCCCGGAGCACGTAACGCCGTAGGCGAGTGCTGATGCTGTCGAGCAGATCTCGATTGAGTAGGATGGCGATCCCTTCCGGTCTTTCGATCATCCAAAGCACCGCTTGTACTCGACCCTGTGCCGAGTTGCATGCAGCGAGGACGATGCGCTCTGGCGTGAGTGCCGCCAGATCTGCTGTGACTTGGCCCTGCAGGAATGTCCGGGCGTCTGAGCCTGAGACGAGCAGGACACCAAGGTTCTTGAACATTGAAGTTCCGGTAGTCATGCGCAATGCGTGCGTTCGCGAAAGCCGAATTCAAGCCTCGCCACTTACGGCGCCGCGTGAGTTCCTGCAAAAAAGTGCTTCTGGCAGACTATGCAGATGACTGGATCTCGTCCGCCTTCGCGATGTGCTTCGAGCTCGATGATAGACGAAGTTGCAGATCGTCGGGGCGAGTCCGAGTCGCACGACACTGCAGCGCCACCACCGGCGCCGAGCGTCCGTCCACGAGAGATCGGCGGCCGCGAAGGTCCGGAGCCCACGCGCTTCGGCGATTGGGAAAAGGCAGGCCGCTGCATCGATTTTTGACGGCGGCCGAGCCTGTTGCGTGTCCTCGGCCGACCACCAATGACTGGATGAGTTCTCATGCAGAGTTCCACTCGCTCGGCACGTCCCCTCTCGCCGCATCTGCAAATCTACAGGTGGCAGTACACGATGGCTTTGTCGATCCTGCACAGGGTGACAGGCTGTGCGATGTCGATTGGGCTTCTGTTGTTCGTTTATTGGCTGCTTGCGCTAGCGAATGGTCCAGAAACGTATGAGCGTGCGTTGAGCGTCTTTGCACATCCGCTGATCAAAGCCGCGCTCGTTGGATTCTCGTTTGCGTTCTTTTATCACCTGCTGAATGGCGTCCGACACCTCGCCTGGGACACGGGCCACGGGCTCGAGCGCAAGTCGGCCCGCATGAGCGGTTGGGTCGCGTTTCTTGGCGCGATTGCGTGCACCGCGCTGTTCTGGATCATCGTCGCTAGCCGCAGCGTGGAGAGCCTCGCATGAGCCTGCGAACGCCCCTCAGCAGAGTGCTAGGACTGGGTGCCGCGAAAGAGGGCGTCGGGCACTGGTGGATGCAGCGCGTCAGCGCAGTCGCGCTCGTGTTGCTGACGCTGTGGTTCATTGTTTCGCTCCTCTCCTTGGGTGCGTTGCGATACGAGGTCATGCATGACTGGATCGCGCGCCCGACGAATACCGCTCTTCTCGTCCTGCTCGTCATCGCGCTGATGTACCACTCACAATTGGGTGTGCAGGTCGTGCTCGAAGATTACGTACCGCACAAACCGACGAAGCTCGTTTCTTTGATTGCCAATCAATTCGTGCATCTCGCGCTCGGCGCGGTCGCGATCTTCGCCGTGCTGCGCACCGCGTTCGGGAGCGTCGCATGAGCGCTTATCAGTTCATCGATCACACGTTCGATGTCGTCGTCGTCGGCGCTGGTGGCGCTGGATTGCGCGCGACATTCGGGCTTGCGCATTCAGGTCTATCGACCGCGTGCATCACGAAAGTGTTTCCCACGCGCAGCCACACCGTGGCGGCACAGGGTGGCATCAGTGCGGCGCTCGGCAACATGGGCGAGGACGACTGGCGCTGGCACATGTACGACACCGTCAAGGGCTCGGACTGGCTGGGCGATCAAGATGCCATCGAGTTCATGTGCAAGGAGGCGCCGAATGCCGTGATCGAGCTCGAGCATTACGGTCTGCCGTTCTCGCGTACGGAAGACGGGCGCATCTATCAACGTCCATTCGGCGGCATGACGACGCATTTCGGAAAGGGCACCGCACAGCGCACGTGCGCGGCCGCGGACCGAACGGGTCATGCGATGCTGCACACGCTGTATCAGCAGGCGCTGCGCCACGAGGCGCAGTTCTTCGTCGAGTACTTCGCGATCGATCTCATCATGGAGAACGGCGAGTGCCGCGGCGTTGTCGCGTTGAACATGGCCGATGGGACGCTCCATCGCTTCCGCGCTCACAAGACGATCCTTGCGACGGGTGGTTACGGGCGAGCCTATTTCTCCTGCACATCTGCGCACACCTGCACCGGCGACGGCAATGGAATGGTGCTGCGCGCGGGGCTGCCGCTGCAGGACATGGAATTCGTGCAGTTCCACCCCACGGGAATCTACGGCGCCGGTTGCTTGATCACAGAAGGGGTCCGCGGCGAAGGCGGGATCCTGCGCAACTCCGAGGGCGAGCGCTTCATGGAGCGCTACGCGCCGAATGCAAAGGATCTCGCGTCGCGCGATGTCGTCAGCCGCGCCATGACGATCGAGATCAGGGAGGGTCGCGGCGTTGGAACGCACAAGGATCATATCTACCTGCACCTCGAGCATCTCGGGGCGGAAGTCATTCACGAGCGCCTGCCGGGCATCGCCGAGACGGCCAAGATTTTCGCGGGGGTGGATGTGACGAAGCATCCGATCCCGGTTCTGCCGACCGTTCACTACAACATGGGTGGCATCCCTGCCAACTATCACGGAGAGGTCGTCACCGTGCGCGATGGTCATCCCGACGCGGTAGTTCCCGGATTGATGGCGGTAGGTGAGGCCGCATGCGTATCCGTTCATGGTGCAAATCGACTGGGTTCCAATTCGCTATTGGATCTCGTCGTCTTCGGGCGAGAGGCAGCGCGCTACTGTGCAGAGACAGTGAAGCCCAACACCAAGCATCGACCGCTCGATAAGAGTGCGGGCGAGCTGGCGGTCAGCCGCATCGATCGCCTGCGCAATGCCAAGGGCACGCTCAAGACGGCGGAGATCCGGCTCAACATGCAGCGCGTCATGCAGGCGCACGCGGCCGTGTTCCGCACCGGCGAGTCGTTGGAGGAGGGCGTGCGCAAGCTCTCCGAAGTGTTCGACTCGTTTGCGGAGGTTGCGGTAAGCGACCGATCGCTCATCTGGAACAGCGATCTGATCGAGACGCTCGAGCTCGATAATCTGCTCGGTCAGGCAACGGTTACGTTGCGCTCTGCCGTGAACCGCACGGAGAGCCGAGGTGCACACGCGCGCGAAGACTACCCAGATCGCGACGATGTGAGCTGGATGAAACACACGCTTGCCTGGATCGATGACAAGGGTTCCGTGCGCTTCGACTATCGGCCCGTGCATCTGAATACGCTCACGAGCGAAGTCGAGCCGGTGCCGCCGAAAGCTCGAACGTATTGACTGGAGTGAGTAGTGATCCGCGAGTGGTGATTTGTCAATCGAGGATCGCTTGCGACCCGCGAGTCACGAGTCACGAATCACGCGAACAAAACATCTACTGGTAACCATCTTCACCATGGCTCAATTCCGCCTTCCGCCAAACTCGAAGATCGTCGCTGGCAAGACGTACAAGGCGCCTGCCAGTGCGAAGGACGTGCGTACGTTCAAGATTTATCGCTTCGATCCGGAGTCCGGAGAGAATCCGCGCGTCGATACTTATGAAGTGGACATGTCGACTTGTGGGCCGATGGTTTTGGATGCGCTGATCAAGATCAAGAACGAGATCGATGCCACCCTGACATTCCGACGTTCGTGCCGAGAAGGTATCTGCGGCTCGTGCGCGATGAACATCGACGGGCTGAATACGCTCGCATGCACCAAGGCGTGCGACGACGTGAAAGGTGCAGTGAAGATCTATCCTCTGCCGCATATGCCCGTCATCAAAGATCTGGTACCCGATCTGACGAACTTTTATGCGCAATACGCGGCAGTAAAGCCCTGGCTGCAGACGCGCACCCCGGCGCCCCCGGATCGCGAGCGCCTGCAGACGAAAGAAGAGCAGGAGAAGATCGACCGTCCCGCGGCGTGCATCTTATGCGCATGCTGCTCGACGTCGTGCCCGAGCTACTGGTGGAACAGCGATCGCTACCTCGGACCCGCCGCATTGTTGGCAGCATATCGGTGGATCATCGATAGTCGTGACGAAGCGACTGGCGAGCGCTTGGATGGGCTCGAGGATCCGTTCCGCCTCTACCGCTGTCACACGATCATGAATTGCACGGAGGCGTGCCCCAAGGACCTCAATCCTGCGCGGGCGATTGCGGAGATCAAGAAGAAGATCGCAGAGCGGCGCCATTAGCGCGCGGCAGCGCACCGGCGCTGCGACGCGCCGTGAACGGTGAACAGCGGACGGCGAACGGTGGAAGACAAGAAGGAATTCGCGACCGATAGTGAGGCTAGCCCAGACGGCTCTTCACCGTCCGCGGTTCACCGTCCGCCGTTCACCAAACTGAAGTGGCGGTGTCGGCGCGGAATGCGCGAGCTGGACATCGTCCTCGAACGGTATCTGGAACAACGCTATGCTTACGCCCCGATCGCGGAGCAACAGGCATTCGAGCAGCTGCTCGAGGTGCCGGACCCGCAGTTGTTCGCGTATCTGATGCGCCGCGAAGTACCGACCGATTCGGGATGGGTTGATGTCATCGCCAAGCTCGCCGCTTCTGACCCTTGATGTCGAATACCGTCCAGCGGAAACCTGGATCGCGTGGGCCGCCATCATCGTCGCTGCATCCGTGCCTTGGTCCTTCCTCGCCTCTGCTCTGCCGGCGCAGCTCATTCTTTCTCTTGCACTGACCCCCCTCGTCACCGCCGGACTGATCCGGTGCGGGTGGCTGGGGAATAGACCGGAACGGGTGGTGAGCCTCAGCTGGCTCTGCGACGGCCGATGGAAGGCGACTTGCCGTGATGGGCGAGCCCTGGAATGTGAACTGTGTCTCAACTCCCGAGTAGCTGCTGGGTGTGTGTGGCTGCAGTTGCGCGCGATCCACGCTCCCCGGCGCACATTCTCGCTATTGTTGGTGCAACCGCCTCGATCTAATGAAGCGCTGCGGCGTCTCATCGTCCGATTGCGACTCGATGTTCCGCGTAGCGGTGCGGCCGCTGGCTCAACTCCGTGAGAATCGGCGGCAATGGCAGCGTCCCAGCACCGGGCTTTCAGGACTCGACGACGAGTGCGTCTTGCCACATGAGCATCGCACTCATACGCCGTACGGGCAGGCGCAAACTCAACGTAATCGAGCCGAACTTTCGCGGGCGCGGCCAGTCTATGGTTGCAGCGTTCGCCGGCCCGCTGCGCTTTGAGCTTCCGAGCAGGGATGCTGGTCGATGACTCAGGATGACAACGACCAGGAGCTCGTGCGGCGTGTACAGGCTGGCGATCAGTCGGCCTTCAATCTGCTCGTGCTGAAATATCAGCATCGCGTGTTGAAGCTCGTGGGAAGGTTCGTGAACGACGCCGCAGAGGCGGAGGATGTCGCGCAGGAGGCTTTTCTCAAGGCATACCGCGCGCTACCTTCGTTCAGGGGCGATAGCGCTTTTTACACGTGGTTGTATCGAATCGCGATCAACACTGCGAAGAACGCGCTGGTAGCGCACCGACGGCGGCCAGTCGATTTCGATTTGGATTTGCAGGATCCGGAGCAGTTCGAGCGTCAAGCAAGGCTCAAGGAAGCGGACACGCCGGAAGGCGTGTTGTTGACCGATGAGATTCGCGAAGTCGTCGAGAAGGCGATGGAGCAGCTGCCTGAGGATTTGCGGACGGCCATCGTGCTTCGCGAGCTCGAAGGCCTGTCGTATGAAGAGATCGCGGAAGCAATGGATTGTCCGGTCGGCACGGTACGCTCCCGAATCTTTCGGGCGCGCGAGGCGATCGACAAGAAGTTGAAGCCGCTGTTGGATGAATAGAATCTGGACTCGATGCAATGTGCGGAGGTCTGGATGGCCCCTCGGATGTCTCAAGGGATATCTCAAGGGATGTCCGCAGATCGTTGAGGGTTTGTCCTCGGACGGTCAGGATTGAAGTTCGGGTGTAATTGCACAAAATGTGGTTTTGTAGGTTAGGGACACCATGACGGATTCGATCAATGAACAGCTATCCGCATGCTTGGACGGCGAATTGCCGGATCGAGAGCTTGCATTGCTGCTGAAAAGAATCGGTCACGATCAGGAACTGCGTGGCACGATCACGCGCTATGGGCTGATTTCCGAAACGGTGCGCACGGGAAGCGCTGCTGCGATCTCTTCCGACTTTGCGGCCCGAGTGATGGCGCAAATCCAAGCTGAGCCGCAGACGAGCGTGTCGAAGGTTCCGCACATCGCATGGCGAAGGTTGCGGCCTGTGGCAGGAATCGCGGTCGCTGCGAGCGTTGCAGCGTTGGCGCTGTTCTCCGTGCAACGGTCCGGTCTGATACCCACTGAAAGCGCAGTGGTGGATACGGCGAGCGACCCTGCGAGCACCACGGTTGCGCTCGAGGCCCCTGATCGGTACGTCGTTCCCATGACTCCCTCGAATTCGAGTGTTTTCATTCCGGCAACTCGACTCACCAACTATGTCGTCGCTCACAGCGAATATTCCTCGCCACTTGGCCGTCGCAGCGTATTGAGCGGGGTGCTCGCGGAAGGTGAGGCCGAGATGCTGAACGAGCTGCCCGCCGAAGCCATCGTCACACCTCAGGACACGCAGCCCTGATGATCGTCAGCAGATTCTCAGTCGGTGTGTTGTTGCTATCTTTGGCGGCAGCAGTGCATGCCGGAGACCGCGAAGCGCGGCAATGGCTCGAGCGAATGTCCGAATCCCTTGCGACTCGTAATTACGAGGCGCGCTTCTTCCGGGTGCGCAACGAGCGTTCCGACGGCTGGCGAATCATCCATCGCGTGGAACGGGGCAAGGCGACGGAACGCCTGGTTTCGCTGGATGGGAGCGGCCGCGAATACATCCGCAACGAAGCCGAAGTCATCTGCTATCTGCCGGATCAGCGGACGGTGTTGGTCGAGAAGCGTGCGGAAGAAAGCACTTTGCTCAGCACCGTGCCCGTGTATAGCGAACGGCTCGAGGCCAACTACAGCATCGAGCGCGGCGGTGCGACCAAGACATTAGGGCGTCGCACGCAACTCATCCTGGTCAAACCGCGAGACCAGTTTCGTTACGGCTATCGTCTGTGGCTTGATGAAGAGACGGCCATGCCGCTCAAGTCGCAGCTCTGCGATCGTAATGGCAATGTCATCGAGCAGCTGTTGTTCGCGGAGCTGCATTTCCGCGATCGAATTTCCGCCGACAGCCTGAAACCGGCCGTGTCCGCCGACGGGTTCAAGTGGCTCTATCAGGACGCCCAGCAGCCCCGTACTCGGACTGCAAGCCTCGAGTGGGTGATTCGGGCGCCCGCTGGATTCCGACTGACGACCTGGCGCATTCAGGCGATCGCGGGATCCAGTGCGCCCGTGCAGCATTTGGTGTACTCGGACGGATTAGCTTCCGTTTCCGTGTTTATCGAACCGCGCAATCCGCAAACTGAAGCCATTCGCGGGCTCGCCAAGGTGGGCGCCGCATTCGCGTATTCCCGCGATCTAAATGGCCATCAGGTGACGGCGGTCGGAGAAGTGCCTGCGGCGACCGTCCAAGCCATTGCCGCCGGCGTCATGAAAGAAAGCGACGCAGCGGCTTCAGCATTAGCACCAGCGCCCACGACCCGCTAAAGCGCGTCCGAGCGGGCTCTGAGTACGCCTCGAGGTTCAGTCTTGCCTCAATGGACCCTGCTAACGCGTGACGGTTGTACCCTCTGCGATGAGTTCATGCACGACCTCGCGGCGATCCTTGGCCCTGATGAGGTGAGCCGGGTACAGCTGGTCGACGTCGATGCCGATCCGGAGACCCGCCGCAAGTATGGAACTCGCATTCCGGTGCTCCTTGCGGACGGTGACATGGTCTGCCACTACCATGTCGATGGGGAGCGCATCAGACCTTACCTGACGGGTTCGGGCGCCGCCTCTTGAGTCCGCACAGCGGGCCAGCCGAGCCTCCGCTATAATCCGCCGCCGATTTTTGGCGCCGAGAGCGCCTCGCTCGTCGTTTGTTGCGCGGCTTGGGCCACATCGATGTCGAGCTCAAGCTGGTGAACCTGATGAATCTGATTCGCAACTTTTCCATCATCGCCCACGTAGACCACGGCAAATCCACGCTTGCGGATCGATTCATCCAGCTCTGCGGAGGCCTCCAAGAGCGGGAGATGGAAGCGCAGGTGCTGGATTCGATGGCGCTCGAGCGCGAGCGCGGCATCACCATCAAGGCGCAAAGCGTCTCGCTCAAGTATCGAGCACGGGACGGTCAGACTTACCAGCTCAACCTGATCGACACGCCGGGACACGTGGATTTCTCCTACGAAGTGTCACGATCGCTTGCGGCGTGTGAGGGCGCGTTGCTCGTCGTCGATGCGGCGCAGGGTGTCGAGGCGCAGAGCGTGGCGAACTGTTATACGGCCATCGAGCAGGGGCTCGAAGTCGTCCCCGTTCTGAACAAGATCGATCTGCCTTCCGCCGATCCGGCACGCGTCATCAACGAAATCGAAGAAATCATCGGCATCGAAGCGCACGACGCCATGCGCGTGAGCGCGAAGACGGGCGAGAACGTGCCGGAGTTACTCGAGGAGCTGATCAAGCGGGTCCCCGCACCGAAAGGCGATCCAACGGGCCCCTTGCAGGCATTGATCATCGACTCCTGGTTCGACAACTACGTGGGTGTGGTCTCGCTCGTGCGCGTCATGAACGGCTCGTTGCGTACGGGCGCCAAGATCAGGGTCTGGTCGACGGGCCGCTCGCACACCGTCGATAAGTTGGGTCGCTTCACGCCGAAGTCCGTTGCAGGCGACACGCTCGAGACCGGGGAGGTCGGTTTCGTCATCGCAGGCATCAAGGACATCGATGGCGCGCCCGTCGGCGACACGATTACGCTGGATGCCAGGCCGGCGGCGGGTCCGCTCGCCGGCTTCAAGCAGGTCCAGCCTCGGGTGTTCGCAGGGTTGTTTCCGGTGCGCTCGGATGACTACGAGTCGTTCCGCGATGCGCTCGCGAAACTCAAGCTCAACGACTCCGCGCTGCACTACGAGCCGGAGGTGTCGACCGCGCTCGGCTTCGGGTTCAGGTGCGGGTTCCTGGGTCTTCTGCACATGGATATCGTGCAGGAACGGCTGGAGCGCGAATACAACCTGGACCTCGTGACGAGCGCTCCGACCGTGGTGTACGAAGTGCTGCGCACGGATGACACGACGATCTATGTGGACAATCCTTCGAAGCTGCCGCCGTCGAATGAAATTCAGGATCTGCGTGAGCCGATCATCACTGCGAACATCCTGTTGCCGCCCGAGCATGTCGGTGCGGTGATCAAGCTCTGCACGGAGAAGCGTGGCCGTCAGACGAAGATGCAATACCTGGGTGCGCAGGTGTCGCTGCAATACGAGATGCCGCTCGCCGAGGTCGTTCTGGATTTCTTCGATCGCCTCAAGTCGGTGAGCCGCGGGTATGCGTCCTTCGATTACGAGTTCAATCGCTTCGAATCGGCTCCGCTCGTCAAGCTGGATATTCTCATCAACGGCGATCGAGTCGATGCCCTATCCATCATCGTCCACCGCGATAATGCCTATCAACGCGGCCGTGAGCTCGTAGATAAGATGCAGGAGCTCATTCCGCGGCAGATGTTCGAGGTGGCGGTGCAGGCCGCGATCGGCAGCCACGTCGTGGCGCGCGCAACTGTCAAGGCGCTGCGCAAGAATGTCACCGCAAAATGCTACGGCGGCGACATTTCGCGCAAACGTAAGTTGCTAGAGAAGCAAAAAGAAGGCAAAAAGCGCATGAAGCAACTGGGGTCCGTCGAGATTCCGCAGGAGGCGTTTCTCGCGGTGTTGCAGGTGGGCAAGGACAAAGGCTCCGGATGAGCTCTTGGCCGCTCGCTCGCGCGTACGTGGACCTGGAGCGGTGCACGATGCGAGAGCAAAGCGTCCGACCATCGACGATTGCAGATCGAGCGCGCCCAAGCGCGCGTGCCAATAACACGAGCAAAGCATTTTGGACGCAAGCACATTCTGGATAGTCGCGATCACCCTGGCGCTGGGGTTGTACCTGCTCATCGACGACCTCGTCGTGTCGACAGGACGCAAGACGAGATCCGCGCCGCCGCACCTCGCGCCGAAGAGCATCCGTGCGATGCGGTGGGTGTTGTTGATCCTCGGCGTGCTGACCGTGCGCACCCTCGCGAAGCGTAACGCACTCGACTTCAGCCTCGTGTTGGTGCTGGCCACCTTCGTCACCGGGTTGATCTGGGCGATCGATTCGATTTGGCTCAAGCCAAAGCGCCGGGCACTCGCTTCATCCCTAGGCAGGGCCGAAACGGACTCGGCTTTCTCCCAACCTCTGAGCGCCGAGTATGCGAAGTCCTTCTTCCCGGTGATCTTGATCGTCCTGATCATTCGCTCGTTCCTGTTCGAGCCGTTTCGTATTCCGTCGGACTCGATGATGCCCACTTTGCTCGACGGCGATTTCATCTTCGTGAGCAAGTTCGCTTATGGATTGCGCCTACCCGTCGTGCATCACAAGATCGTTTCGACGGGTGAGCCGAAACGCGGAGATGTCATCGTGTTTCGATTGCCTTCGGATCCGGCGACGAATTACATCAAGCGCCTCGTCGGTCTGCCTGGGGATCACATCCAAGTTCGCGGGCGCCAGCTGTACGTCAACGGGTCGCTCATCCCGCTGCAGATCAATGGCGCTTACCAAGGCCCGCGAAACGAGGGCCCGCACGCGAATGCGCTCATCGGCACGGAGTTCTTGGACGGGGTCGAGCACGAGGTCCTGTACATCCCGAGTAGACCGACGTCCGACTTCGAAGCGATCGTGCCGGCCGGGCATTTTTTCTTCATGGGCGACAATCGCGACAACAGCCGAGATAGCCGTTACCCCGATGTCGGCTTCGTCCCAGAACGTAATCTCGTGGGCAAAGCCGTGCGGATCTGGCTGAATTGGGACCTGCCTTCTGCGCCGATTTGGGATCGAATCGGCAATCCGATCCGGTAGAGACGGTAGACTGTGGCCTCTAGGCTGTCGGACATAATAGAAGCCGTTGCCGTCCAAGCGGCCATCGGCGGCGTCCGTCCAGCCGGCAGGGTGCAGTCGTAGAAGACACAGGAGTTTGTGATGCGTGCTCGGCAGCGTGGCGCAACTTTCATCGGCATGGTGGTGATTCTCGCGATTCTCGGATTCGGCCTGTATGCCGGGATTCGGCTTACGCCTCTGTACTTTGAGTACATGGCCGTGGCGCGGGCGATGGAGCAGACCGCGAAAGAGAACAAGGGGAACCCGACCAGTCCGCCGCAATTGCGTACGGCGCTGGATCGCCGCTGGACCATCGAGGACATCAAGAGCATTCAACCCAAGGACATCGAGATCAAGCGCAGCGGTGCCGGCTACACGATGCGTGCAGCGTATGAAGCGCGGGCGCCATTCGTGGCCAACGTGTCATTGCTGGTCGATTTCGACAAATCGGTGCTGGTATCGCAGTGACGGCTCGCGCATCGTGATCGGGACTTCGGAGTGAAAACAGCGGTCGAGTGGCAACGTGACGCGCTCGGTTACGAGTGTCGAGATCCCGCTCTGCTCGAGGCGGCGCTCACACACCGCAGCGCGGGCGGACCGCATAACGAACGGCTCGAGTTCCTCGGCGACGCGGTTCTGAACTGTGTGGTCGCCATGCTCGTCTTCAGGGAGTTTGGGGCGGCCGACGAGGGCGATCTGTCGCGCTTCCGATCGAGCCTGGTCAGTGGCGAGGCGCTCGCTGTGGTCGCGGCCGAGATCGGTCTGGGCGACCAGTTACGCTTAGGCTCGGGCGAGCTCAAGTCCGGCGGCTTTCGCCGCAAGTCCATCCTCGCAGACACGCTGGAGGCACTGTTCGGCGCGATCTATCTCGACGGCGGCTTCGATGCCGCAGCGCAGGTGATCGAGCGTCTATTCGTGACCCGTTTGGATCGTCTTCCGAGCGCGGCCGAACTCAAGGATCCGAAAACGCGTTTACAAGAGAGCCTCCAGGCCCGAGGATTGCCCCTGCCGAGCTATGTCGTCGAGTTCGTTTCGGGCGAGGCGCACAGTCAGGTGTTTCAAGTGAGTTGCGCAGTGGATGCATTGGGACTGAGAACGCACGCGTCGGGCGCAAGTCGAAGACGCGCGGAGCAGGCTGCTGCGCAACTCATGTTGGAAAAACTTCAAGCACCAGCAGATCCCATCACCTCGTGACGCAATCATCCGCACCGCAGGGCGAATCGTATCGCTGCGGCTTCGCTGCCCTCGTAGGGCGGCCCAACGTAGGCAAGTCGACGCTGTTGAACGCGCTCTTGGGGCACAAGATCAGCATCGTCACCCCCAAGCCGCAGACAACTCGTCACCGCATCCTCGGCATCCTCACGCGGCCGTTCGCGCAGATCGTGTTCGTCGATACACCCGGCTTGCACGCTGGCGGACGACGCGCGATGAACAGGCACATGAACCGTGCGGCACTTGCGTCGCTGCAGGACGCCGATGTGAATATATTCGTCGTGGAGGCACTGCGTTGGACCGACGAAGATCAGCGCGTGCTCGATGAGCTCACGAAGCAGGGACGACCGATCATCTTGATCTTGAACAAGGTCGACAAAGTGTTCCCCAAGGAGCGCCTGCTGCCGTTCATCGAGGAGATGTCGCGGCGAGCTCGTTTCGAAGAGCTCATGCCGGTCTCCGCGCTGAAGGGCGCGCAGATCGATGCACTGCCTGAGATCATCGCTCGCTACCTGCCTGAATCGCCCCCGCATTTTCCAGCTGACCAGATCACCGATCGCGGGCTCGAGTTCCAGGCCGCGGAGATCGTTCGCGAGAAGCTCACGTTGCGACTGCGACAGGAGCTGCCTTACGGGCTCACCGTGGGCATCGAGCAGTTCAAGGAGGAAGACGGGCGGCTATTAGTAAACGCCGTGATCTGGGTGGAGCGCAACGGACAGAAGGCCATCGTCATCGGCCACGGCGGCGAACAGTTGAAGGAAGTCGGCCGCTCGGCTCGCATCGAAATGTCTGAGCGCTTCGGCCAGCCCGTGCACCTCGAGTTGTGGGTCAAGGTGAAAGAGAACTGGTCGGATAACGAAGCCGCCCTCAAGCAGCTCGGCTATGAGATCTAGCCTCGCAAGTGACTGAGTGACGAGGTGACGAAGTCAAAGCAAGATACTGCCTCAGCAGCGCGCGAGCGCTAAAGTTGGCGCTTCTGACTTCGTCACTCCGTCACCTCGTCACTTGGCGTTAGCTCACATGCGAACGCATCTCCAGCCCGCCTACGTTCTGCATCATCGGCCTTATCGAGATACGAGCCGAATACTCGAGCTGTTCACGCGCGAGCACGGGCGCGTGTGCGTGTTCGCGCGCGGTGCGCGCGGCGGGCGCAAAGGAACCGCCTCGTTGTCTTCCATGCTGCAGCCGTTCAACAGAGTGCTCGTCTCGTGGAGCGGGCGGGGGGAAGCTGGTCAGCTCACGGCCGCGGAATTCGACGGGCCCGTATCGGGGATGCCTGCTACGCAGCTCGTGAACGGCTTCTATCTGAATGAACTATTGCTGAAACTCTTCGCGCGTCACGATCCTCATCAAGACGTTTTCGATCTATACGCACATACGGTCGAAACATTGAAGGTCAGCGCATCACCCCTCGCGCACCTCCGAGTGTTCGAGAAGCGGTTGCTCGATCTACTCGGGTATGGATTGGCCCTCGAACGCGAGAGCAGCGGCGAGCCGCTGGAAGAGACGGCCATGTACCACTATCGAATCGAGCACGGCGCCACCCGAGCGCTCGATGTGGCTGAGGGGAACCTGATCTTCGCGGGTTCCACCCTGCTTGCGCTGGCCCGAGAAGATCTCGCAGATCCGGGAGTCTGCATCGAGGCGCGCAGATTATTGCGCGCCGCGCTCGATCGCATCCTGGATGGGCAGGAGCTCAAGACTCGGGAAGTCATGCTCGCTCTGCGTCGAGGCCGCGAAAAGCTCTAGAGTCCCTTCGATCCGCCTCCTAAGCCGAAGTTAACGGTCGATCGGCCTCCTGTTACCATGCGGGCTCTCAATCCTGCCCACCGTCTTTACCTATAAGGCCATGTCTTCTTTGCATCTCGGCGTGAATGTCGATCACGTTGCAACCCTTCGTCAGGCGCGTGGTACGCGCTATCCCGACCCTCTGTTCGCTGCATTGCTCGCCGAGAAGGCGGGTGCGGACAGCATTACCGTCCATTTGAGGGAGGACCGCCGACACATTCAGGATCGTGATGTCCGCCTGTGCAAAGAAGCGCTCCAGACGCGAGTGAATCTCGAGATGGCGGCGACGGACGAGATGGTGCGCATTGCGTGCGAGGTCCGACCTTCGGATTGCTGTCTCGTCCCGGAGAGACGTGCCGAGATCACGACGGAAGGAGGGCTCGACGTTGCGGGACAACGCGCCTCTCTGCAGCCGATGATCGAGAAGCTCACCGCCGCTGGCATTCGAGTCTCCTTGTTCATCGATCCGGACGAGAAACAGATCGACGCGGCAGTGGCGGTCGGTGCGCCTGTCGTCGAATTGCACACGGGCGCCTATGCCGATGCGCATGGACCGGAGCAGGCAAGAGAGCTCAATCGTGTGCGACAAGCCGCTCGGTATGGCGCCAGTCGCGGACTGACAGTGCACGCAGGGCACGGGCTCAACTATCACAACGTCGGTGCGATCGCCGCGATCACCGAAATCGTCGAGCTGAACATCGGACATGCGATAGTGGCGCGCGCAGTGATCGACGGAATGGCGGCAGCGGTCGCCGAGATGAAGCGGCTCATGTTGGAAGCGCGGACCAAAGCCGCGGAGCGCGCATGATCTTCGGTATCGGAACGGATGTCGTGCAACTCGAGCGCATCAAGAGTGTCTACGAGCGGCACGCCGAGCGATTCGTCGAGCGGCTGCTGCTGCCTGAAGAAGAACGAGCATTTCGCGCCACCCGCCGGCCGGAGCGCTTTCTCGCAATGCGCTTCGCTGCCAAGGAGGCGATCGTCAAAGCGATGGGTACCGGCTTCGCTCACGGCATGTGGATTCGAGATTCCGGATTCATGCAGAACGCTTGGGGGCGACCGGAAATTATTTGGTCGGATCGCGGCCGAGCCATGTGCGAGAAGCTCGGCATCGGAGAAGGACACATCACGCTTACGGACGAGGCTGGTCTCATTGTCGCGGTTGCCGTTTTGATGAGAAGGGGATAGTGACTCGGGGGAAGGGGGTCGTCAGAATCGCCCCTGGCTCCGCTGCAGAATCGTTCAAAGCCTTCTCGCGACCCCCGACCCCCCTATTCACGACCCCTAGCCTATGACCGTCTTCGTCTTCGATATTGAAACGATTCCTGACGTCGAGTTCGGTCGTCGACTCTACGGGCTCGATGACTTGAGCGACAAGCAGGTCGGCTATGTCATGCAGGCGAAGCGGCGTGAGGAGTCCGGCTCGGAATTCTTGTCGTACGAGCAGCAACGCGTCGTCGCCATCTCGGTTGCGCTTCGTTCTCGCGACGTGTTCCGCGTGTGGTCTTTAGGTGACCCGAGCGCATCGGAGCCCGAGATCATTCAGCGCTTCTTCGACGGCATCGAAAAGTACACACCCGATTTGGTGTCGTGGAATGGGGGTGGATTCGATCTACCGGTCCTGCACTACCGAGCGATGCGCTACGGAATCGTCGCGCCTCGATATTGGGAAAGCGGTGATGAGGACCAAGCCTTCCGCTACAACAATTACTTGAATCGCTATCACACGCGGCATCTCGATCTCATGGACGTGCTCTCGAGCTTTCAGTCCCGAGCGCGCGTGGGATTGCAGGCGATGGCTTCATTGCTCGGCTTCCCTGGAAAGCTGGGAATGAGCGGCGACAAGGTGTGGGAGGCCTATCTCGATGGGCAAATCGAGCACATCCGGAATTATTGCGAGACGGACGTGCTGAACACCTACCTCGTGTTCTTGCGGTTCGAACTGATTCGGGGTCGTTTGAATCGAGATGAATATTTTGTCGAGCTCGCGCGAGTGCGCGATACCTTGCGCGGCCAGCCGAAGCCACACTTTCAGGAATTCTTAGCCGCATGGCGGGAGCCGAACTGTTGAGGAATAGAGCTCGAAGCGCGGCGCAGGCGGTACCCGCCGTCGCGGAGATCACAGATCTCGACCACGAAGGAAGAGGCGTGGCTCACGTAGACGGCAAGGCCGTTTTCATCGATGACGCCTTGCCGGGAGAGCGCGTCGAATGGCGCCGTCTCAAAGCGACCCGGACCTTCGATGAGGGACGGTTGCTCAATCTCTTGGAATCCTCGCCCCATCGCGTTGCGCCGGAGTGTCCGCACTTCGGCGTGTGCGGCGGTTGCGTCTTGCAGCATTTGTCCGCGGAACACCAGATCGGGTTCAAGCAGCGACAACTCATCGATGCGCTCTCGCGCATCGGACAAGTGCAGCCCGCCCAGGTGTTAGAGCCGCTACAAGGCCCGCAGTGGCACTATCGACGCCGTGCGAGGCTAGCGGCACGTTGGGTGCCGAACAAGCAGCGCACCGTGGTGGGCTTCAGAGAGCGAAGCACGTCGTTCATCGCGTTTCTGAAAGGATGCTGGGTGCTCGCCGAGCCGATCGCGAGTCTCATCGATCCGCTTTCTGAGTTGATCAGCAAGCTCACCGTCCGAGCACGAGTGCCGCAGATCGAGATCGCCGTGGCAGACACGGCAACCGCACTCGTCATCCGAGTCCTCGATGCGCTCACGCCCGAAGATCTTGCCCAGCTTCACGCATTCGAGCGGATGCATCGTGTGGAGATCTACTTGCAACCCGGTGGATACGAGACCGTGGCGCCCCTCTCGGGTGTCGCGACTCCCTTGGAATACTCGCTGCCGAAGTTCGATGTCACGATCCGGTTCGCTCCGACCGACTTCGTGCAGATCAACGGCGAGTTGAACAAGCTCATGATCGAGCGTGCGATCGAGTGGTTGGCGCCGAGACCCGAAGATCGAGTGCTCGATCTGTTCTGCGGACTCGGCAACTTCTCGCTGCCGATCGGGCGCAGCGGGGCTCATGTCACGGCAATCGAAGGGGAGTCAGGCCTCGTGGCGCGTGCGCGGGAGAATGCGGAGCGCAATGGACTTGGGAATGTCGAGTTCCACGTCGCGGACCTATTCGATGCCGCGATCCGTGATCATCGCTGGGCAAGGAGCACGTACGACAAGATCTTATTGGATCCGCCGCGTGCGGGCGCGCGAGAGGTGTTGCCGCTGATCGCGGACGCCGGCGCTCGCGTCGTGGTGTATGTGTCGTGTCATCCGGGAACTCTTGCGCGGGATGCAGGCATTCTAGTCAAAGAGCATGGCTTCTCGTTCGATGCAGCTGGCGTGATGGATATGTTCCCGCACACCGCGCACGTGGAATCGATTGCAGTCTTCACGCGGAAGTGATCTCACATGACGCTCGGACCCTTGATGATCGATGTGCAGGGGACGACTCTCACCCAAGAGGATCGCGAGCTGCTCGCGCACCCGCTCGTGGGTGCCGTCATCCTATTCACGCGCAATTTCGAAAGCGTCGAGCAACTGCAGCAGCTCGTCGCTGACGTTCGTTCGATCCGCACGCCGCCGCTGCTCGTGACCGTCGATCATGAGGGTGGACGCGTGCAGCGCTTTCGAAAGGGCTTCACCGTTTTGCCGGCGTTGCGGTTGATCGGGCATGAATACGACCTCGATGCCCATACGGGTCGACAGCTTGCTCGGCAGTGCGGTTGGCTCATGGCGGCTGAGCTGCGCGCCGTCGGCATCGACATGAGCTTCGCGCCGTGCGTCGATCTCGACTATGGTGTGAGCTCGGTGATCGGCGATCGAGCGTTCCATCGCGATCCACAAGCGGTGGCCGAGCTCGCAATTGCCTATATGGGTGGGATGCGGGAGGCAGGAATGGCCGCGACCGCTAAGCATTTCCCTGGTCATGGAGCCGTCGTCCCTGACTCGCACGTGGCCATGCCCGTGGACCGCCGCCCTTTGGCCGACCTGGACGAGGATCTGTATCCGTATCGACGACTGATCGCGAATGGCCTGGCCTCCATCATGGCAGCCCACGTGATCTTCTCGGAGGTCGATGGAACGCCTGCCGGGTTCTCGCGACGATGGATGCAGCAGGAGTTGCGGGGGCAGCTCGGGTTCGACGGGGCGATCTTCACAGATGACTTATCCATGGCCGGAGCCTCGGTGGTCGGGGGAGCCCTCGAGCGGGCGGAAGCGGCCCTGGAGGCGGGTTGCGATGTACTTTCTCTGTGCAACGATCGCAAAGGTGTGCTGCAAGTCATCGATTCTTTGCGAGGGAGCGGGGATGCTCTCAGTCAGGTGCGCATGGCCCGACTTCACGGAAAGCCGGGGCGATCCAGGGAAACCCTGTATGCCTCGGCCGAATGGCAGGCCTGCGATCGTGCCATCAAGGCTTGTATGGAGCGGCCTACGCTGCAGCTGAATGCTTGATTCGTGATGAGTGTCGAACCCGCCAAGATCGGTGCCGTTTTGGGCCACAGCCCAGATCCGCGCCTGCTCGAGCTCCTAGTCGAGCAGGCCCCCGAGGGGGTCGTCATCTGCGAACCCGACGGCAAGGCGATCTACGCGAACACGGCGATGCAGCGTCTGACGGGGTACACCGCCGACCAGATCCGTGGGCGCAACTTACGTTTCTTGCAGGCCGAGGATCACGAGCAGGAAGGGTTGCCTAGGATTCGCGAAGCGATGCGCGAGGGCACCGAGTGCCAGACCGTGCTGCGCAACTACAGACAAGACGGGACGATGTTCTGGAACGAGCTGACGATCGTGCCGCTCAGAGGCGGCAACGGCGGGGCCGTCACACACTTCGCGAGCTTCCATCGTGACGTCAGTGAGAAGTACCGCGGCGATGCTCGCGGAGAAGCTCGCGATCCGGCCATGAGCACGCAAACGATGCTGGCATATCTGCGTGACGACAAGCTCACAGGCCTGCTGCGCCGACCGTATTTCGAAGAGCTCGTACGTCGCGATTGGGCGCTTGCACAGCGCGAATCGCGTCGCTTGAGCTTCGTACTGTTCGATCTCGATTGTTTCGCACACTACCGCGATGTCTTCGGCCGTCAGGGTGCCGACCAAGCCTTCCGTCGCATCGCGCGCGTCATCGGCGGTTGCTTCCGTCGCGCAAGCGACCTGTGCGGTCGCTTCGATGAAGATCAGATCGCCGCGCTCACCACGGGCATGGATCTCGAGCAGGCATCGAAGCTCGCAGATGCTGTGCTTGCGCGAGTTCGGGATCTCGCCGTGCATCACCCGCGTTCGAGCGTGTCCCGGTACGTCACCGCGAGCGCAGGCGTCGTCTCACTGGTACCGAGCCATGACGTGACGATTGAGCGCGTCTACGAAAGCGCATTGCGCGCGTTGCGCGATGCCAAGGACCTTGGACGCAATCGCGTCGTCAGCAGGGAGTTTGATTAGGGAAGGGGATAGGGGATAGGGGATAGTCAGAGATTGCGTGCACCCATCTTACTATCCCCTATCCGCTTCTCTCCTAACCCCTCAACCGCCCGCCGGCGTGACGACGGCGATGACTCCGAATCTGGGATGATCGATGTAGTGGCGTTCGTTGCTGCGCATGCGGCGCGATTGTCTGAGCACGTACCGCTCGCCAGATCCATCCGGCGGTGTGAAAGTGAGATCGAGCGTCAGGTGTAGATAACGGCCTCGCGAGAGCGCGACCTGTCCACTGATGCCCGAGGCTGCCGGAACGAGCGAGTCGATCGAGATCGACGTTGCGGCGTTTCTCGCAAATCCCGGCTGTGTCCATCCGATATGCGCGAGGGGGCGGTAGTTGCGACTGCGGCGCAACGCGTCTTCGACCGCGGTCAGTTTCATGCGACCTGCCGGGAGCACTGGGAATGACTGTGCAGCGGGCGACGACGTTGCCGGAGCAGGCAGATCGAACGGGGTCGCATCCTCGTCTGGAATCTCCAGGCCTTCGCCCTTCGAGAGCTCCAAGCCCCACACTTCCGCGGTCGCATCCGACGACAGATGTCGGAAGATCACGATCTCCACATCGTACTGAGGCAGGTCGCTTGCCCCCTGTTGCGCGCTTGCTGTGCTGAGCAACATCGAGAGTGCGAGCGCCATCCCTGCGAGAGCCCGAATCGCTGCCGTGGTTTTTCGTGCGTACATAGGCGTCAGTGTCCCTAGAGAAAGCGAAGTTTACACAAGCCTGGAAGACGAATGGATTGGCGCGTGATCAGCGCTTCTTGCGCTCGGCACGAGCGTCTGCCGGCGGTGCCTTCTTGCTCAGCGCATCGAGCAAGTCTTCCACGGCTTTGAAGCGCTCTTCATCCTTCTCGAGCTTCAAGGCGAACCGCAGTTTCGTCCCGCCTTCGAGACGATGCGTGCGGGAGTGCTGCTGCACGAAGCGAATGAGCGTCGCGGGCTCCACTCGAGTGTCGCTTTCGAACGTTACCGAACCGCCGCCAGGACCCACATCGATCTTGCGCAAACCGAGTGCGCGTGCGGTCTGTTTGAACTCGGCGATACGAAAAAGATTCTTCGCGGGTGGGGGGAGCAATCCGAATCGATCGATCATTTCCACCTGCAACTCGCGCAGCGCGTCGGGATTCGCGGCGGCAGCGACGCGCTTGTAGAGCACCAGTCGCAAATGGATGTCGGGCAGGTAGTCGTCCGGTAGGAGTGCAGGCACGTGCAGGTCGACTTCCGGGCCTTGATGCAGCGGCTCATCCAATTGCGGCACCTTACCCGACTTGAGCGCATTAACCGCCCGTTCGAGCATCTCCATGTACAACGCATAGCCGATTTCTTGTATTTGACCGCTTTGTTCTTCGCCGAGCAGCTCGCCCGCTCCGCGAATCTCGAGGTCGTGCGTCGCCAGCGTGAAACCGGCGCCCAGATCTTCCAAGGATTCGATCGCTTCGAGACGCTTCAACGCGTCTGCCGTCATCGCATTGCGTGGCGGCGTGAGCAGATAGGCATACGCTTGGTGATGCGATCGACCCACACGCCCACGGAGCTGATGCAGCTGCGCAAGACCGAGCTTGTCCGCGCGATCGATGATGATCGTGTTGGCAGAAGGGATGTCGATGCCGCTCTCCACGATCGTCGTGCAGACGAGCACGTTGCAGCGTTGATGATAGAAATCGAGCATGACCTGCTCGAGCTCGCGCTCGCGCATTTGCCCATGACCGATTGCGATGCGTGCTTCAGGCACGAGCTCCTGCAGCGCGCGCGCCGCGCGCTCGATGCTCTCCACACTATTGTGCACATAGTAGATTTGACCGCCGCGGCGAATCTCGCGCAGGCACGCCTCGCGAATGGTCGCGCCATCCCATTGCGAGACGAACGTCTTGATCGACAGGCGAGAGGCTGGTGGCGTAGTGATCAGCGAAAGCTCGCGTAGGCCTCCCATCGCCATATTCAGCGTGCGCGGGATCGGCGTCGCAGTCAGTGTGAGCACATCGACTTCCGCGCGCAGCTCCTTCAGGCGCTCCTTATCTTTCACACCGAAGCGATGCTCTTCATCGATGATGAGCAACCCGAGACGGTTGAACTTCACACCGCTCTGCAAAAGCCGATGCGTGCCTACCACGATGTCGATCTGGCCGGACTCGAGTCCTTGAACGACTTGATTGAGCTCTTTAGAGCTGCGAAAGCGCGACAGCGACTCGACTCGCACCGGCCAATCTGCAAAGCGGTCCGCGAACGTTTGGTAGTGCTGCTGCGCGAGCAGCGTCGTCGGTACGAGCACCGCGACTTGCTTGCCGGCTTGCACTGCGACGAATGCCGCACGCAAAGCAACCTCGGTCTTACCGAAACCGACATCTCCGCAGACCACACGATCCATAGGCCGGCCGCTGCCGAGATCGCCGAGCACCTGCTCGATCGCTTGCGCTTGATCGGGTGTTTCCTCGAATGGAAACGCCTCTTCGAAAGCACGCAGCTCCAACTCGTCTGCGACCAATTGCTCGCCTTGTCGTGCTGCGCGGCGAGAGTAGAGGTCCAAGAGCTCGGCCGCTGTGTCTCGGATCTTTTGTGCAGCTCTCTTTCTAGCTTTCTGCCAAGCATCTCCACCGAGCTTGTGAAGCGGAGCGGTTTCCGCCGGAGCGCCCGTGTAGCGGCTCACGAGATCGAGCGCATTCACGGGCACATAAAGTTTGTCACCGTCGGCGTACTCGAGAACGAGGAACTCACTCGTCAGACCGCCCACATCGAGCGTGCTCAGGCCGATGAAGCGGCCGACGCCATAGGTTTCGTGCACGACGGGCGAGCCGGGTCGCAGATCGGTCAGATCGCGGATGATCTTTTCTGGGTCGCGCTCCGGCCGGCGACGACGTCGCTCTTGTCGGGCGCGTTCTCCAAAGAGCTGCTCTTCCGCAATGAGTGCAATCGGCGGCTCTTTCAGTACCAAACCCGTCGAGATCGACGATACCGTGATCGCAAGCGCGATGGCGCTCTCTTTGAATGCTGTCCAACTCTCCACGAGCTGCGGTTTGAGGGAGCGCTTCTTGAGGATGTCGAGCAGCATCTCGCGTCGACCGGCCGACTCAGCCGCGATCAACGCTCGTCCCGAGAAGTCGGCTAGAAACGCGGCAAGCTCACGCGCAGGATCTTCGCTGCGCGCATCGATGCGCAACGACGGAGGCCGACGCGTCTCAAAGTTGTCAAACGAGGTGGTTTGCGTCAGAGGATCCAGCTCGACGCTCGAGATCTCGATCCGTCGAAAGGTCGCAAGTCGCCCGATGAGCTCTGCGGGGGGAGTGAACACTTCAGTGGGGGACAGGATAGGGCGCTCGGCATCATGACTTCGCTGCTCGTAGCGCCGCTCGATTTCGGCAAAAGCGTTCCGGGCGCCGCCTTCAAGATCCGTCTCGATCGCGAACGTCGTATTCGCCGGCAGGTAGTCGAACAACGTCGCGGTCGAGTCGAAGAACAGCGGCAAGTAGTACTCGATGCCCGCCGGCGGAGCACCCTCTGCGATGTCCTTGTAGATGGACATCTTGGTCAGATCGCCTTCGAAGCGCGTGCGGAACCGACGCTTGAATTGCTGAATGCCCTCGGCGGTGAGCGGGAACTCGCGAGCTGGCAACAGGCGTAGCGCTTGAGTGCGCTCACCGGAGCGTTGGGTCTCCGCATCGAAGAGTCGAATCGACTCGACCTCATCGTCGAACAGATCGATGCGGTAAGGGGAGGTGCTGCCCATCGGATACAGATCGATGAGCGAACCGCGGACTGCGAACTCCCCGGGTGCCATGACCTGCGAGCTCGAAACATAGCCCGCGCCCGTCAAGCGCTCACGGAACGCAGAGATATCCAGCCGCTCCCCGACGCTCAGGTCGAACGCGTGGGCATCGATGTAGCTCTGAGGCGGTAGTCGTTGTAAGAGCGTCTCCAGATCGACGACGACGATTCCCTTCGCGAGCCTCGGCAGGCTGGAGAGCATCCGCAATCGTTGCGAGACGATGTCCGGATGTGGCGAGAAGAGGTCATAGGGCAGCGTTTCCCAATCGGGAAATGATTCGACGTGCGCCCCCGCAACCGAAAAGAAGCGTAGCTCGTCCTCGATGCGTGCAGCTTGGCGCGCGTCCGGTGCGATCACGAGCACCGGTCCGGAAGCACGCCGCGCGGCTTCGGCGAGCCATAGCGATGCGGAGGAGCCGTATAGCTGACCCCAACGCACATGAAGCTGCGCCTTGCTGGGCAAAAGAAGATGTTCGCGATCAGCCATGAATGAGCCCGGAGGAATAGAAGACACTCGGGCCGATGCAAGGGGCATCCCCGAAGAGCGGCGCAGGGTATCAGGCTCGGCGAACGCGCTCTAGAGTGGTCCCATTTTAGGTAGGACGAGCGCAGCGAACGTAGAACTGGAGGGACGGCGCGCGAAGCTCATGCT
>JAEZFW010000030.1 GCA_023417315.1 Pseudomonadota bacterium
AGCGGCTGGGCTTCCGCCCCAGCACGGCTTTGCGCGAGTACGACCACCTGCACATCTTCCCCAACCTGGAGATCGGCTTCACCCGCGGCGCGGTGATGAGCGTCCAGACCTATGACCCGCTTGGCCCTGATCGCTGCAGGCTGGACCTCCGCCTGTTCCTGGCCGATCCCGACGGCGATTCCGGCAGGGGAGGTCCCGCCGCCCGCCGTCTGATCGAGGAGGGCGCACGCGACCTCAACGTCGCCCTGCTGCGCGAGGACCAGGAGGCGTCGGAACTGGCCTTCCGGGGTTGCCGGCAGACGGAGCGCCCCGCCCTGCTCGGCCTGAACGAGGAGCGCATCCAGCAGTTCCATGCGGTCTGGCAGGGGATGATGGCGGGCTGACGCGTTACGGCTGCTTTGCGGTCGGCGGGACGGTGTTGAACAGCCGCGGGTCGAAGGGAACGTCCTGGACATCGGTGATCCGCAGTTTCCCCGCATCCGGGTGCAGCGGGTTGAGCAGGACATTGTACACGTCGGGCATGATGGCGCTCGGCACCCGCAGCAGGGCGGATTGGCCGTTCGCCAGCCACGCATCGCCGAGGGCGCGCGTCACCTCCGTCCGCTCCGGCCAGTCGGGGGAAAGCGATGGTGCATCCAGGGGGAGCAGCCCGTCCTCCACCGCGACGGTCAGCAGGCGGTAACGGTCCGGCAGGGCGGCAGGCGAGGCGATTTCCTGATGGACCAGGATCTCGATCAGGGCACCGGGTGGCGATTCGGCGAGATAGACGATGGGCCGCCCGCGATTGTGCCAGCGGGCGCCGGCGCGCAGGCCCCCGACGCCTTGCAGATCGGCATGGTTGCTGATCCGCCAGAGCCTCACGCGAAATAGCCCTCGTCGATCTGGATCAGGGCTTCTTCCACCAGACGGGCGCCGATGTCTGTGTCGATCAGGGCGATGGCCGCCTCATTGTCGAAGCGGCTGCGGGGGGTATGGAGCCAGGACAGCGCTTTGTCCCGGTTGCCGAACACCGCCTCGGCCAGGGCGACAATGCTGGCGGCGCGGTAGGCGCGTTCACTTTCCTCCAAGGACAGCGCCTCCCCCTTCTGCCGGCGGTGTTCCAGCGTGCGCCGGGGGATGATCCGCCCCAGGGTGCGGGCATCGAGCCCGGCGGCCTGCAAGGCGCCGACGGCTTGGGGAGACAGCCGGCTCCGCACCACCCGCAGGACGTCGAGATCGTCGGCAGGCGGGTGGTCCAACCCGAGGAGGTTGGCGGCAAGCACCCGCTGGCGCTCGGCCAGAGCCGCCGGAGCCGGTGGGATCGCAGGCGAAGCGGAATTCTGCATGGCGGCCTCCCTTTGCGCAAATTGCCACGATCAATCTGGCATCTTGCGCAAAGGGGATCAAGCCCCCCTACATCCACTCCCGCCCGTCCATGTCCTGGTAGACCCCGAACCGGCCGCGCACCGCCAGCCAGTCCTCTGTCAGCATCTCGAAGATGTGCAGGTCGATCTCCTGCCCGTCCTTCACCACCTGGCGTTTCAGCACACCGACCGGGCGGTAGCCGATCAACGGCTGGCCTTTCAGCAGGCGGGGGCTGTTGGTGCCCAGGATGTGGTTCACCACCTTGCGCAGCCCCAGCGTGAAGAAGACGTGGTTCAGCATGTAGGCGAAGTTCAGCGGGGCCGCCCCCATCCGCCCCGCCCGCTCGCCCATCAGCACGCCGACCGTGGCAATCCGCCACTCCGGCTCGGTGATGGTGATGGAGACATGGCCGGCCGGCACGCCGTCGACGCAGAGGATGCGGTGGACATAGTCGTCCCGGTCCGCACAGCGCCGCAGCCATGCCTTCTGCCGCTCCACATCGTAGGGCACCGTGGTCAGCATCTGGCCGGCGATGTCGGGCCGGGTGCGCCAGTCGAGCAGCAGTTCGGCGTGTTCCTCCGTCGGTTCGATGAAGGTCAGGGCGCCGGTCACGCCGTTTCCCCCAGCGGCCTTTCTTCCAACTGCCGCAGCATCGCCTGATGGAAGTCGAGGAGGCGGCGCTCGCGCCGGCCATAGATGCCGGTGATGTGGGGAAGATCGGCGATGCCGGGCCGGCCCTGCTGCACCGCCTCGCAGACCGGGCAATCCTCGGCGATCACGGTGCTGGCGGAGTCGATCAGATAGGTGGCGGTGGAGCGGTGGAAGGCCTGCTCGCGCGCCGTCTCCAGCCGGGTGGTGGGCAGGAACAGCTGCCACCGCAGGATCGAGGCGTCGGGGGCGACCGGGTCGACCCGGTGCGGGATCACCGTGGCCCCGTAGAAGGTCGCCAGATAGAAGTTCGGGAAGATGAAGGTGTGGCGGTAGAAGGGCTCGTCGGCGAAGCGGCGCATGCGCAGCTTGGCGTCCAGCTTCGCCCACCAGCCGACGGTGCCGTCGGCCAGCAGCCAACGGGAATCGCTGTTGGCACCGTGGCGCTCGGTGACGAGGTGGGTCTGCCAGTCGGGATGGACCGCAGGGTGGATGGTGTCGGGATGGACGGTGGAGCCGTGGAAATCGTCCATCGTGTTCTCGACCAGCGCCTTCCAATTGGCCTGGAACGCGATGCCGACCGGTGGCTGCGGGTTCAGGCAGTTGGCCGACATCATCGCCAGCCGCTCGCCATAGGGCGCCAGATGCTGGGCCAGGGTGGGCCCGCTGTCCCCGCCTTCCGTTGGCGCCACGCGGGCAAAGACCAGGGCGCCGCAGCGGTCGACCTGCAGGGGCCGCACCCGCTCCCCGTCGCGGCACACGCCCTCCATCGCCTCGCTGCCCATCGCCCCGCCCCGCCGCTGCAGCTCGAAGCGCAGCCCGGCCATCTCGGCGGTCAGGACATTCGTGTCGTCGAACACGCCCATATAGAGCCAGCAGCGACCGAAGACCCGCTCGCGCTCCTGGGCGAAGGCCTCGTCGGTCCAGAAATGGCTGTGGGGCAGGAAGGTGCCGTCCTCGGGGACGATGCTGTGGACGGGATGCGCGCTCATGCCGGCAGCTCCGCATCGGCGGTGATGGGATAAAGGGTGACGGTGCGGGAGAAGCGGCCATCTGCGCCGGGCGGCGCGGCGCTGTGCAGCACCAGAGCGCGGTCAGGTGCCAGATGGAGGCGCAGGTTGGCCGCCTCGATGCGCTCCCAATTCCCGGCCGGCTCCACCGCGTCGCCGCGTTGGGGGAAAGCGACGGACAGGGCGGCCAGCCGGGCGAAGAGGCCGCTTCCCAGCTCCTCCTCCAGCGACGGGCCGTCCGCCGCCACCCGGACGAAAACCAGCCGGCCGCAGCGGGCCAGCGAGGCCGGGTGCAGGGCCAGCCGCCGGCGCCCCTCGGCTTCCAACTGGAAGTCGGTCGGGTTGAAGGGCAGCCCCACCGGCACGCCGTCGGCGTCGAAGCTCCAGCCGTGATAGGGGCAGCGCAACGGGCCGCAGCCCGACGGCTCGCCGTGGATCACGGCGAAGCGGTGGGTGCAGACGTTGCGGAAGGCGACCACCCGCCCCTTGATGTTCTGCGCCACCAGCGGCACCGCCCCCACCCGCGTGGTGACGAAGGCGTTGGGGCTGGCGAGGTCGTCCTCCATGCAGAGGTGGAACCAGCGGTTTTCAGGGCGGCTTTCGGGGGATCCGTTCTGCATTGCGGGCCTCAGGCGGTGCGGCCGCCGTCCACCGTGACGATGGACCCGGTCATCCAGCGGCTGGTGTCGGCGAGCAGATAGGCGATCATGTGGGCGATGTCGTCGGGATGGCCGAAGCCGAGAGGCTG
>JAEZFW010000014.1 GCA_023417315.1 Pseudomonadota bacterium
GGGAACATGGGACGAGAGGCGCCCCGCGCTAGTTTTCCCCGGACAGCAATGCGCGGAGGCGAGGACCCATCTGAGGAAGCAGAGCAACTCTCGCCAAGCACGCGAAGCCGAAGTCCACGGACGACGACCTTAGCCTCGCGTGCTTGGCGAGATTCTCTTCTTCTAAAGCGGAAACGCACACGTCACCCGCAAACCAGGCGCGTTGTCCGAAAGGGTGACGGTTCCATTGTGAAGTCGCATCACCGCCGCAACGAGGCTCAGACCCAAGCCGCTGCCCACTCGTGCGCGATCTCGTTCCAAGCGCACGAATGGCTGCAGGATCCGCTCGCGATCTTCGGCCGGAATGCCTGGGCCATTGTCCGCGACCATCAGAGTCACTTTCTCATCCGTACGCTGAACTTCGACCGTCACTTGCCCACCCGCGGGCACATACTTCAATGCGTTCTCGAGTAAATTCACGATCGCTTGCGCGAGTAGTTGGCGGTTGCCGCGCAGGTGAGCACTATCGATACTCGTGTAGTCCAATGCAATCTCACGCGCTCCTGCTTCGGGTTGATAGAGCTCCGCCATCTCCCGAGCGAGCGCAGCTAGATCGACGTCCTCGGTTGCGACGTCGCGGCCGCGACCGTCGGCTTGTGCGATCTGCAGCAGTGTTCCCAGCGTGCGTTGCACGCGGTCGAGCTCAGCGAGCGTCGCTTCCATCGTCTCTCTCGAAGCGACGCTCAGATCTTCATGCTGAAGCGCTTCCTCGATGCGTACCCGCGCGCGATAGAGCGGCGCGCGCAAATCGTGCGCGGCACTATCGAACGTGGTCTGGAGCATCTCGGTCTGCTGATGAATGCGGCTCAGCATCTGATTGACTGTGCCTGCGAGCTCATCGAATTCATCGTGAGCGGCGTCGACAGGGAGGCGTTCTGCCAGATCGCCGTTCATGATTCGGCGGCACGCATCGGCGATCAGCGAAACGCGGCGACGCACTCTGCGGCTATATCCAAAACCGATCAGTGCTGCGAGTGTGACCGACGAACCGACACCCCAGAACATCGCGGTTCGCAATCGAGAGGCGAGGCGTCGGCGCTCTAGAATGTCCGTGCCGACGAGCAGGCGCCTACCACCGGGCAAATGGAATGTTTGCGCGCGTACCGGATGTTTCATCGCGCCGCCGGAGTCGCTCGCGTCGATATCGAACTCGACCCAGCTGCCGTACGTCGTCACTTCGCGCGGCCACGCCGCGAGATTGCCTGCGATCGGATAACCGTTCGCTTCGGTCAGCAGGTAAACCGCTCCGGTACGTCCCCAATTGTCCGAGCGACGGTGGAGCGTCGAGACGAGTTGTATGAGGCCGCCGCGCGTGTAGTCATCGATGAGACTGTCCACCTCTGCGCGAATGACGGCATCTACCTCACGATCGAGGACGCGTGCGGTGAGGAAATAAACGGCGGTCAACAGCAGGCTGATGCCCGCGGCGAACAACGCCACGAACACGATCGCGAGTCTCGCGGAAGACAGACGCATTCGTCTCTTCATTCCTTGAGAACATACCCTGCGCCTCGCACGGTGTGAATCAATGGCCGGGGATAACCTTTGTCTATCGCATTGCGAAGCCGGCTCATGTGGACATCGATGATGTTCGTCTGCGGGTCGAAATGCAGATTCCACACGTTTTCGAGCAGCATCGTGCGGGTAGCCACCTGCCCCGGGCGTCGCATGAGGTATTCGAGCAGCTGAAACTCTTTCGTGGTGAGCTCGATGGCACGGCCGCCGCGATAGGCGCGGCGCGCGAGCAGATCGATTTCCAAATCGGCGACTTTAAGCCGCGTGGTCTCGCTCACCGTGGAGGCACGGCGGCGTAAAGCCTCGATGCGTGCGAGAAGCTCCGAGAAGGCGAAAGGCTTCGTCAGATAATCATCGCCTCCGGCGCGTAGGCCATTCACGCGATCATCCACCGTCCCGAGAGCAGATAGGATGAGCACGGGCGTTCGATCTTCGTTCTCGCGCAAGGCCGCGATGATGCGCAAGCCATCCACATACGGCAGCTGACGATCCGCGATGATCACGTCGTAGCGTCGCGAAACCGCTTTGTCGAGACCGTCGCGTCCGTCTGCGCTGTGTTCGACTTCGTACCCATTCTCGCGCAGCCCCTTGACTAAGTATTCGGCTGCTTGGAGATCGTCCTCGATGAGCAGGAGTTGCATGTCTTAATACAGCGTGTGAGCGTGCGAGCGTGTGGAGCGTCTAGACGTCAGCTAGGATGCAACAGGCATTCTGCGCGACTCTGACGTCTACACGCCCACACGTCTACATCGTTACACGGCCCGAGCTCAGCCCACTCTGATCGGGACGAAGATCTGCGCGTTGTCACGCTGCACGAGCAACGCAACGACTTTGCCACCGCGCTTCTTCGCCGCGTTCTTCAACTCCTCGACCGACTTCACGGGCGAGCCGTTCACGCCGAGAATGATGTCGCCGGGGCGGATGCCGGCCGCGGCTGCAGGACCGTCGACATCCTCGACGAGCAAGTTGCCGGCGGTTTCCGCTTGCTGCTTCTCATCGGGCGTGAGCGGGCGCAGCGCTAAGCCAAGTTGGCTTGCCTGATCCGCACCCTGGCCCGTCGATGCGACGCGTTGGCCTTCATCGCGAATCTCGATCGGTTTGACGGTGAGCCGCTGGCTCTTGCCATCGCGCCATACCTCGACCTGTACGTTGCTGCCCGGCTTCTTGCTTGCGATCAGGCCAGGAACTTGCGAGGACGTATCGATCTCGACGCCATCGACGCTCAAGATCACATCGCCCGCTTTCATTCCCGCTTTCGCGCCAGGTGCGTCGTCCTCGACCATGCCGACCAGCGCGCCGCGTGGGCGGTCAAGACCGAACGATTCCGCGAGCTGCGCGTTGACGTCCTGTATCTGCACGCCGATGCGGCTGCGCGTGACCTTGCCTGTCTTGATCAACTGATCCTTGACGTTGTTGGCAACGTCGATCGGCACCGCGAACGACAAACCCATGTATCCGCCGGTGCGGCTGTAGATCTGCGAGTTGATACCGACGACCTCGCCTTGCAGATTGAAGAGCGGACCGCCCGAGTTGCCGGGGTTGACTGCCACGTCGGTTTGAATGAATTGAGCGTAGTTCGTTTCCGCGCTCGGCATCGAACGAGATGTTGCGCTGACGATGCCCGCAGTCACACTGTTCTCGAATCCGAAGGGCGATCCGATCGCGATGACCCATTCACCGGGTCGCAGATTCGATGGGTCGCCGATCTTCACAGTGGGAAGATTCTTCGCGTCGATCTTCAACACGGCAACGTCGGTCTTGTCATCGACGCCCACGACCTTCGCGCTGTACTCGCGTCGATCGGTTGTCTTTACGGTCACTTCTTCGGCCTGCGCCACAACGTGCGCATTGGTCAGAATGTAACCATCCGAGCTCACGATGAAACCAGAGCCCTCGCCACGCGGTTGCGGCATTTGGCCTCGTGGAATGGGGCTGCCAAAACGGCGGAAGAACTCATTGAGCGGATCGCCAGGAGCGAACTGGGGCATGTCGGAGACTTCTTGCCGCTTGCCTACGACCGCCACGTTGACGACGGCGGGTCCGTAGCGCTCGACGAGCGACGTGAAATCAGGAAGCGCAGCTGCACTGGGCGCTGCAACCGCGGGGCCCGCCGCGGCAGCAGCGCTGACCGCGTGTGCCGTACCGGGCAAATCACCGGAGCACGCGGCGAACGCAACCCCGGAGCAGACCGCAGTCACCGCAGCTTTGAGCCAAGTCGAAACCATGTTTACTCCCTCGTAAGGATTTCGTGAACTCAAGCTCAGACGCGTGCCTGCGCGAGAAGTTTTTCGGATTACAGGGAATTAATGGATGGCGGCGGTGCGTTAGAGGCGCGCGGCGGGCCCTCATCCTAACCTTCTCCCTCGAGGGAGAAGGGACGTTCGCCGCTCGCTCTAGGGAGAGGTCGCCAGCGGAGCGGCGGGTGAGGGCTTCCTCATCCTAACCTTCTCCCTCGAGGGAGAAGGGACGTTCGCCGCTCGCTCTAGGGAGAGGTCGCCGCGGAGCGTCGGGTGAGGTCTAGCGCTTCAGCGCTTCCAGCTCGGACTGCAGTTGCGCTACGAGCTCTTCAAGCTTGTTGACGCGCTCCGATAGCGACGGTCCGCGCGCCTCTGGAGGTGTCGGATCGGATTCAGGCGCGCTGGCGCTGACATCGATCGGTCCACCGAACAAATGCGCGTAACGCGCTTCCCGGCGCCCCGGCTCTCGCGGCAGCTTTACGACGAATGGGCCATCCTCGCGACTGGCGAGTGCCTGTAACGTGGTCTCCACCTCGGTCACATCGCGAATCTCCGCCATGCGAGCTGCCCGGCCGCGCAACTCTCCAGGCGTCTGCGGTCCGCGCAACATCAGCTCGCACAAGATCGCAGTCGCCTGCGGCGTGAACTCCAACGTTCCAAATCCGGTGTTGCAGAATCGATGCTGATACTTCGGCACACGACTGCCGAATCCAGAACGCTCGAGCACCAAGTGCTTCTTCACTAAGCCATCGAGCGTTTCCTGCACCGTACGCTCATCGAGCTCCATCACAGGGTCGCGATTGCTCTTCTGATTGCACGCATTCGTCAGCGCGTTTACTGAGAGCGGGTACTGATCGGGCGTGGTAATCGCCTTCTCGATCAAAGAGCCGATCACGCGGATCTCGTTCGGGGAGAGTTGGAGGTTCATGCAAGGTGCTGAGTACGAGGTGACGAAGTAACGGGGTGACGAATTCCGACCCGAGATCCTGCCATAGCCTTATGCGAAATGGTTTGGCGCATATGAAGCAAGTGACTTCGACTTCGTCACTGCGTGACTTCGTCACTCCGTCACCTTGCTCTACAATTCACTCCCAAACTTCGCTACCTCCAGGTCATTTCCTTGCTGAATCTGCCTCTTCCGCTCGATCCGGTCGAGCCGGAGCGCGCGCCCGTTCCGGAAGGGCCGGCGCGTCTGCGTGAAATTCCTTACAACTACACCTCGTTCTCGGATCGCGAGATCGTCGTACGGCTGCTGGGCGAGCCCATCTGGCGAATCCTGGACGAGCTGCGTACTGAGCGCCGTACGGGCCGCTCTGCGCGGATGCTATATGAAGTGCTGGGCGACATCTGGGTCGTTCAGCGAAACCCCTATCTGCAGGATGATTTGATCGACAATCCGAAGCGTCGTCGCATGCTCATCGAGGCGCTTCAGCATCGGCTCAATGAAGTCGAGCGTCGTCGCGATGCGGACGATCTCGAGCGCGATCGCAAGGTCGGCGAGCTGCTGCAAGCCGCGCGTGCGGCGGTGAAGTCGTTCGAGAACGACTTCGAACGCATGGTCGACCTGCGCAAGCGCGCGCGCCGTCTACTCGTTCGCCACACGCGCGAAGACAACATCCGCTTCGATGCATTCGCGCGCGTCTCGCATGTCACCGATGCGACCGATTGGCGAGTCGAATACCCATTCGTCGTGCTCTCGCCGGATGCCGAGAGCGAGATCCCCGCGCTCGTTCGTTCATGCATCCAGCTCGGGCTCACTGTCATCCCCCGCGGCGGCGGAACTGGCTACACGGGCGGCGCAATTCCCCTCACGCCGCTTGCAGTGGTCATCAACACGGAGAAGCTCGAGACGCTCGGCGCCGTCGAGCTGCAGAGCCTCCCGGGAGCTGCGGCCCTCACCCCGACCCTCTCCCACGTGGGAGA
>JAEZFW010000069.1 GCA_023417315.1 Pseudomonadota bacterium
ATTTTGGCTGGGGGACTAGGATTCGAACCTAGGTTGACGGAGTCAGAGTCCGTAGTCCTACCGCTAGACGATCCCCCAAGATTCCGTTGGCGGTTGACAGTTAACGGTTGACAGCCATATCAGACGCTCATTCTGGCCGTCAACTATCAACGGCCAACCGTCAACCATCCTATCGTTAGCGCTTGGAGAACTGAGTTCCGCGACGTGCCTTGCGGAAGCCGACCTTCTTACGCTCGACCTCACGCGCATCGCGCGTCACGTAGCCCGCATCGCGCAGCGGCTTGCGGAGCGTCTCGTCGTATTCGATCAAGGCGCGCGTGAGACCGTGGCGAATCGCGCCGGCCTGACCGGTGATGCCGCCACCGTGCACCGTGACGGACACATCGAACTTCTTCTCCATGTTCACGAGCTCGAGCGGCTGGCGAACGATCATGCGAGCCGTCTTGCGGCCGAAGAAATCGTCCAGCGAACGGTCGTTGACCATGATGTTGCCGTTGCCCGGGCGTAGGAAGACGCGGGCGGTGGAAGTCTTGCGTCGCCCGGTGCCGTAGTTCGAGGAGGTCGCCATGTGAGAAAGTGCCTGTCAGTAATCGATAACCAAAAGGTTGATCTTAGATTTCGAGCGCCTTGGGTTGCTGTGCGCTGTGCGGATGCTCCGAACCTGCGAACACGTGCAGCTTCTTGAACATCTTACGGCCGAGTGGGTTCTTTGGCAGCATGCCTTTGACCGCGTATTCGATGGCGCGCTCAGGATGCTTGTCGAGCAGCTTTTCCAGGCTCGTGCTCTTCAGGTTGCCGAGGTAGCCCGTGTGATGATGATAGAACTTATCCGTCAGCTTGCGCCCGGTGACGCGAATCTTCCCAGCATTGATGATGACGATGTGGTCGCCGGCATCCGCATTGGGCGTGAAAGAAGCCTTGTGCTTGCCGCGCAGACGCGAAGCGACCTCGGACGCCAGGCGGCCCAAAGTCTTGTTCGTCGCATCGACGACGTACCAATCACGCCGCACCGTTGCCGCGTTGGCGAAGACGGTTCTCATTGAATTCTCCGGGGAAATCGCTAGCCCAGGGGCTAAAAGGCCGGCAAGTCTAAAGGACGAACACCGGCTTTGCAAACGCGCGGTTCCCTGCATTTGCGACACCCGGATCGAGCCACGGACCCGGAAAAGCACTCCCGCGGGGCCGACCCGACAGGATCGAGCCGGCCAGCTATACGACACATATATAATGAACGGTCATGAACAGCACGCCTCCCTCAGTCCGGCGCTCTTTTGGACCGGGCGATCGACTCTTGATGGCATTCGATCAGGCCATTCGGACCCTTCGCGCCGATCACCACGCCTCGCGCCCCAACCCGGCCGCCGACGCTCCCGAAACTGTCGTGAACGAGGCCGACCGCAAACATGCCGCCGCCCTCATGCGGGTCAATCATTCCGGTGAAGTGGCTGCCCAGGCCCTCTATCAAGGACAGGCCTTTGTTGCTGGTTCATCGGCGACCAGGGAATCGCTGATGGAAGCCGCGCGCGAAGAGACCGATCATCTCGCCTGGTGTGCAGAACGCATCCGTGAGCTCGATGGGAAAACGAGCGTGCTGAATCCGCTGTGGTATGCGGGTTCATTCGCGATCGGCGCGCTCGCGGGGCTTGCAGGAGATCGCACGAGCTTGGGTTTCGTCGCAGAGACGGAACGGCAAGTCGTCGAGCACCTCGAGGGGCACTTGGCGCAACTTACGAAGACCGACGCGCGCACGCGCGCGATCATCGAGCAGATGTCGGCGGACGAAGAACGTCACGGTAGAAACGCGATGCTCGCAGGCGGCGCAGCCCTACCCTTCTTCGCTCGAGCGCTCATGAAAGCGACGGCGCGCGTGATGACACGCAGTGCATATCGGCTGTGAACCGTCCCAATGCTTGCGGATGAGCCACTTCCTGTATTAAATGGCGCGCAAGACCCCGTGGCCATAAGTCACTGTAACAACTTACACAAAGACCCGACGAGGTGAGTATGGAAGAGGGCGCAAGGCCGTTGAGCGACATCCCGGCGATCAATCGGTTTCTAAGTTACTGCCGGATTCGCACCGTGCCTTCTAAAACGGTCGTCATCCATGCCGGCGATCTTCCCGATGTCCTGTACTACATTGTGAGCGGCTCGGTCGAAGTCATGATCGAAGACGAGGAAGGCAACGAGATGGTGCTTGCCTACCTCAACAAGGGACAGTTCTTCGGTGAGATGGGACTCTTCTACGAACAGCCGACGCGCAGCGCGTGGGTGCGGACTCGTCAGCAATGCGAGCTCGCCGAAATGACGTATCCGCGTTTTCGTCAGCTCGCCTCGGAAAGTCCCGGGCTCGTGTTCGAGCTGGCAACTCAGCTCGCGACGCGCCTCGATCGCACGAATCGTAAGCTCGGCGATCTAGCCTTCGTCGACGTCACGGGCCGCGTCGCGCATGCAATCATGGATCTATGCAGCGAGCCCGATGCGATGACGCATCCCGAAGGCATGCAGATCAAAGTCAGCCGTCAGGAGCTTTCGCGCTTGGTAGGGTGCTCGCGCGAAATGGCCGGACGCGTGCTGAAGGTGTTGGAAGATCAAGGCTTGCTGCGAGCAACCGGCAAGACGATCGTCGTGTTCGGCGCACGGCCGAAGATGAAGACGAAGCCGCCTCTCGCCGCCGCTGGCGGTCGAGCTGCGCCGCAGAATCGCCGCGTCGAAGACGATGAAGACGATTTCGACGACGACGACGAGGATTGATTCGTCGCGCCATCGCGCGCCGTCATCGTCCCGCCAATGACTTGACTTGCAATCGCGTCGGAAGCGCCCGGCTCCGACGCGCCCTCTCCCAACTCCTCAGACGATCGTGCCGCTCGCAGTGGCCTTTGCGATCTCGCGCTTCATCGCTGCGATTGTCGCAGCGTAATCTTTCGTTCCGAAGATGCCGGAGCCGGAGACGAATGTGTCCGCACCCGCGCGCGCGAGCTCGCCGATGTTGTCGACCTTCACTCCACCGTCGATCTCCAGGCGAATGTCACGCCCGCTCGCGACGATCCTCTCCTTGGCGGCTCGAAGCTTCGGCAGCGCTGATGGAATGAACTTCTGCCCGCCGAAACCCGGATTCACCGACATCAACAAGACCATGTCGATCTTATCCATCACATGGTCGAGCCAATCGAGCGATGTTGCGGGATTGAACACGAGCCCTGCCCTGCAGCCATGCTCGTGAATCAGACCGAGCGTGCGATCGATATGCTCGCTCGCCTCGGGATGGAAGGTGATCCACGTTGCACCTGCTTGCGCGAAGTCGGGGATCAATCGGTCCACCGGCTTGACCATCAGATGAACGTCGATGGGCGCCCTCACACCGTGTTTGCGCAGTGCTTCACACACAAGCGGGCCGATCGTGAGATTCGGCACGTAGTGATTGTCCATGACGTCGAAATGGATCGCATCTGCGCCCGCGGCGAGAACGTTATCGACCTCTTCTCCGAGCTTTGCGAAATTCGCCGAGAGAATGGAAGCGGATATCCAAGGAGCAGGCATATCGGTACGGGTGACGGATGATGGGTGACGAGTGACTCTCAACGCTCGACGCTTGGCTGTCAACGTGGCAACTACTTCATCGCCCTTTGCTCGCGGATGACCTCGTAAGCTGCTCGTATCTGGCGCGTCTTTTCTTCCGCAAGGCGCATCATCGAGGCAGGCAAGCCCTTCGCGACGAGCTTATCGGGGTGATGGCGGTTCATTAGCCTACGGTATGCCTTGGTGATCTCGGCATCCGTTGCGGTGCGCTCGACGCCTAAGACTTCGTGTGCCTCAGCGAGACGATCCAGCGTCGGCTTCTGTCGAGGAGCGGCTCGCTGCATGCGCAGTAGCGCTTCCATCTGGATCACTTCATAGGCAGACACACGAAGCGCTGCTGCGATCCTCGCCAGCACGCTCCTGCCTGCGGCATTGAGGCCGTCGCCCGCGAAGGCCGTCTGCAATTGAATCAGTACGAACATGCGACATAGATCCGCTCGATCCGCACACAGGCGCGCAAGATCGGTAAGCGTCGTCTGCAACGGAAAGTCGCGATCCTTCCCCTCTCGATACAGATCCATTGCGGCCTGCAACTCATCCTCGCGGAGGCGCAACTCCTCCATCATCGAACGAGCGGCTCGTATCTCCTGCTCAGTGACCCGTCCATCCGCCTTCGCCAGGTGGCCCATGACCTGAAAGGTCGCTTTGAAGAACGCCTGCTGTATCGTTAAGCTCGCAGACGGCGCGCGGCGCAGCTCGACGGAGCTCATCTGGATATCGAAGAGCGCGCCAAGCAACAGGCCTACGACAACGCCCATCGGCCCAGCCGCGAGGAGGCCGATCAGACCGCCCATTGCTTTACCTTGCCAGTGCATCGGCTTGAAGCTCTTCTCACCCGCTGCGACAATTCGCCGCAATGGTATCAGCGCGGGCGTGCGTGTCCGCATATCTCTTCGCGAACCTGTCTCTTCGCGAATCTGACGTTCGCCGACTTCGAGAACTCTTCATGTCTGCCACCGCCCCTTCCCCGCCGATGCTCGAGTCGAACCTGCGCGGGCTCAAGCTCATCCATCGCGGCAAGGTCCGCGATATCTACGAGATCGACGAGCATCACATGCTCATCGTCACGACCGATCGGTTGAGCGCCTTCGATGTCGTGCTGCCAGATCCGATTCCGGGTAAAGGACGCATTCTGACCAGCATCTCTCAGTTCTGGTTCGACAAGACGCGTCACATCGTACCCAATCACACGACGAACTTCCCGCTCGAGCGAGCAGTGCCGGATGCACAGGAGCGCGCATCGATCGCGGACCGAAGCATGGTGGTCAAGCGCTTGCGTGCACTGCCGATCGAAGCGGTCGTTCGCGGCTATCTGATAGGTTCCGGTTGGAAGGATTATCAGCAAACCGGCGCGGTGTGCGGCATCGCGCTTCCGAGCGGATTGAGGCTCGCCGAAAGACTGCCCGAACCGCTGTTCACGCCCGCAACCAAGGCTGAGCTCGGCTCTCACGACGAGAACATCGATTATGAGCGCGTCGTGGCGCTCGTAGGTCGTGGCGTCGCCGAGCAGGTTCGTGCGAGCGCTCTCGCCCTGTACCGCTACGCTGCCGAGCACGCTCGCGCACGCGGAATCATCATCGCAGATACCAAATTCGAGTTCGGTTTGGATGAAGCCGGCCATCTCACATTGATCGATGAAGCTCTGACTCCGGACTCTTCGCGCTTCTGGCCCGTTGACACTTACAGCGTCGGCACGAGCCCGCCGAGCTTCGACAAACAATTCGTGCGCGATTACCTCGAGACATTGACCTGGGACAAGCGTCCGCCAGGCCCCAAGCTGCCCGTCGATATCATCGAGCGGACCGCTGCGAAGTATGCGGAGGCGCTGCAACGTCTCACATCGGGCTAACACTCGTCAGGCCATAGACGGTAGGCTGTGAGCGGAATCGGCCACAGCCCCAATGTCACGGCCTCGAGCTTGCATGACCGCTACGCGCCAATCGCTCTCTGCAACGGAGCTGCACGCGAGCCCCGAACTGGGCACGCCGTCCAGACTAGTCCCCGGGCGAACCGCACTGCTGTACTTCGTGCTGGGCCTCTGCTGGATCTTCTTCACCGATCGTTTGCTCGAGTGGCTGCAGTTGCCGCCCGAGCGCATCGCTCACCTACAAACGGCAAAGGGCTGGCTGTTCGTGATCGGCTCTTCCGCGCTGCTCTACGTTTTACTGCGGCGATATCAGCTCCGAGACGATGAAGCGATGCAAGTGCTGCTGGAATCGCAGACTGAAGTGCAACGTATGAATGCTGAGCTCGAAGCGCGCGTCGCGGAGCGGACGCAGCAGCTCGAGGCGGCGAATCGCGAGCTCGAATCTTTCGCGTATGCAGTGTCGCACGATCTGCGCGCGCCCTTGCGAAGCCTCTCTGGTTTCAGTCAGATCCTGCGTGAATCCTCACCCGGCGGGTTGGATGAGAAGTCAAAGCACTATCTGCAGCGCATCCACGAATCCAGCCAACGCATGTCGAATCTGATCGAGGACCTGCTCGGTTTGTCGCGCATCAGCCGTTCTGAATTCAATTCCCGACCGATTGATCTTTCTCAGCTTGCCGCCGATGCTGCAGCGGCCGTACGCGAACGTTATCCAGACCGCGTCGTGACACTGGATGTTGCCGCTGGCATGAGCGCGCAAGGAGACACGCGCTTGCTTCGAATCGCGCTGGAGAATCTACTCGACAACGCGTGGAAGTACACGGCTCACTCGAATCCTGCACGCGTGAGCGTCGGCGTGCAGCAGTCAGCGCTCGGGCCTGTCTACTTCGTGCGCGATAACGGCGTCGGCTTCGATATGCAGTATGCGGGGAAGCTATTCGCTCCCTTTCAACGTCTCCACGCTGATTCCGAATTCCCTGGCACCGGGATCGGCCTCGTCACGGTGCAAAGAATCTTTGCTCGCCATGGTGGGCGCGTTTGGGTAGATGCGAAGCCGAACGAAGGTGCAACGTTCTACTTCACGCTCTCGCCCGGATTCGCTCCCTGATCGGGCTCCCGCCACACGCGTTGCCTGCTAGAGCAAGTACATTGCTTGGCCACGCACGGCATTCCCCTCGTTTCGCTCTCGCCATGCTGTTGCATCGGCCATCTTGCCGCCTCGCACGGCGCATGTCAGGCTGACTGCGCATGCTGCAACCGCTCGTTACGCGACTCGAGAATTGGCTGTTCGAGCCACCGGAGTCATTGATCGGTCGACCTCTTTGGAAGGTGGCGCACATCCTGCGCTATCCCTACGCCCTCGTGCGCGACATTCTCCGGGGGCAACTCACGCTGCGAGCGATGAGCCTCGTCTATACAACCCTGCTGTCGATCGTCCCGCTGCTCGCGCTGTCCTTCTCGGTGTTGAAGGGTTTGGGGTATCACGAAGACCTCGAGCCGGTGCTGTTCAGCTTCTTGGAGCCGCTCGGGGTCGATCGGGCTTACGAGATCACAGCGAGAGTCATGGATCTCGTGAACAACGTGCGAGGCACGGTGCTCGGCTCGATCGGCTTCGTATTCCTGCTCTATACCGTGATCTCGATGGTCCAGAAAGTCGAGGAAAGCTTCAACTTCATCTGGCGCGTCGAACAGCCGCGAAGCTTCACGCGTCGTTTCAGCGAGTACGTGAGCGTGATCGTCATTGGGCCTGCCGCCATCATCACCGCGTTCGGTTTGATCGCCGCGTTCAGAAACACGTCGTGGATGCAGAAAATCGAGACATACGAGCCATTCGGCACGATGTTCGTTGTACTCGGCGCGGTGACCCCTTATCTGATCGTCACCGGCGTTTTCACATTTCTGTATGGATTCATCCCGAACTGTTCGGTGCGATTTCGCGCAGCGCTCACAGGAGGACTCTTCGCGGGCGCATTGTGGGCGACGGCCGGGATCATCTTCACGTCGTTCGTCGCCGGCTCGACGCTCAGGGTGGTGATCTATGCCAGCTTCGCGATCGCGATCGTCGCGCTGATTTGGCTTTATGTCTCCTGGCTCGTACTGCTTCTGGGGGCGCAGCTCTCGTTCTATGTTCAGAACCCGCAGTATCTGCGCCCTGGCCGAGAAGAGATTCGATTGAACGCGAGCCTACGAGAGCGAGTCGCGCTCTCGATCATGTATCTCATCGTATGCGACTACCAAGGCTCGCAGCGTAGATGGACGATCAATGCGCTTGCAGATCATCTCGATCTGCCTGGGGCTGCGTTGGGGCCCATCGTGACAGCGCTCGAGAGCAAGGGCTTGCTCCTACTCGCGGATGATGACACCTGGGTGCCTGCCCGCGATCCGGCAAAGATCGAGCTCACCGATGTGCTCGACGCCGTCAGGCAAGACACCGCGGGACCACGACTCGGAAAGATCCGCGACATTGCACCCGCCGTTGCAGCCGCTCGATCCGCCGAGGGCGCTCTCAAAGGCGCGTTGCAGGGGAAGACGGTGAAGGATCTGCTGGAGGAAGCCAAGTGACGGAGTGACGGAGTGACGAAGTCGGAATGTCTTGCGCCTCTTCTGACTCCGTCACTCCGTCATTCCGTCACTTCGTCACTCTCCTGCGATGGTCATCTTCTCGATCAGCACCGACCCGGTCCTGATTCCGCCGCGCGCATCGACGTCGCTGCCGACCGCGACGATCTGCTGATACATCTCTTTGAGATTACCTGCGATCGTGATCTCGTGGACGGGGTATGCGATCGCGCCCTTCTCGACCCAGAACCCAGCGGCGCCGCGCGAATAATCGCCGGTGACACCGTTGACGCCTTGCCCCATGAGCTCGGTCACGATGAGACCTCGATCCATCTTGCGTACGAGCGCGTCGAAATCGTCCTCTCCGGGTGCAACGATGAGGTTATGCACGCCCCCCGCGTTGCCTGTCGTCTTGAGGCCGAGCTTGCGTGCGGAGTACGTGCTCAGCACATAGCCGGTCAGCACACCTGCGTCCACCAGCTCGCGGTCCCTCGTCGCCACACCTTCGCTGTCGAACGGCGCACTGCCTAAACCTTTGCGGATGTGTGGACGCTCCGAGATCCGCATCCAGGCTGGAAAAACTTGCTGTCCAGCCGCATCGAGCAGGAAAGACGCGCGCCGATACTGGCTACCGCCCCGGATCGCGCCGAGGAAATGCCCAAAGAGACCGCGCGCGAGCTCCGGCACGACCAACACAGGCGCGGTCAGTGTTGCGAGCTTGCGTGCGTTCAAACGCCTCAGAGCGCGCTCCGCAGCTTGCTTGCCGATACTCTGCGCATCCTCCATTTCACGCCAGTCGCGCACGGAGCTGTACCAGTAGTCGCGTTGCATCTCGCCGTTGTCTTGCGCGACGACGACGCAGCTCAAGCTATGCATGCTGCTCGGATAGCCACCAAGAAATCCGATCGAGTTGCCAAACACGCGCAAGCCGTGATGCGTCGATAGAGTTGCGCCTTCCGAATTGCCGATGCGTTTGTCGAAGCCAAGCGCTGTTGCCTCGCATGCCACAGCAAGGTCGCGTGCTGCATCGGGCTCGATTGACCACGGATGACACAGATCGAGATCCGGCGGGTCGCGGGCGATCGTGTCCGGGTCCGGCAGGCCTGCGCATTCATCTTCCGCAGTGAAGCCAGCGATGCTGTACGCCTTCGCGACCGTTTCGCGAATCGCTTGTTGACTCAGGTCTGCCGTGCTCGCGGATCCTTTCCGCTTGCCGCGGTAGACCGTCACGCCCATGCCGCGATCGCGCTGATACTCCAGCGTCTCGACCTCGCCCAAGCGAGCGGTCACCGATAACCCCGTGTCCACGCTGACGCCAGCTTCTACATCTGTCGCTCCCAATCCTTTCGCCTCGCCGATGGCGAACGTCACGAGCGCCTGCAGATCTGCCAGCGAGTGGCTCAGTTGGTGGTTCTTACCGGAAGTGCGGATTGCGTTGTCCATGGAGGCGCATTCTAACCCCTTGCAGGTGACGGCGTGACGAGGTGACGAGGTGATGAAGTCAGAATTCCTTCCTTTCCGACTTCGTCACTCCGTCACCGCGTCACTTCGTCACTTGGCGCTGCCGCGTGCCGTTACAATCGGCACATGAACGACGATGACTACGAACGCCCAAGCAAGAGCGAGCGCAAGCGCCAGAGCGATGATTTACAAGCGTTGGGCGAAGCATTGATCGACTTGCCGCAGGCCGAGCTCGACGCGTTGCCGTTGCCGGAGACACTGCGCGAAGCCGTCATGCTCGCCCGCCGCATCACGGCACATGGAGGGCTCTACCGGCAGAAGCAGTACATCGGCAAGCTGATGCGTAAGATCGACGCGGAGCCGATTCGCGCTGCCTTGAATGCCAAGCGTGACCGCGAGCGCGCCGAGGCCCTGCGTTTTCGACGCATCGAGCAGTGGCGGGACCGCTTATTGCGCGAGGGGCCGAGCGCCATTGATGTGTTATGCCAGGAAGCTCCGGGCCCGATCGATAGACAATCGTTGGGCGAGGTGCTCGAACAAGCGCGCTCGGAACGCGCCCGCAGATCACCGCCACACGCCAGCCGCGAGCTGTTCCGACTTCTACGAGACGCACTCAGCAAGAGCGCGGACGAGCACTGACGTTCCGCGCTCAGCGCCCCGCACAGGCTCGAATCGCGTGCGGCGCGCGCATCTACGCTACAATCGCCGGATGAAACCTCTGGTCGGCATCATCATGGGCTCCAAGTCGGATTGGGACACGCTCCAATCGGCGGCTACGACCCTCAAGCGCCTAGGAGTCGCGCACGAAACGCGCGTTGTTTCGGCGCATCGCACGCCTGATTTGTTGTTCGAGTACGCCTCGAGCGCACGTGGCCGCGGTATCGAGGTCATCATCGCGGGTGCGGGCGGCGCAGCTCACTTGCCGGGAATGGTCGCGGCGAAAACATCGCTGCCCGTGTTGGGTGTACCCGTTCAATCGAAAGCGTTGAACGGCATGGATTCGCTGCTCTCGATCGTGCAAATGCCGGCAGGCATTCCGGTCGGAACGCTCGCGATCGGAACCGCCGGCGCGACGAATGCAGCGTTGCTTGCGGCGGCGATCCTCGCAAACAAGTACGAAGACATTCGTACGATGCTCGATCGTTTCAGAGCCGAGCAAACACAATCTGTCCTGGCGCATCCGGATCCCAGCGACGCAGCTCCCTCCTCACATTCATGAGAATCGGCATCATCGGCGCGGGTCAGCTCGGAAGGATGCTGGCCCTGGCGGGCTATCCGCTCGGGCTTCGCTTCGTATTCCTCGATCAAAGTGAAGACGCACCAGGCGCTCAGGTCGGTCGCATCATTCCCGGCGCTTTCGACGATGTGACTCGCTTGCGTGAGCTCGCCGATGCAGTCGAGATCGTCACGTTCGATGTCGAGAACGTGCCCGTCGATGCCGTGCGAGAGATCGCAGCGAGGAAACCCTTTCTGCCACCCGTCGGCGCGCTGGGCGCCTCGCAGGATCGATTGCACGAAAAGACTTTATTCACGAAACTGAAGATTCCGACTCCGCCATTTGCTGCGGTCGACAGCTTCCAAGACCTGGAAGCAGCGGCGAAAACGATCGGCATTCCGGGCGTATTGAAGACGCGCCGGCTGGGCTACGACGGCCGCGGCCAATACCTCGTACGCAGGAAAAGCGATCTTGCTCCCGCATGGGACACGCTCGGCTCGGTTCCGCTCATCTATGAGGGATTCGTCGATTTCAGCCGCGAGGTCTCACTCATCGGCGTGCGTAGTACTCGTGGAGAAACCCGTTTCTATCCTCTGTCTGCGAACACCCACGAAGCGGGCATTCTGCGCTATTCGACGGCGCCCTATCGCAGCGCATCGTTGCAAAGACAAGCAGAACGGCATCTCATGCGCTTGATGAAACACCTCGACTACGCAGGCGTGCTGACTGTCGAGTTTTTTGTCAAACGAGGCAAGCTCATTGCAAACGAGATGGCGCCGCGAGTGCACAACTCGGGACATTGGACGATCGAAGGCGCGCAAACCAGTCAATTCGAAAATCACCTGCGCGCGATCCTAGGGCTGCCCCTCGGCAGCACCAAGCCCCTTGGACACTCGGCGATGCTCAATTTCATCGGCCAGATTCCTACACTCGGGAACATTCTGCACGTGCCGGGCGTACACTTTCACAGCTACGGTAAAGAACCTAGACCTAACCGGAAACTCGGCCATTGCACGATCACTGCCGCTTCGGCTGCGAGCCGCGATCGCGCCTTAAGACAACTATTGCGGCTGAAGCTCGCCTGATTTACGCCGGATGCTTGGGTTCGAGCCGAAGACGTCTCAGCAACCGAGGTCGAGGCAATGTCAACGGTCCGAAGGACTATCGAAACGACGCGCAGATTGATGGCTTTATACGACACCCATCTGCCTCGGGTCTGAAGGCCCTTTTTGAATACACCGGGCGTTGCCCGTAAACTGGCCGTCATCGCTCGACAAACTGAGCATCCTGCACGTGTATCGCAGGCCTGACGCTGGTTAAGTTCGTCGTTCGGGACTCTTCACGAGATCACTTGAAGCTACCCAAATAACCGCATGTATCTCGAGCTGTTCAACCTGCACGAGCTGCCTTTCCGACTTACCCCGGATCCACAGTTCCTGTACTTGTCTAAGCACCATGCACGTGCCAAGGCATACATGGAATCGACGATCTGGTTCACGGATGGGTTCGTTGTCATCACCGGCGAGATCGGCTCGGGTAAGACGACTCTGATCGAGACATTCCTCAAGGAGCTCGAGAAAGACGTCGTCGTCGCGCAGATCAATCAGACGCAGGTCACCGCGATCGAGTTCTTGCAGACGCTGCTGGTGCAGTTCGGCTTCCAGCCCTTCCGCATGAAGAAGGCAGAGCTGCTCGCGACGCTGAACGAATTCTTGATCGAACAATATGCGAACGGTCGACGCGTGCTCCTGATCGTCGATGAAGCTCAGAATCTTTCGAACAAGGTGCTCGAGGAGATTCGGCTGCTGTCGGGCGTCGAGACGACCAAAGAGAAAGTGCTGCGCATCATTCTCGCTGGCCAGCCGGAGCTCAACGAGAAGTTGAATTCGCCGAATCTGGTGCAGCTCGCGCAACGTATTCGCTTGCGCTTTCATCTCACCGCGCTGTCGAAGAACGACACGGCTGCCTATATTCAGCACCGTCTCGAAGTCGCTGGCTCGCAAGGCCGCACGATCTTCCAGCCGGATACTTTCCCGCTCATCTATCGATATACGGGCGGCATTCCCCGCTTGGTGAACACGCTCTGTGATACCGCGATGATGTCCGCCTACGCTCGCGATCGCGACGTCGTCATGGTCGAAGACGTCAAAGCAGCGATCGAGGAGCTGCAGTGGGTCGAGTACACGGAGCGGTCGGTCAGACTGCAGACGCTGCACGGCAACGCCAGTGCCGAGCTCCCAGCCGGAGATCGGCACCCCTCCTCCGATCGCAAGGTCGTGCTTGGTCGAATCCTAGTCGGATTCAATGGCCAGACGATTGCAGAGCGCGAGCTCACGACCGGGCGCTTCATCATCGGACGCACACCGGACAACGATCTGCAGATCGACAGCAAATACATCAGCCGTCATCACGCGCAGATCATCACCTCGATGCATACTTCGGTGCTCGAGGACTTGAACAGCACGAACGGCATCTATGTGCGCGCAAAGCGCGTGCGCCGACGCATGCTCAACGATGGCGACGTCGTGCAGATCGGTCAGCACGAGATCATGTATTTCGATGAACGCATGGCACGCACGCGAGTGCCCGTGGGCGACGCCGAGGACGACGCCGTGCCGTTACTGAACGAGCAGGTGCAGGGCGATCGCGCATCCTCAACGGTTGCAGAAGACGACGAAATCGCGCCCGTGCCAGTTGCGGCGCGCGAGAAACAAGCAACCTAGCATCTGCTTGCGCGATCCAAGGCCCCTAGGTGGGCCTTTGCACTCATCCTGCCCTTGCACTAATCCTCTAAGGATCGATTGCTGTATTCAGCCTGACGTGTCCGGTAATCGCGTCGACGTAGCCAGAGCACGAGCCCTCCCATCAAGCTCAGCGCGCCGATCACCATCAAGATGCTCGGCAGCGTCTCCATGTCGACGAACCAGGCGGCCGTCAGCAGCCCGATGCCGATCAGCATGTAGAGATAGGGCAGGAATTCATAGATCGGTCGGGCTAGCCACATCGTGCGTCATACCGAATTGCGATATCGCGCGTCATCCTAGCAATAGCTGCGAAGTCGCGCGACCTCGCGACCACACTCGAACGAAAGCCGTTTATCCTGCGGCCGTGCCGCCGACGGTGAGCCCGTCGACGCGCAAGGTCGGCTGCCCAACGCCCACAGGAACATCCTGTCCTTCCTTGCCGCAGGTACCGACACCCTCGTCGAGCTTCAGGTCGTTTCCGACCATCGACACTCGCCGCAGCACGTCCGGTCCGTTGCCGATGAGCGTTGCACCGCGTACCGGCGCGGTGATCTTGCCGTCCTCGATGAGATAGGCCTCGCTCGCCGAGAACACGAACTTGCCGGAGGTGATGTCGACCTGCCCGCCGCCGAAGTTCTTGCAATACAACCCCTTCTTGACCGACCCGATAATCTCCTGTGGATCGTGCTTCCCTGCAAGCATGTACGTGTTCGTCATGCGAGGCAGCGTCATGTGCGCGAACGACTCGCGACGACCATTGCCTGTGGGTTTGACGCCCATCAAACGCGCGTTGAGCTTGTCCTGTAGATAGCCGCGAAGAATCCCGTTCTCGATGAGCGTCGTGCACTGAGTAGGCGTTCCTTCGTCGTCGATGTTGAGCGAGCCGCGCCGCGAGCCGAGCGTGCCATCGTCGACGACGGTGCATTGATCCGAGGCGACCTGCTCGCCGATCCGGTCGGTGAATGCCGAAGTCCCTTTGCGATTGAAGTCGCCTTCGAGACCGTGACCGATCGCCTCGTGTAGCAGGACGCCGGGCCAACCTGGGCCGAGCACGACCGTCATCGTGCCCGCCGGTGCGGCTTTCGCATCGAGGTTCACGACGGCGCTGCGCACTGCTTCCGCGACCAGCTCCTTCCAGCGATCGTTCTCGAGGAACTTCGCGAATCCATAGCGGCCACCGCTACCGCAATACCCCTGCTCGCGCCGTCCGTTCTGCTCGACGATGACCGACACGTTCATGCGCACGAGCGGCCGCACATCCGCGCCGATCGTGCCGTCGCTCGCCATGACCAACACGACTTCGTGACTGCCAGAAAGGCTCGCCATGACTTGAGTGACGCGTGGATCGATTCGTCGTGCCTCGACGTCGATCTGCTCGAGCAGGCGGACTTTATCCGCATCGCTCAAACCTTCGAGAGGATCGACCGGCATATACAGCCGATGACCCGCCGAGGCGCGCCATGCCTGCAGCGACGTGTTGGCCCCGCTGCGAGCGATGGCCCGCGCGGCATTCGATGCTTCCGTCAACGCAGGAAGCACGATCTCATCCGAATAGGCAAACCCCGTCTTCTCGCCCGAGAGCGCGCGCACCCCGACCCCTTGTTCGATGCTGTGCGAGCCATCTTTGACGATGCCGTCCTCGAGCGACCAGGACTCCTCACGCGTGAGCGCGAAATACAGGTCCGCGTAATCCACGCTGTAGCCCATGACGCTGCCCAGCACATTCGCGATGCGATCCTCGTCGAGACCGGACGGTCGCAGAATGGATTGACGCGCAATGTCGAGGGCTTGAAAGCCGCTCGCGTGCTGCGGGGGATCGAGATGAAGCATTTCGCGGGTAGCGGCAGGATTCGTAGACATAGGGATGGCGCGCACGATCCTCAGACGGTGACTTGGAAACGACGATGCGTCAGGGATGGGAATCGTTCCCTGACCTGCTTTTGCAACGTGAGGTCGATTTCGGCGACTGCAACCCCTGCCCCAACTTCACCGACACGTGCGAGCACGTGTCCCCAGGGATCGACGATCATCGAATCGCCCCAGGTCTCGCGGCCGTTCTCGTGCATGCCGCTCTGAGCGGGTGCGATGACGAAGCACAGGTTCTCGATTGCACGCGCGCGCACCAGCGTCTCCCAGTGCGAACGTCCGGTCGCCGCCGTAAACGCGGCGGGCAGGCACAGGATCTCGGCGCCTTGCACCTGCAAGTGGCGGAAGAGCTCGGGAAAGCGAACGTCGTAGCACACAGCTAGGCCGATGTGGCCGAACGGTGTCGCGACGACTGTCGGCTCACTGCCAGCTGCAATGGTTGCGGACTCGCGATAGCGCTCCTCGCGATCCGGTAAATCGACATCGAACAAGTGGATCTTGTCGTAGCGCGCGACGAAGCGGCCCGTGTTGTCGAAGACGAGATTCGCCGCAGCGACTTTGCCGGGGCGCGTTTCCGAGCGGATCGGAATCGTTCCGCCGATGATCCACATGTCGAGCTCGCGCGCGCATCGACCGAGGAACGATTGGATCGGGCCTTCGCCCAAGGGTTCTGCAACAGCGAGCTTATCCGCTTCCCTGCGCCCCATGATGGCGAAATTCTCGGGCAAGGCCGCGAGCTTTGCGCCTTGCGCGCGAGCGCGCTCCATGAGCTCGCGCGCGGCGGAGAGATTAGCCTCTACGCTCGCGCGGGAATTCATCTGAATAGCTGCCACTTTGGGCGCAGCTACGGGCTGACTCATCGACGAGCTCCTATAACGTGCGCGGATGTGTCCTTGGCGGCGGACGCATCGACACGCTCGACATTTGGATTGTCCCACGGTCCGGTGATCCGGTAGTAGCCACGAGTCATACCTTTGAGCGGTTCCTTGAAAACTTGAGAAAACAGCAGCAGCGCGGCACCCACGGCCGGACCGCCTGCCAGAGCGCCCGCAACTGGGAGGGAGGCCCCGAGATTTCCCGTCACCACAGCAGTCTGGTCGTAGTCTCGCGTGCCGAAACCGGTTCGGCCGGCGATCCCGATCTCTGCCGCAGGCCCACGCAGCAGCAGATTGGAGGTGTAGGCATTTCCATCTCGCAGCTCGAAATCGCCGTGGATGGTGTCGAATGCCAGGCCCTTGTCGGTGAGATCGCTGAAATCGAGCGCTAGCCTCCGAGGCAGCGCCGCAACGCTGAACAATCCAAGCATTCGCCCCGCGCCTGGCTGAAGATTCACGATCTGTCCGCTATCCGCGCGCAGAGAGATTAGCCCCGAGGCAAGCTCGAGCACATTGTCGTCGTATCCGCCCGGCCAGCTGAGCTGAGCGCGTATCTCGCCGCGTTGAGCTTCGATGAAGGGGGTGTAATCGAGCGCGACCAGCGTCGCTGCGACATCGGTGCTCGTCAGCGTGGCATTCAACGTCGAACGTGCACCTTGCGGCGTGACGAGCCACTCGCCACGACCTTCGCCGCGGGCGGAAGCCCCCGACACGCGCAGTTCGTCGAATCGCAGGCCTGTCGGCACACGGGACGCGACGAGATCGAGCGCGCCGATCGAGCGAGCACCCATGTGCAGATCCATGATATGCACATCCAGCGCGGGGAGCTTACGAGGGTCAGCCTCTCCTTTCTCCTCGCGTGGTGGGCGGTTCTCGCGAGGCGCCTTCGTCAACATGAGACGTTCCATCGCAATGCGCAGCGGCACCGATCCCGAAAACGAATCGGGTATCAGCACTTGGCCGGTTGCATCGGGTCCATCGACATCGACTCGCCACCCGCTAGGTGTGGCCTGCAAGATGCCGCGTAGATCCGACCAGCGATACCCGAGCAGCTCGAACGAACCGATGCGCACGTTCGCTGCCTGCAGATAGTGACTCAAGGGTTTGCCTGATCGGCTGCCGTCGCCTCTGAGCGCAAGCCAATCATCGAGCACGAAGCGATCGATGGAGCCCTCGATGCGCAGCCCGCGATGACTCGGCACGGATGCGGGCTGACCATCCATGCGCAGGCCGCCTCGATCGAGCTCCCAGCCCTCGTCGTGACGCTTGAGGCTCAACAATGCACGCACGTTGCCCAACTCGCCGCGGACGACTGCGCGGTCCTGAGCTTCCAGGGAAAAGTCGAGATCGAGCATGCGCGGCTCAGCGACATCCTTTCCGAGCGGCGCGGGCAGATCGAGCGCAAAATCCTTCAAATCGGCCGCTAGATGAAACCGCCTTTCCGCTGGCGCCATCTCGTCCTCGACTGCCGAAAGCGTCGTTGAAAGCGTCCAATCCGCGGCACCGCCGATTGGAATCTGTGGCGGGATGCCGAGTAAGGTTCTCAGTTGAGATGCTTCTGCACGTCCGCTTGCTGTGAGCTCAGTTGAAGCGCGATCGCGCGGGCGTGCCGTCAAGCCGAGCGGCCCGGATAGCCAACGGCCGCGCAGATCGGCGCGCGTCAGCAGCGAGTTGCGAAAAGCGAATGTGCCCCTAATAGCACGCACCGGCGCGCTCACGTTGGCATGCGAGACCGATGCATTCGCGATGCGCGCGCTCACCTGTACGTCGCGCTTTTCCATGTTCTTGATCGGGAGATAGAGCTTCACATCGGCATTGAGCGCACCCTCGCCTTCCACTTGCTCGAGTTGCTCGCGCACCGTCGCACCCAGCGGGCTCGCATGCAGGAATTCGAGCGCGTCCCTCACATCGCCGGTTGCGGCCGCGGAGAGGCGCAGCTCGTTCTGCTTGAAGTCCTTGATCTCGGCCGTCGTATTCGTCGTGGACAAGCCGCCGATGTGCGCAGAGTGGGCGCGCACGAGCATGCCCTCGTTCTCGAACGAGACGTCTGCCTCGATTCCCGTCGCAGGCAGCCATGCATCGTGATACGCGAGCGCTCCATTCTCGATTTTTGCGCTCGCCGTAAAAGTTCCCTCGCCATTGCGGAAGGGAAAAAGACGTACCGGGCCATTCATCTCGAAGGTCGCGGATACGATGCGGCCATCGACGAACGCGCGATCGAACCATGCGAGCGTTTTCTTGCTCAGCTTATGGCCGGGCACGTACTTGCCCGTTGAGGACACCTTCAAATTCTCTCCGCGGGCAGAAACCTCGAGCACCGGAAAGCTGCCATCGCGAGGCAGGTGCAATCGCGCCGAGCCACTCGCACGCCCGTCCTCGCCCTCCAGGCTCAGCCGATCGGTGAATACGACCGCACCTGAGGTGTCCAGGTCCCATTGCACCGTGCCTTCCACCACGTCGGCAGACAGAACATCTCGGAACAACCGTGGGAGCTCGAGCTCCATCTCGCGAGCAGCAACGTTGAGCTCGCCATGCGATTCGTCGGCACGCATCGTGCCGCTCAATCCCGTGATCCCAGGAGCACGCTCGATCGGTTCGAATCCGATATTCGCGAGCGATGCTTCGAGTGTGTAGCTGAGCGGAATATCATCGGAGGCAGGTTCGACTTGCGCGCTCAGGTTTTCGACCGTCCCACGCCCGCGCAACGCACGCACACGCGCGAGCGCTTCGCTCTCCGGCAGATACGCGATCAATGGCCACACGTTCTCCAACAAGATCCGATCGGCTTTGAGCGCGACTCGAGTGGGAGAGGGTGCTTGTGTCCAGCGAGCCTCGATCTGCTTGCTTTGCCAAGGTGCGCCATTGCGGGACAGGTCGAGATCTGAGACGGTGAGTTGCCACTCATCCTGAGTTCGCGTCGCGCGAGCAGTGAACGCCATACGCTCATAGCTCACCATCTCAGAGGCTGGTGTAGCCGTCGCTGCGAAGGGCGAGCTTTGTTGAACTTTGGAAGGAGCTGGCTGGTCGGGCGATGCGTCCGTCTCTTCGTTGACCGGCATCGGCTCTGCGATTGGAAGCGGTGTCGCCCACAAAGGTAGCGCGGTGGAGACGCCCGAGAAATCAACCTTCGCGGTCAGCTCCGTGAGTCGCGGCCCTAGCAAAGAACCGGTCAGCTGCAGCGAACCGCGCCCCATTTCGGGCGCGGGCCACTCATCGGGAACGACGTCCGCCCACCCTGCGAGGTCGAGTGCAGCGCCTGAGATGGAGAACGTCGAAATCACGGCCTCTGGCGTCTTGAGCCCGCCTTTCGCGGTCGCTGAGAATTCGAGTGCACCGCCGAGCGATTCAGGAAGCGAAGCCTCGCCGCTCAGCAGAATCGAGCCAACATCGCGCGTGAGCTCGAAACTGATACCTGACATCGACCAGGGGCCGCGACCCGTTAATTCATCTCTGAACGTGACTTGCGCATCGCGTACACGAATGCGCCCAGTGGGAAGTTGCTCGAGTGCGATGGGCGTGCTGTCGGTGCGCTCGGGCAGTGCGGTATGGCCGAGGAGTTGAATGCGTCCTTCGCGCGTGCGAATCAAACTAATCTGCGGCGAGCGCAGCGAGAAGCGCCCCGCGCTGAGTTGTCCGTTGCGCACCGAGTTCCAGATATCGAAACCAACGCTGCCGCGCCGCGCAGTCGCGAGCACCTGGGTGCGATCAGGCGTGCGCACGACTGCGTCTTCGAATACGAGCTCTGGGCCGAAGAGCCGAATGCGGGCAGTGAGCGCACGGAATTCGATGACGACACCGGTACGGTCGCTGAGCCAATCCTGCACCTGCACGCGGTACTCGGGCACGCGTCCAACGACGACACCGAACGCGCCGAGCAACGCTGCGACGAGCACGACCACCGTGCCCACGCTCACGAGCACCCACTTCAAGGCACGACGCCACCCCCCGCGCGAACGCGAACCCGACCTTGCACCGGGGCTCGCAGTGTGGGAATCGGGGCTTGTGCCGAAAAAAACTCGCACTAGTCTCTCGTGAACGCACTCGAGGCCCGGACATCATGAAGCGCCGTACAGAACGACAAACTGCTCTGTCCGCAACCTGTAGTCCGTAGCCCGTAACTCATGAACGTCACATCAACACCACGTCGTATTGATCCTGCTGGTACAACGCTTCCGTCTGGAGGCGAATCGGCTTGCCGGTATGCACTTCGAGCTCGGCCAACGCCGCCGACTCCTCATCGAGGAGCTTCTCGATCACATCCTGATGCGCGAGCACCATGAGCTCCTGAAAATCGAACTGGCGCGACTGCCGCAGGATCTCGCGGAAAATCTCGTAACACACGGTCTCGGTCGTCTTGACGAAACCGCGCCCTTCGCATGTAGGACAAGGCGAGCACAGCATGTGTTCCAAACTTTCGCGCGTACGCTTGCGAGTCATCTCGACCAGGCCCAGCGGCGACACCGAGGAGATGTGATTCTTCGCATGATCTGCTGCGAGCGATTTCTCGAGCGCCTGCAGCACTTGTTTGCGATGCTCCTCCTCCTCCATGTCGATGAAATCGATGATGATGATCCCTCCGAGATTGCGCAGACGCAATTGCCGCGCGATCGCAACCGCTGCCTCGAGGTTCGTACGAAAGATCGTCTCTTCCAAGGTGCGGTGCCCAACGTAGGCGCCGGTGTTCACGTCGATCGTCGTCATCGATTCGGTCTGATCGAAAATCAGGTATCCACCGGATTTCAACGCGACTTTGCGATCGAGCGAGCGCTGAATTTCATCCTCGACGCCGTATAGATCGAAGATGGGCCGATCGCTGCGGTACAGCTCGATGCGCTCGGCATGATCCGGCATGAACGTGCGTGCGAACTCCCGCATGCGTTGAAACGTCTCCAAGTGATCGACGCTGACTTTGTCGACGCCGCTCGACACGATGTCGCGGAGAACTCGTATCGGCAATGCAAGATCCTCGTGGACCAGATTGCCCGGCCGCGTAGACGCCGCTTTCTCGCTCAGCACCGCCCACAGTTTTTGTAAGAACATCATGTCCGCGCGCAATGCGTCAGGCGATGCGCCCTCGGCCGCCGTGCGCACGATATACCCGCCCGGCTCATCGGCGCGCAGGAACATCGTGGCCGCTTCGCGCAAACGGTGCCTCTCGGCTTCATCTTCGATGCGCGCGGAGATTCCGACGCCGCGCCCTTTCGGCATGTAGACGAGATAACGCGAAGGAATGGTGATGAACGTCGTGAGCCGCGCTCCTTTGGTACCGAGCGGATCTTTCAATACCTGCACGAGAATCTCGCCGCCTTCGGAGACGAGCGACTGAATGTCTGCAGCTCTGTCATCGACGGGCTGGTCCGGCTGCCCATTCTCGCCCACCGCCGGATGCACGATGTCCGAGGCATGTAGAAATGCCGTGCGCTCGAGACCGATATCCACGAATGCCGCCTGCATTCCCGGCAACACGCGCGACACGCGGCCTTTGTAGATGTTGCTGATGAGGCCGCGACGATTCGCGCGCTCGAGAAAGATCTCTTGCAGAACCCCGTTCTCTACGAGGGCCGCGCGGACCTCGCGCGGACTGACATTGACCAAGATTTCGGCGGTCATCGCGCGACCGCACCTTGCAGTCGCCAGCCGATCGAGCGCAGCAGCTCGCCGGTTTCGAAGAGCGGCAGTCCCATGATCCCCGAGAAGCTCCCGGAGATGCGCTCGATGAACAGCGCCGCCATGCCCTGAACCGCATAGGCTCCCGCCTTGTCGAGCGGCTCGCCCGTTCGCCAGTAGGCACGAATCTCATCTGCCTCAAGCGCCCGGAACGACACCTCGCTTACGCTCAACTGCGTCTCGCAACCGCGCTCGTGACACAGCGCGATCGCCGTGTAAACCTGATGCGTGCGTGATGAAAGTCGCTGCAGCATGCGCGTTCCGTCCGCTTCATCGCACGGCTTTCCCATGATCTCCTCATCGAGCGCCACCGAGGTATCGGCCCCCAGTACAGGAAGCCGAGCGGTCGACTCGAGACGATGCCAAAGCGTTTGAGCCTTCTGAGCAGCAAGCCGGAGCACGTATTGGCCAGGCGGCTCGCCGCGCACCACGCTCTCATCGATGTCGACAGGCCGAACCGCATGAGGGATCCCCACTTGAGCCAGCAGAGCGCTCCTTCGAGGTGATGCGGATGCCAGGTAGATCAAAGGCTTGGAGACACTTTCCATAACCGAGAGCATACAGGTCCGCGCTGCCGGATTGTATTGTCCGGTTAACGAAAATGGAGATCGGCGCTGCGCGCGCCTTGTTAGCGAGTGAGGGTTCGAACTACCGAGGACGCACTGAACCCGAACTGAATGGACGCGGGATTCGATGCCCGCTCTCATAACGCCATCAGTCGACGCCTGCGAGCTCATCACGCTCGACGCGGGCGCCCTTCACCCATCGCAGAGCCGATGGTGCATCTTCGAATAGCTGCATGCGGATGCTGCCCGCAACGGGCTCGCTGATCACGATGAGGACATGAGCCGCAGCTACCAGGGCTCCGGGCCGTACGATCGCTGCCCAGCGACGCGACTGAGGTGTCGCGATGCGTGCGACGTAGTCACGCAGCCGCTGAATTTCCGAATAATCCCACTCGCCGTGTGCTTCGCGCAGATCGACGACTGCAGCCATGTCGAGCCGATGCTTCGGATCGGCGGCGATCCGGCCCATCAACTTGATCAGACCGTCGGCCCGCAGCTCACCCCAAATCTGTACGCGCACCAGCCCGTCACTGGTGTCGATCGAATACTTGGAATCCACGTCTTCCCCCGGTATCACGCCGGCGCGCCAGGCACCGCCATGACCTGCTCCGTGCCTATCATAGCCAACCTGTGTGACATAGAAAGCGCAAACCGTGCGGCGCGTGGCAGCCGTGCGAGTAATCGTGACATAGTCTGCGGCAGCGGCGAGGATTCTTAAGCTAGGCTCCCTGCAAAAGCCGCGCGGGACGAGCGGCAGGCTCGAAGACAGCGTTATCGCCGACAGACGGAACGACCAATAGCAAGAGACGATGCGCCACACCGACGACAAAAAGACGGCGAGCGGAATCAATCAACGCACGACCTCCTTCCCGCGCATCCAGGGCTACCGCTTCATTCACACGATTGCGCGCTCGCCGAAATCCGAAATTCATCTCGCTTTCTCGCTCGAGCTCGGACACAACGTCGCCGTGAAGGTGCTGCGTACGGGTCCCTTGTCGACGGCAGACTCAGGAGAAGAAGAGCGCTTCGAGCGCGAGCGCGAGCTGCTGATGCGCATCAAGCATCCGGCCATCGTCGATGTCTATGACTGGGGGCACGGTGAGGACTTCCGGTACATCGTCACCGAATACTTTCCGAGCGGCAGTCTCGAGCTGCGCATTCGCAATCTGATGACGGTGCGCGACAGCGTCGACATCTTCGTGCAGATCTGCGGTGCGCTCGTCGCCGTGCACTCAGCCGGTCTGTGTCATCGCGATCTCAAGCCTGCGAACGTCATGATGCGTGAGGACGGTCGCATCGTGCTCATCGACTTCGGCCTCGCCAAGTACGTTGAGGGTGGGACGCAACTCACGCATGCAGGCGAAGTGCGCGGATCGCCGTATTACATCAGCCCGGAGCAAGCAGAAGGCTCGCCGGTGGATCAACGCAGCGATCTATACAGTCTCGGCGTGATGTTCTACGAGATGCTCACGGGGCAGCGTCCCTTCCGCGGCAGCTCCGTAATTGCAATCATTCAGTCGCACCGAAACGATCCCATTCCCACCCTGCCCCCCGAGCTCAGCCGCTTCCAACGGTTGATCGACGGCTTGCTGGCGAAAGATCCCAACGAGCGCTTCCCGACCGCTGCCTCAGCGTTGGCGGAGTTGGCGAGGATGAAAGTGTAGTCGCGAGCGCGACTACACGGCCGACTGGTTAACTGGCTAACTGGCAACTGGCCAGAGAGAGAAAAGAAGGAGCGAGCAGTGGACGCGAGTCGCGTCGGCACTCGGATTATTCTGGCCAGCTGACAGTGGCCAGTTGGCCAGTTGCCGCTCTGGCGGCGCTAGCCGCGATGATACGGATGTCCCTTGATAATCGTCACCGCTCGATAAAGCGCTTCGGCAACGACGACGCGCGCCAATGCGTGCGGCAATGTGAGCGCTGAGAGAGACCAACGAAAGTTGGCGCGCGCATCGAGCTCTGGAGGCAGGCCGTCAGGGCCGCCGATGCAGAATGCAACGTCTCGGCCATCCTGTGCGCGTGCTTCCAAGAATTTTGCGAGTTGCTCGCTGCTCAATGCGCGGCCTTCGACCTGCAACGCGACCAGGTATGCCCTCGTGGGCAGCGCGGCAATCATTCGCTCGCGCTCCTTCGCAAGAGCCTGTTTCGTGTCGCCGCCGCTGCGTTGACTCAGCGCAATCTCTTTCAGCTCGAGCCGGTACTCTCCTGTGAGCCGCGAGGCATAGTCTTCGTAGGCCTCGTTCACCCAACTCGGCAAGCGAGTCCCCGCTGCGATGAGAAAAAGTCGCATCGCTCGTCAGGCGAAGGCTCAGCCCGTCGCGCTCGCCGCTTCGCGTCTCGCCGCGCTGACGTCCCAGAGATTCTCCAGCCGGTAGAACTCGCGCACACGCGGCAGCATGATGTGCACGATCACATCGTGCAGATCGACGAGTACCCACTCGCCGTCGCGCTCGCCCTCGACACCCATGGGCCGGAAGCCCGCCTTCTTCGCGTGCTCGACGACGCGGTCGGCGATCGAGCGCACGTGTCGATCGGAGTTGCCCGTCGCGATGATCATCGTGTCCGTGATGTCGGTGAGCTTGTGCACATCGAGCACTTTGACGTTCACTGCCTTCATCTCATCGAGCGCGTGCTCCACCACCTTGATGACATCGCCTTTCGCCTTGGTCTTCGCGGGAGTGGTATTCGTCGCTGCGGACTTCTTGGATGCCTTCTTCGCAACTGTAGATCGCGTCTTGGCGGGCGCCTTTGCCTTCGGCTGCGCCGTTTTCGCTCCAGTCGTAGAACGAGTAGCCCGTGAAGTCTTCGCGCGTTTGACGGCCATGCTTACCTCAGGTGAACAGTGGATTGCCTGCGGGTGCAGAAAGAAACCAGGAGCGGGAACGTTGCATCGGAAAGCGAATCGGACCGGCCGCTCGAGAGAGGAGCTCTCTCGAGCGCAGCGCGTGCAGTCGGCATCACTAGCGCTTGTAGCAACCGGTCTCCTCGATGATCGCTCTCACGGCATCCGGCATCAGATACCGCGGATCGCGTCCTGCGGCGATCATCTTGCGTAACTCCGTCGAAGAAATCTCTAATTGAGTCACCGCGTGGATATAGATGCAGCCAGCGCGCGACTCGTGCAAATCGCCTATTCGTCCGGTCCCTCGATCGACTAACAACTCCCCAAGCGGTCCCATGCTCGGCGCGCGCCACCCCGGCCGATGCGCCACGACGAGATGCGCCAATTCGAGAAGTTCGCGCCATTGGTGCCATTTTGGCAAGCCGAGGAATGCATCCATACCCACGATGAGACAGAGCGAGCGATCGGGGAAATCCGCACGCAATGTCCGCATCGTATCCACCGAATAAGACAGCCCCTCGCGGCGAATCTCCCGATCGTCGACCACGAAGCCCGGCTGACCCTGCGTTGCCGCTTGAACCATCGCGAGTCGCTGCTCGGCGCTCGCGACAGTGACATCACGATGCGGCGGATTGCCCGCCGGCATGAAGCGCATCTCGGTCAGGCGCAACGCCTGCAGCAATTCGAACGCCGTGCGCAGATGCCCGAAATGAATCGGATCGAACGTGCCGCCAAAAATACCGATCGGTCTCATGCGTGCGGCTCGAGCACGGTACTCATGCTGCGCGCCCTAGCGCGGCGCCGGCGAGGCGCGCGACGAGCGCTTCGAACTCGAGCCAGGGATCGCTGCGCACCACACCCTTGATTGCACGATCGACGTTCGCGGCATCCAACATCAGTTCTTTCACTGCATTGGCGGACAGGCGCTTCAGCGCGAGCTTCATGGCAGCTTGACGCGGCCGCCAAACATACAAAGCATTCATCGCCGCATCGGCGCTCTGTCCGTTGCGCATCATCGCTTGCGCTCGCGCGATCCACTGCAGGTCTTTGTTGAGCGCCCATAGGACCAACGTGGGCTCGACGCCCTCGCCTTTGAGTCCATCGAGGATGCGCAATGCGCGGCCGGTCTGTCCCTTCATCGCGGCTTCGCCCAGTTGCAGCACGTCGAAGCGCGCACTGTCGGCAACCGCATCCATGACAGCCTCAGCCGGGAGGGCGCCCTTCGGCATCAGCAGCGCGAGCTTTTCGATCTCTTGATGCGCGGCCAGCAAGTTCCCTTCTACGCGTTCTGCAAGCAATCCTGCGGCCGCGGCATCCACCTGCAATCCATGACGGCCCAAGCGCTCGCGAATCCATGCCGGCAACCGCGCAAGCTCCATCGGCCAGATCTGCACAACGATGCCATGTTTGTCGATGGCGCTGACCCAGCGCGAGCTCATCGTTCGCCCATCGAGCTTTCCCGTGATCACGAGGACGAGCGTGTCTGGCGACGGATCGCCCGCAAGCTCGATGAGTGCGTTTGCCCCCTGCTCGCCCGGCGCAGCATTCGCCATGCGGATCTCGAGGATCTTGCGTTGCGCGAACAGCGACAACGAACGGCTTTCCGCCAGCAGCCCTTGCCAATCGAACCCGCGCTCCACGACTTGCAGATCACGCTCCGTGAAGCCCTCCGCGCGGGCTTTCGTGCGAATCGCATCGGCGGCTTCGTTGACGAGCAACGGCTCGTCACCTGACACGAGATAGAGGTGCCCGAGGCGCTTCGCGAGCGCGGTCGGAAAATTGTCCCCAGAGATCTTCACTTAGTGAGCGGCGGCCGCAGCGATGGCTGCTGCTGGGCGGGAAATGAGCTTGTTCGGCACTCGCACGCGATGATCAGACATGATAGGTGGGCCGATTATGGCGGATCGGTTTGGTCGCTGCCAGCGGAACGCGCCCCCCGGCGCCTTCGGCAAGGACAAACCGCATCACACTTCCCAGACTTCGATACTCACGCTAGCCTGTTGAGCTCGATGTTCAGGCTCACCCACAACCGGCTTGTCTGGCTGCGCACCGCACTCGCGGTGCTGATGCTCGGGTTTACCCTGAACACGATGGTGCATGCGGCCCATTCGCATGATCCAGCCGACATCTACTCCCAGCGTGGCTCGTGCGATCACTGCGTTCATTTCGGACAGCTGGCCGATGGCCCGCAGTACGCGCATGACATCCCGCGGCCACTCACCACCTACGTCATTGCGGTCTCCGAGAACGACGTTTGCGATTCGCGCACGTGGCTCGCGGCGAATCCGCGCGGTCCTCCCGCTTCCGAAACTTTTTGAACGAGCTGCGCCCATTCAAGGCGCTGACGCGTCGCTCGGGCGACGCAATCGTCCATTGCTTTTTCGGAGCCGGAACCGCCTATGTTCGTCTATCGACAATTCAGCATCGCAGCGCTCGCGATGCTCGTGAGCTATTCAGCTCGCACACAAGAGACTCAACCTGAAGAAATCATCGTCACCTCCTCCGCGTTGCGTGAAACGGCACTGCAAGTCGCGCAGCCAGCGAGCGTACTCGGAGGCGACGCGCTACGCAGGCAGATCGCTACATCGCTCGGCGAAACGCTCTCAGCCGAGCTCGGCGTGAGTGCAACCTATTTCGGACCGAGCTCGAGCCGGCCTGTCATTCGCGGCCTCGGCGGTGAGCGTGTTCTCATGCTGCACGATGGCGTGAGCGCGCTCGATGTGTCGAGTTTGAGCCAGGACCATGCAGTCGCAGTCGAATCGGTGCTCGCCGATCAGATCGAGATCCTGAGGGGGCCCGCAACGCTACTGTTCGGCAGCGGCGCAGTGGGTGGCGTCGTCAACGTCGTCGACGGACGTATTCCAACTCTCTTCAGCGATGACGCCGATCGCGGCAGCGTCGAGGTCCGCGGCGACACGGCGGCCGACGAGCGCACCGCAGTCGGCAGACTCGAGCTCGGCACCCAATCGATTCGCGTGCACGTCGATGGATTTCGCCGCGAAACCGCAAACGTCAGCATTCCTGGATACGCACTCACGCAAGCCGAGCGCGCGGAACACCTCCAAGAGCATCCAGATGAGACGTTCGCACGTGGAACGCTCGCGGGCTCCGACAGCAAGACTCATGGCGGAGCCTTTGGCGTCAGTGCGGGCAGCGCATCCGGTTTCGTCGGCCTCTCGATCGGTCGCTATGACACGAACTATGGAGTGCCTGTCGCGCACGAGCATGCAGGCGAAGCGGACGAAGGCGGCGAAGACCCCGATGCGGATCACGGCCTGAGGATCGACATGCGCCAAGATCGTTACGACCTCAAAGCGGAACGCGCGCTGGCCACGGGCCCGTGGCAGCGATTGCGCCTGCGCGCCTCGTACAACGACTACGAGCACCGCGAGCTCGAAGGCGAGGAAGTCGGCACGGTGTTCGAGCAGAACGGAATCGATGTGCGCGGCAACATCGATCATGGCGAGATCGCAGGATGGCGCGGCACATTGGGTGTGCAGTTTCTAACTGCCGATTTCGAAGCCATAGGCGAGGAAGCTTTCGTACCGCCCTCCCTCACTCGCCAGGTCGCATTGTTCGCGTTCGAGCAGCGCGATTTCGGCTCGCTCTCGATCGAGCTCGGCGCACGCGCAGAGAACCAGCGCATCGACCCAGACGGTCCGATGCACGAGTACGATGAAACGGCCTACAGCGTCTCGAGCGGTTTGATCTGGCGCTTCACCGACGCCCACTCGTTGGCTGCGAACGTCACGCGATCCCAGCGGCATCCGCAGAGCGTCGAGCTCTACGCGAGCGGCCCTCACCTTGCGATTAGCCGCTTCGAGCTAGGCGAGCAGAGCTTGACTAAGGAAACGGCAGGCACTCTCGATCTGACCTTGCATCGTCACTCCGAGCATGGGATCCATTGGTCGGTAAGCGCCTTCTTCAACGACTTCTCGGACTACATCTATGCCTTCCAAACGGATGCGGAGGAAGACGAGCTGCGCGTCTTCCAGTACACGCAGGCCGACGCCGAGCTCTACGGCTTCGAAGGCGAGATCACATTCCCCCTATACAAAGCCGCAGGAACCCATTTCGAGTTGCGCGTGGCGAGCGATTATGTGCGTGGCCGATTGGAAGAAGGAGGTAACCTTCCGCAGATCCCGCCTCTGCGATATGGCATCGAGCTGCACTACGAGCGGGGGCCCCTTCATCTCGGCCTGGAGACCTACCATTACTCACGGCAAGATGATGTCGGGCCCAATGAGCGAGACACCGCGAGTTACACGATGCTCGACGCCGATCTCAGCTATCGGCTGCAGGTTGGCAGCGCGGAGGTGCTGCTCTTCCTCAGAGGTTCCAACCTGCTCGATGAAGAGGCGCGTCGCCATGCCTCACCGTTGAAGGAGCTTGCACCGCTGCCGGGGCGCTCGCTGCACGCCGGAATTCGTGCCGAGTTCTAGGACGAAAAAGCGGTTAGCGGTTCGTGGTCAGTCCGAATCCAGGCCAATGGTGTACACCGCCTGGGGCTGGCCATCTCAACTCACCGCGAACTCCGACCGTTTCTTTCGAGTGGACGCGAAGCACCCGTGTCGCGGACAATCGCATCCATGCGCTTCGATCTCGTCGACCTCAAACTCTTTCTCAATGTCGTCGAAGCCGGCAGCATTACTGCCGGCGCCGAGCGGATGCATCTTGCCGTCGCGGCCGCCAGCACGCGCATCCGCAACATGGAGATCGAGCTGGGTACACCGCTGCTCAACCGCGAGCGGCAAGGCGTGCATCCAACACCTGCGGGGCTCACGCTCGTCCACCATGCGCGCCTCATCCTTCAGCAAGCCGAGCGCATGCGCGGCGATCTTGGCGAGTACGCCGATGGCTTGAAGGGTCATGTGCGCTTGATGTCCAACACCAACGCGCTCACGGAGTTCCTACCTGAGCCGCTGAGCGATTTCCTCGCTTCTCATCCTCAGGTCAACATCGATCTCGAGGAGCGGCTGAGCGATGAGATCGTCGCGGCGGTTGCGGACGGCAAAGCCGATGTGGGCATCGTCGCCGGCACGGAGGACGTAACGGGCTTAGAAGTGTTTCCATTTCGCGTCGATCGGTTCGTGATCGTCACCGCGAAAACGCACAAGCTCGCAGGCACGCAACGCATGGCGTTCGCAGATGCCCTCGACGCCGACTTCGTCGGTCTCGATCGAACGAGCTCGCTGCAGCGCTTTCTTTCCGAGAAGGCGGATCGCATCGGGCGACGCTTGAAGCTTCGCGTTCAGCTGCGCAGCTTCGATGCCGTGTGCCGGCTGGTCGAGTGCAACGTCGGCATCGGCGTCGTGCCCGAAACGAATGCGACCCGCAATATGAAAACGATGGCCCTCAATCGCATCGATCTGACCGACGATTGGGCGGTACGCAACTTGTCGATCTGCGTTCGTAGGCTGAGCGATCTCCCGATTTATACTCAAGATCTCGTCCGCCATCTGGCCGAACCTAGAAAACCGCGCAGCTAATAGCAGCGACTCGTGCAGAGCGGCTCCGACCACCCTCCTTCGCCGGCCCGCTTGACGCATCGCACGGTCGTCGCAATCGCCTTACCTGTCATCCTCTCGAATGTCTCGACGCCCCTCATCGGTGTCGTAGATACCGCGGTCGTGGGTCGTTTGCCCGATCCTGCCTACATCGGCGCCGTTGCGGTCGGCTCGTTGATCTTCACGTTCGTGTTCTGGGCATTCGGCTTCTTGCGCATGGGCACGACCGGACTGACGGCGCAAGCACTCGGGGCTCGCGATCACGACGAGGTGGTCTCGAGTCTGGGTCGCGCGCTGCTCATCGCCGGCTCGATCGGATGCGTGCTCCTCGCTCTGCAGTGGCCCATTCGCGAGATCGCCTTCGCGCTCCTGCAAGGAACGACGAACGTAGAATCGCTTGCGCGCAGCTACTACGACATTCGTATCTGGGCCGCCCCTGCGACGCTCGCGAACTACGCCCTGCTTGGGTGGTTCATCGGCATCGGACGAACCGACCTCGGGCTCGTGCTACAGCTCGTGCTGAATCTAATCAACATGGCGCTCGATGCCTTGTTCGTGCTCGTGTTCGGTTGGGACGTTCGCGGCGTCGCATTCGGAACGGTCCTTGCTGAGATCGTCGCCGCGATTACAGGCTTGGTGCTGGCGCTGCGACACGCCAGGTCGATGCATGCACACTGGAAGCGCTCGAGCATGCTCTCACCGGAGAAGCTCAGGCGGACGATCGCGGTCAACCGCGACATCATGATCCGCTCGCTCGCGCTCATTTTCGTGTTCGTGTGGTTCGTCGCGCAGGGCGCTCGTCAAGGCGATGTGACGCTGGCTGCGAACGCGGTGCTCATGCAATTTATCGCCGTGAGCGCATATTTCCTGGATGGCGTCGCATTCGCTGCGGAGGCGCTCGTGGGTCGCGCGATCGGCGCCGCGCATCGTGCGAGCTTGCTCGCTGCGATCCGCATGACCACGACGTGGGCGGTCGCACTCGCGCTGCTCGCAGCGCTCACCATCGCGATGATGGGTCCTTCGCTCATCGACCTGCTCACGATCGACGAAAGCACGCGCGCGACTGCACGCTTGTATCTGCCTTGGGTGGTCGCTGCACCGCTCCTCGGCGTGTGGGCCTTTCAGCTCGACGGGATCTTCATCGGCGCCACACGCACGGTGGAGATGCGCAATGCGATGTTGCTCTCCCTCGCGATCTTCCTGACCGGATGGTGGCTGCTAACGCCATGGTCCAACCATGGGCTCTGGGCATCTCTCCATGTTCACTATCTCGCCCGTATCGGTACCCTCGCCTACTTCCTGCCGCGACTAGTGCGGAAGGTAAGTGAGGAGGTGACGAAGTGACGGAGTGACGACGCAAGAGTTGTGGAGCTCCCTTCTGACTTCGTCACTCCCTCACCTCGTCACTTCGTCACCGGCGCTTGTCTCGAGCGCCTGATACACGAGCGTCAGAAACTTCTCCCGAATGTCTGTTTCGTTCGGCATGAGCTGGATCATGAGAACCATCGTGATGCCGGACACCGGATCCACGCGGTAGATCGAGCCGTACGCGCCGCCCCAACCGAATGCGCCGGGCGCATCCATTCCGTTCGCACCATAACGATCCGTGGTTTGGAAGCCGTATCCGTAGCCGAGTCCGTCCTTCGAATGGAGTGTGCCGGCTTGATTGGTGTGCATCAGGGCCGCCGCGCGCGGACCGAGAACGCGCTGACCGTCGAGCGTGCCACCGTTGCGGACCATCTCGAGGAATCGCGCGTAATCGCGCGCCGTGGACACGAGGCCTGCCCCACCGGAGAAGCTCTTCCGCGGCCCGTCGATGTAGTGGCCCTGCCCCAGAGGTCCTTCGGCTGCGCGGATCGCCTTCCCATCAGGACCGCTCGCGTACACGGTCGCGAGTCGATCGCGCTGCGACTTCGGCAAGAAGAAATGCGTGTCCTTCATGCCGAGCGGCTCGAAGATCTTGGTGCGTAGATAGACATCCAGCGCGATACCCGAAGCGCGCTCCACGATGCAACCGAGGATGTCGGTGTTGTAGCCGTAGACATACGCCTCGCCCGGCTGCGAGGTCGTTGGTAGGGTCCCGAGCCGCGCCATCGTCTCGCAGATCGGCTCATCCTTATCTGCTGTGTACCACCCATGCCCTGCCGCCGGGCCGAGACCTTTCGCGGCGTACAACCCTGCGATATGAGCGTCCGTGCCGTATGAGTAGCCGGACGTATGCGTCAGCAGGTCGCGTATCGTGATCGGCCGCTCGAGCGGTACGAGATGAGCGACACCCTCTTTGTCGAGCGCCACTTGCGTCTGCGCGAACTCTGGAATGAATTGGCTCACCGGATGGCTCAGCGCGAGCTTACCTTCCTCGAGCAGCTGCATGACGGCTGCACTCGTGATCGCTTTTGTCTGCGAGGCGATGCGGAAGATCGTGTCAGGCTTCATGCGGCGTTTCGATTCGATATCGCTCCAACCGATTGCACCCTCGTACACTGGCTCGCCCTCGTGCAGCACGAGCGCGACCGCGCCAGCGAGCCGCCCATCGTCGACATACTGCTTGAGCACGCGGTCCAGGTTCGCCAGGCGCCCTCGTGACAGCACGCTCGTGCTTGCGATTTCTGCCGAATCTAGCTGCTGAGCGGCATCGTTATTCGTTGCAGCACACGCGCCGACGCTCGCCATGGCGCAGGCGACTGCAAAGAAGGATGAAAGCAGCGTCACTCGAATCCGCATGCAAACTCCTCAGGAACCCAGTTGAATCGAACAAAGCTAACACACCCGCTGCGGCACCTCGCAGCTCGGCATCGCGCGCATGCAGACGCCTGCATCTGAAATGCTCTATTCTTGCCGCATCTCCATCCGTCCGCCGTGCTTCTACGACAAGAAGCACCTTTCTTCGCAGATCAAACCTATGGTGACCAAGATCGTTCGCTTTGGGATCGTCGGTACCGGCGCCATCGCGCCCTTTCACGCAAGAGCGATTCAGTCGATCCCTGGAGCCGAGGTCGTCGGCGTCACGAGCCGTACGCCCGAGAATGCTCAGCGCTTTGCCCGGGAACATCGGATTCCCGTCGTGGCTGCAAGCGCTGCTGAGCTCGCGCAGCATCCTCAGATCGACGCGATCGCGATCACCACGCCGAGCGCGCTGCACCGTGAGCCTGCGCTGGCAGCGATCCGCCACGGTAAACATCTGATGATCGAAAAGCCGATCGATGCCACCGTCGAAGGCACCGATGAGATTCTGGCCGCGGCTGACCGAGCTGGCGTGCTCGTCGGATCCATCTTCCAAGCGCGCTTCGGCGACGGCGCGCGCGCTCTCAAACGCGCACTCGAGTCCAGGCGCTTTGGCCGGCTCGTTCTGTGCAGTGCGTATGTGAAATGGCATCGCACCGCCGAGTACTACACCGGGTGGAAAGGCAAGCTCGCGCTGGACGGCGGCGGAGCGCTCATCAATCAGGCGATCCACGCGGTGGATCTATTGCAATGGTTCGCGGGTTTGCCATCCGAGGTCTTCGCGTGGACCACACGCTGCGTGCATACGAGCATCGAGTCTGAAGACACCGCGTGCGCCGTCTTGCGCTTCCCCCACGGTGCAATGGGCACGATCGAAACGAGCACGGCCGTTTGGCCGGGCTGGTCACGCAAGGTCGAGATCTGCGGTGAGCTCGGGTCCGCCGCGATGGAAGACGATGACATCTCGCAATGGGAATTCAGAGACACGCAGCCGGAAGACGCGACGATTCGTGCGACACGCGAGAGTGGCGCAATGGGTTCCGGCGCGAGCGCGCCCATGGCGATCAAGTTCGAAGGTCACTTGCGGCAATTCGAAGACTTCGTCGCCGCGATCCGCGAGAACCGCGCGCCCATCATCGATGGACGTGAAGCACGCAAGGCGGTGCAACTCGTGCGTGCTATCTACGAGTCTGCCCAACGGGGCGTCCCTATCAAGATCGAAAACTGATAGAGAAGAAACTCTCGCGAAGTACGGAGAGCCCGCAAAGTCGGGATAGGCGCTTGCAGTCAGTCGCGCCGGCCGACGCGAGCCCGACGAAAATATCCAGGCTCCGCGGCCGAAGTAGATCGCGAAAACTAGTTCGTCACTTTGAGCGGCGCCTGCGCGCGGATGTCTGCGCTCGATGCTCCGACTTCGATCTCGTACGAGCCCGTCGCAACAGCATACGCATCGCGCTCCGTGTCCCAGTAGGTAATGTGGCGCTTCGGTTGCAACGTGAAAGTCACCTCACGCTCTTCGCCCGGAAATAACGCGAGCTTCTGGATTCCGCGCAGCTCCTTGACCGCACGCATCTGCTTCGCATCGCTCGGACGCACGTAAAGCTGCACGACTTCCTCGCCCGCGCGCTGTCCGACATTCTTCACGCGCAGCGTCGCAGTGATCTCATCCTGCGCGCCGGCTTGCTCGCGGTCGAGCTTCAAGCCCGAGTACTCGAACTTCGTGTATGACAGCCCGTGGCCGAACGGATACAGCGGCTCACCTTTGAAGTAACGATAGGTGCGGCCCTGCATATCGTAATCTTCGAACGCAGGCAGCTTCTCGTTCGCCTTATAGAACGTCACCGGCAAGCGGCCCGAAGGATTCGCATCGCCGAAAAGCACGTCGGCAACGGCATTTCCGCCTCGCTGGCCCGGATACCAGGCCACGAGAATCGCGGGCAGATTCTGCTTTGCCCAATCAACGGCGATCGACGAACCGGCGGTCAGCACGAGAACCACCGGCTTGCCGGTCTTGTGCAGGGCTTCGAGCAACTTGCGTTGTGAACCGGGCAACCGTAGATCCGTGCGATCTCCGCCTGCGAATCCGGGATAGCTCACCTTCATCTCTTCGCCTTCGACATCGCCCGTCAGACCGCCGACGAACACGACGACATCAGCCGCGCGCGCCGCGTCCAATGCCTCTTCGAACGGCGGCTTGGCCCCGGGCAAGCGCCACCCGAGACGCACTTCGGCGTCGCGAATGTCCTCGAAGTATTCGAGTCTCAAATCGTACGCACGACCTGCCTCGAGATTGATCGTGGCGCTCGTACTCGCGACGCGCGGCGTGAGCTCCCAACTCTGAATCACCGGCTTGCCGTCGAGGAACAAGCGGAATCCGTCGTTCGCACCGACGGAAATCTCATAGCGACCCGAGGTCGGCGGCACCAACTGCCCCGTCCAGCGCACGCTGAAGTTGTCGCTGCCGATCGCATCCGCAGGGAACTCGCCGCGCGCGATCAGGTCATCGATCGGTCCGCCGCGATCCCAACGAAACGAGACACGCTGGTCGATGCGCGTCATGACCGGCGTGCCCGACAAATCGGGGCTGTTGAAGTATTCACCCTTCAAGCCTTGCTCCTTCGAACCCGCTGCCGGACGCAGATGCGCAGGCTCGATGACCGGCGCTGCGCGCGGCTCTTCTCGCCCTTCGACGAGATCCGTACCACGCGAATAAACGACCTTCGTGTTTGGCCCAACGGCCTCGCGAATCCCTTGCAGGATCGTGACAGGGGCCGCGGGCGTGCCGTAATAGTTACCGAGCAACGACATCACTTCGTCTGCCGTCGGCCCCACGACTGCGATCGTCTTGATGTCACGCGAGAGCGGCAACACGCCGTCGTTCTTCAACAGCACCAAAGAGGCTTGTCCCGCGCGTCTCGAAAGGAAGTCGTGCTCCGCGGATTGGTTTACAGCATACGGAATATTGGCCCAGCGTACGCGCTCTGGCGGGTCGAACATCCCGAGCTCGAAGCGCGTGAGCATCAGGTTCGTAAGCGCCGCGTCGATCTCGGCTTCGGTGATCAAACCCTGCTTCACCGCATTCACGAGCGCGCTGTAAGTCGTGCCACAGTTCAGCTCCGTGCCGTTCTTGACGCCAAGCGCCGCCGCCTCTTCCGGTGTAGCGACGATCTTATGGTACTTGTAGATATCTTCGATCGAGTCGCAATCGGACACCACGTAACCATCGAAGCCCCACTTGTCGCGAAGAATCTCTTCCAGCAGGAGCTCGCTTGCGGAAGCGGACGCACCATACAGGCGGTTATACGCACCCATCACCGACTTCACGTCCGCGTCTTGCACGAGCGCCTGGAAAGCCGGCAGATACGTCTCCCACAGATCGCGCTCGCTTGGATGCACGTCGAAGTAATGGCGGTCGGCCTCCGGCCCGCTGTGCACAGCGAAGTGCTTGGCAGTAGCGTCGACCTTGCGATACTGCGGATCATCGCCCTGCAGACCTTTGACGAACTCGACGCCCATCAGCGCGGTGAGATACGGATCTTCGCCGTACGTTTCTTGTCCTCGCCCCCAGCGCGGATCGCGAAAGATATTGATGTTGGGCGACCAGAACGTGAGGCCCTGATAGCGATGGCGCTGATTACGGCTCGCGAACTCATGGTGCTTCGCACGACCTTCATCGCTGATGACGGTCGCGATCTCCCGCATGAGCTTCGGATCGAACGTTGCAGCAAGGCCGATCGCCTGCGGGAACACCGTCGCAGAGCCCGCGCGAGCGACGCCGTGCAACGCTTCGTTCCACCACTCGTACTTCGGCACACCTAAACGGGGAATCGCGGGCGCATCGTTCTGCAGCTGAGCCACCTTCTCCTCGAGCGTCATTTTCGCAACGAGGTCTGCCGCGCGCTCCTTGAAGGGCTTATTCAAATCGAGATAAGTCGGCTGCTCAGCCAATGCAGGCGCTGCACACGCCAGCCACGCAGACCCGCACAGCACTGCTAGTTTTCTGTTCAACGCAGTTCCCCCGAAGAATCGACCCGATCGTAGTTCGATGTAGACGTCCGACCTAGCCCGCGACCATACACGAGCCCGCCAGCGAACGGTGCACCGGAATGCTTTATCGTTACATGCCGGCTTTGTTATCGGCCGGCAGATTCGTCAACGGAATCAGATCCCACAAACCTCAGAGCACCGGCAAGGGACAGGAACGAGAAACTCTCGCCAAGCTCGCAAAGGCCGCAAAGTTCCGAAATTCTAGATCCCGAAGGTTAGAGCAGCGAACTGAGAGGCAGCCCATGCGTCTGCGCTTCGTCAAGCGGATCTCAGCAGCCGGTCTATCACACGCTCGTGCGATCATTCGAACGTAGTGGGCTTTGCGTGCTTCGCGAGGGATCTTCTCTTGCAATCACCTCTTGCAATCACCCGACAAGCGCGATCAGCTCCGATCGTTGCGACGGGGTCAGCAGTGGCCCCAAACCCGCTTTGAGATTGTCGCTTTGTCTATCCGGCTTGCCGGTTGCGGGGATCACGGCCGTGACCGCCTCTTGGCTCAGCGCGAACTTCAGGAACATCTGCGCCCATGACGTGACGCCCGCTTCCTTGGCCCATCCTGGGAGCTGCTTGCCTTTGAAGCGATTGAATAGCGCGCCGTCATCGAAGTTGCGATTCGCGAGCACCGCGACTCCCAGCTCTTTGGCGAGAGGAAACACGCGCTGCTCGGCGCCTCTTTGCGTCACGGAGTAGTTGATCTGCAGGAAGTCGGGCTTCGTCTGCTGCACGATATCGGCGAGCTCTTCCTGCGCCGATTCGACGTAGTGCGTGACCCCGACATACTTCACTTTCTTCTGGTCCTTCAGCTCGCGAGCCACCGCTAGCTGCGTCTTCCAATCGCGCAGGTTGTGCACCTGGAGCAGCTCCACCTTGTCTGTCCGCAGCCGCTTCAGTGTATTGTTGAACTGCTTCAAGCCTTCTTCGCGACCCGTCACGCCCGATAACTTCGTCGCGATGAACGCTCGTTTGCGCAAACCGAGCTCCTCGAGCAACGGCCCAAGATTGTCTTCGGCGTTACTGTACGTCGGCGCCGTATCGATCACCGTCGCACCCGCATCGAAGAAGCGCTTCAACACCTCTTTGAGATCTCGATAGGCGGCACTCCCCGCGGGCACCTCGAAACTACCCGATGTGCCCATGCCGATGACCGGTACGGTTTCACCGCTCGAAGGAATGACCCTCGTGCGCAGCGTAGCCGTCTCGGCAGACCAGGCAGTGGAACGAAACGAGCTCGAAAGTAAAGATCCAGCGACAGCGGAAGCGCCGGCAATGAATCGTCGTCGATTGACCATGTGCTAGCTCCATGTCCGTGGCCGACGGAACGTCAGGCCGCAGCGCATAAGCTACGGCAAACGGTAACTGTTCCGAAACTGGATCTCTTCCCGGTGATAGTCGATGACGAGCTTCTCGAGCGAGCCGAGCACGTCCATCCCGACGAGGAGAGCCGGCTCGTCCTCGAGCTCCCACAACTTGAACACGTGGATGTCGCCGTAGATGATGTGCAGGCGGTCGATCTCGGCATCTCCCAGTTGAATCACTGGCGTGCGCAGGATGCGGCCGCTCTGCGTTGCATCGTTGAGTCCGGTCACGAGCGCATCATCGGGTGCGTCCTTGTTCCGCCGCTTGCGCAACAAGGCATCGCGCAGCGCGATGTTGCCTAAGGTCGTTTCCGCGCCCGTGTCAATGACCGCTTTGACTTTGATTCTGCCGACCCGGCCGTCCACGACCATCAGCCGACCGAAACGCAGCGTCGCTTTGATCACGCCTTCATGGAGCCGAGCGCGCTCATTCTTCGAACGAGTGATCGTGATGCGATCGTTCGTGAAGTGGACCGTGACCCGCAAGCCCTCGAAGCCCTGCACTCCGAGAATGCCATCGCCCCCGCCCATCACCGAGCCGAGCACCGCAACTCTCACGTTGCTTTGAATCAGATCGCCGGTCTGCAACGTTCCCAGCCGCGCTGAGGGTACGGCCAGCGACCCGGTCACCCCGTGCAGCATCAAAGGCGCTTCATCGGTGAGGACGAGCCCGAGCTCATCGGCTAGCCGTTTCGTAATGACAGACTGGCTCGCCCCGGTGTCGAGAATGAATCTATAGGGACCCTTTCCGTTGACCATCACCGGCGCCGCGATTCGGCCGATGCGATCGGGCCGAGTTGGAGCGGCGTACAGATGTTCTTCGTCCGGCGGTTCGCGCTCGAGGGGCGCAGGCGCATCTAGATCGCCCCCGTGCACCGGGCCGAGAGCGAATACAACCAATGCGATAGCGTAGTAGATGTGAGTCATTGACCCGCGGACCGTGACGCGGACTTCGACGCGTCAAGCATCCAACAAGTTCAACTCGATTACATAAGGGTCGGCGCGTACAAAGGTATCGGACTGTGAAACAGTGCGCGTTTTGACTCCTCAGCCGATCAGAAACGTCGAAGGCCGGCGTATGGGCCGGCCTTCGTGTCGATCCGAGGCCGGATCGGCCATCGGTAATTCCCTGCAGCGCTTAGCGCTTCGCCACCACGGCTGCCGCGCTCTTCTCGCCCCTCGAGCGATAGTATTGCGTAAGCAACGGTTGGTTCACGTCCGAAACGGCGTTCGCGAGCGCCTGATTCACGCACGCGCGGTGCTCCGCCTTCTCACCTGCGCTGCGTCCGCGCAGCGGGGCGCATACGGCCTTCGAGGCGCGGTTCAAGCGCGTGTACAGCGCAGTCACACCTTCATCGCGGCGTAGGTCGAGATCGCCATACACCACCGTCTGCGTCAAGCGGTCCTCCCCGACGCGAACTTCCGCAGCGACTGCTGCCTGAGCGCCGAGGGATACCGTTGCTGCCACCAAAATCACTTTGACGAGTTTCATGCTGTCTCCAATCGCGTGCTGTAGAAGAAGTACCAGCGGGGCTGGCTTGGGCGCGCAACTTAAGGATCGCTTGCCTGTCCGACATACCCCAGATTGGATACGAGCGCATCGAGCTGTTTGAACTGTGATGGTGAGCGCGCAACCGCGGCTGAGTCCGTGTGAGCGACTCCTCAGTGGGCGAACGTCAATGTGACCTCCACCTCGGTACCTCGCGCCCAGAACGAACGTGGTCTGCCTCCGCTGCGCACGAAGGCTGCTGCTATCGGCAGGAGCACTCCGCGTGTTTGTGATGCAGTTCCACTCGTTGCTTCATCGGGAGCTGTGACGGAACTCCCATTCGGAATGCACGTTCGCTCAGAGTCCGAGTCAACGAGGAGTGGACCATGCAAATTCGCAACGTGCGAAGGATCTGTCTGTCTACATTGTGCATCGCAAGTAGCGCAGCGCTCACGATGTCGGCAATTGCCGGCGAAGGTCAGAGCGAGGGCAAGTCTGCGAACTATGCGCTCAAAATGATGGATGGCGACAAGGACGGCAAAGTCACCTCATCCGAGCACAGCGCTGGCGCCAAGAAGATGTTCGAGAACATGGACGCCGATGGCGATGGCCGCGTCACCGCGAAAGAGATGGACAGCCATCACGAGAAGATGGTGAGCGAGCGCGGCGGACGGATGAACAAGCAAACCGAGAACCCCACTTCGGCCGAGAAGATTCAGAAGGTCGACGCCGACGGCGATGGCGTGCTCACTGCCAAGGAGCATGCAGATGGGTCCAAGAAGATGTTTTCGAGAATGGATGCCGACAGCGATGGCACGCTGACCGCAGAAGAAATCAAAGCCGGTCACCGCAAGATGATGAGCGCACGAGAGTATGAGTAGGTGACCAGGACGGAGTGACGAAGTCAGAAGCTTAGCGGCAGGTCTGTGCGCCGCTGCGATTGCCGCGAGGGATATAATGGCGTTGTCTGACTTCGTCGCCTCGCCACTTCGTCATTTCGTCACTCTCTCTCATGTACACGCTCTACATCGCCAACAAGAACTACTCGTCCTGGTCTTTACGGCCTTGGGTACTGATGCGTGAGCTCGGTATCGAGTTCGAAGAGCGTTTGGTGCCGTTCGCTCCCGTGTCGAATTGGGAGTCGTTCCGTAAGTTCTCGCCGAACGGCAAAGTGCCTTGTTTGGTCGATGGCGATCAAGCGATCTGGGACTCTCTCGCCATCACTGAATACCTCGCTGAAAGACACGACGGTGTGTGGCCGACAGATGCGACGGCACGGGCATGGGCACGATGCGCAAGCGCCGAGATGCATTCCGGGTTTACCGCACTGCGCGAGCGATGCTCGATGAGCTGCGGCATCCGCGTGCGACTGAACGAGATCTCCGATGAGCTTCAACGCGATATCGACCGCATCGTGGAGTTGTGGCAGGAAGGCTTGAGCCGCTTCGGCGGTCCGTTCTTATCGGGATCGGCATTCACGGCAGCGGATGCGTTCTACGCACCCGTCGCGTTTCGCGCGCAGACGTACGATCTAAAGCTCGGCCCTGAGGCGCAGAGCTATGCAAAGCGCCTTATTGATCTTCTGTCGATGAAGCGCTGGTACGCCGATGCCCTCGCGGAACCTTGGCGCGAGGAGGCACATGAGCATTACGTCTCGCAACGAGGCACGATCGTTCAGGATCTGCGCACCGGGTAACTCAAGCCTCGCTCTTGCGGTAGTAATCCTGCATCGGATAGCGCTTCGCGTAGAGCGCGAAACACGTGGCCGAAGCCAGCGCGAAGGCAGCGAAGAAAAACATCAGAAAGGCGTTCTCCGATAATCCCGTCGCGGCGATTCGTGAGATGACTGCATCGTTGCGCACACTGGCGTTGACGAGCAGCACCCACAAGTTGCCGACGGTCACTGCTAGATACCAGAACGCCATGATCACGCCCTTCATCGATGCGGGCGCTTGGCTATACGCAAACTCGAGCCCGGTCGCGGATACGAGCACCTCACCGAACGTCAGCAATGCGTAAGGCAACACTTGCCACGTAATCGACACCGGATCGCCGCCTTCGATCGCAAGCTGTATCGCCCCCGCTGCAATCCACGCAAGTCCGGAGAACGCGATGCCGAAGCCCATGCGCCGTAACGCGGTCGGCTCATATCCGAGCCGTCGCAGCAACGGATACAGCACGACGTTGTTGAATGGAATCAGCAGCAACACGAGGATCGGATTGAGCGCCTGCATTTGCGCCGGATGAAACCATTCGGGGCGCGCCATATCGTTGGCTTGCAGCACCCATGTGGAGGCCTTCTGATCGAACAGCGACCAGAACGGCGTCACCAGCGCGAATACGATCAGCACGCGCAGCACCCCGGCCACGCCCTGGACTGCCTCGTCCGAATGCACTCGACGTGCCCGATCGAGCTGCATGCGCGCACCCAGTCCGCCAAACCCGATCGCGAATACGAGAGCGAGGCAGATCGAAGACACGAATCCCAAACGATTCACGTACGCGATCGCAATCGCGCCGAGCGCGAGGCCGACGCAAGCGACGAACAAGCCGTTGCCGCTGTCGCCCTCAGCACGGGTGAACAATGCAGTCCGCACGACGCGCACGAACGAGTCTGGATTCGGTGGCGCCGGCGGCACGTGCACGTACTTGTGACGGCCTGCCCAGAAGATGATGGTCGCAATCAACATGAGCAGACCTGGAATGCCGAATGCGACGCTCGCCCCAAACTCATGCAAGAAGATTGGCATCAACAACGATGCGAAGAACGAGCCGAAGTTGATGATCCAATAGAAAGCATCGAAGACGATCTTCGCCAGATGCTTATTCGTTTGGTCGAACTGATCGCCCACGAACGATACGACGAGCGGCTTGATGCCACCTGAGCCGAACGCGATTAGAAACAAACCGGTGTAGAAGCCGGTGCGGTTGTCCTCAAAGACCGCAAGGAAGCCGTGACCGATGCAATAGACGAGCGACATCCAGAAGACGGTTCGATACTTCCCGAAGAATCGATCCGCCAGCCATCCGCCAAGCAGGGGAAAAAAGTACACGCCGATGACGAACGTGTGGAACACGTCCTTCGCGATCCCCGCACGCTCCGCCTCAGGCGCATAAAGCAACAACGAGCTCACGAGAAACGGCGTGAGGATGTTGCGCATTCCATAGAAGCTGAAGCGCTCGCACCCTTCGTTACCGATGATGTACGGGATCTGGCGCGGCATGCGCGCCTTAGGCGCTGCTACCGCATCAGGCGCGCTGGAAGCGAGTTCTTGTACCGACATGGGCGGCGAAGATAGCAGATGTTGCCGCGCTGTCGCTGGGAAGGTGACGAGGTGACGAAGTGACGGAGTGACGAAGTCAGAATGACTTCTAAGCCCCTACTTCTGACTTCGTCACCTCGTCACCTCGTCACTTCGTCACTTCTGCCGCTTGGGATGCAATCCACTCTCTCACTCGGCCTTCCAATACATCGAGCGGAAGCGCGCCGCCGAGGAGGATCACGTCGTGGAATTCGCGCACATTGAAGCGCTCGCCGAGCGCGCGTTGTGCTTCTTCGCGTAGCGCCCGCAGGCGCAGCTCGCCCATCTTGTATGCAAGCGCCTGAGCGGGCCAGGATACGTAGCGCTCGAGCTCGGTTTGGATGTTGTGGGGGGCCAGCGCGGAGTTCTCCGTGAAACACGCTCGTGCGCGCTCCAAGTCCCAGCCCAGCCAATGGATGCCCGTGTCCGCAACGAGCCGGCACGCGCGCCACATTTCGTATGAATAACGGCCGAAGCGCTCATATGCGTCGCGATACATGTCCATTTCTTCGCCGAGGAATTCCGAGTACAACCCCCAGCCTTCGACGAAAGCAGTCGGGCTCGTGTTGCGACGGAAGTAAGGCAGATCTTCCAACTCTTGCGACAACGCGATCTGCAAATGATGGCCCGGCACGGCTTCGTGCACTGTGAGCGCCGGAAGCTCGTAGAGCGGCCGCTGATCGAGACGCGAAGTGTTGACCATGTACGCGGCCGCTTGACCCATGACGAGACTGCCGGACCAATAGCGACCCGTCGTGTAACCTTCGGCAATCTCGCTCGGCACTGGACGCACACCGTACGGCAGGCGCGGCAGTGTTCTAAACAAGGGTGGGAGACGATCGTCTGCACGCTTTGCGATCTCGCTCGCTTTCTCGAGGAGATCCTCGGCGCTCTGAGCGTAGAAGCGCGGCTCCGTCCGCAGCATCTGCAAGAACTCCGCGAACGTGCCTGAGAAATCGGCCGTGCGAATCGTCTCCTCCATCAGCCCACGAATGCGCTGCACCTCCGCCAGACCGAGCGCATGAATGTCATCGGGCGAAAGATTCGTTGTCGTTTCCGCGCGCACGAGAAACCGATACATGTCCTCGCCGCCGCGTACGCTACGAACTCCGAGCGCAGGACGCGCCGCTGGAACGTACTCCTTTTGCAGCATCTGCGCGAATGCGCGCTGCGCAGGAACGACGTGTCTTTCGACGATCGAGGCCGCGCGCGCCCGATAGTCCGTCCACACTTGCTCGGAGATGGACGGTGGCCGGCGCGAAAATGGAATCAACAGCACGCTCTCTGGGGGCGGTGTCGCTGCATGATGGCGTGCAACGTCGAGCACTCGGTCGACCACGATGCGCGGCTGCGTGAGCTTGGTACGAATGCCTCGGCGCAAGTTCGCGATGTTCTGCTCATAAAACGAAGGAAGCGCCTCGAGGCGTGCAATCCACGCGTCTGCATCGTCGCGCGAGGAGAGTGTCGTCGTGCGCGCGATGTAGTCAGCCAACGTATGGAAGCCGCTGTCGTTGTTGAAGGCGACTCGTTCCAGATCAAACTTCGCGCGTTCAATCTGCTCCTCGGTCTGATACCTGAGCAACGCGTGATTCAAGGCGGACTCGGAATCGAGCTCGGCGGCATCGATCGTCGAGAGCTGCTCGCGAAGTCTCTCCAGCACTTTGCGGTCTTCCTGCAGCGCCTGCGGAGACACATCGGGCCAGCGGCGCAGCGCCTCTCGATCCCCTTCCTGCCCCGCCGATATCGGATCCACTTTCCTTAGGAGCTGCTCGTACTCAGCGATGACCGATTCCAGCAGCCGCTCGCTGGTTCCTGGTGCTTCAGCAGCAAAGACCGGTGCAGCAAAGCTGAGCGAGATTGCGAGGAGTATTGGGCGCATGTTTCTGGATGGGTTGCTGGGTTGCTGGGTTGCTGGGTTCTGAGTACTGGGTACTGGGTTACTGGGTTCTGGCCAGAGTGACTACCAAGGATGCTGTGACTTCAGTTGGACTCTGGCCAATACCCAAGTACCCAGTTCCCTCGCCTATTTCCGGATTCTGGCCAGTACCCAGTAGCCCAGAACCCTTCAGAGAATAACTTCTCGCCCCACATCGGCATTCGCAGGATCGTGCGGCACGGTGTTGAACGAGACGATCAGCATCGGTTCGGTGCCGATGTTCTGAAACGCGTGTACGACGCCGGGCGGAAACCGAAATCGCCACACTTCATTCGGCGGCACTTCGACGCTGGTCGTTTGTCCGCCTTCGCGATAGCGCACGAGCGCTGGCCCGACGACCGTACTCACTTCCCAGCCCACGCGGTGGAAATGGTTGCCCCGGATCTGTCCGGGCTCGGTCAGGACAACGTGGACGTTCCGTTGTTCGCCGAGACCCTGAGCATCGAGCGGCTCGAAAACCTGACCGCGCTCATCGACCGCACGACGCAGCTTGTCGATGGTGACTGACACGTTGGACCCTCGTGAAACCAGAGGGCCTAATACCAGAGGACGAGTGGGCTGGCCAGCGTCCATGCACTCGCTGATCGAAGAATCGCTCAGCGAGCGGCAACGCGACGCGTTCTCGCCTCGGTCGCCTCAACACGCCATGCGGCGATGAACTGCAGAAATGCCTCCTTGTCGTAGCCTTTCTTCCCCGCCTCGAAGCCGCCTGTCGCTTGCGATGCGAGGACTTCCTTGTCGGGAGAGACGATCCAGAAGTGTGGCGCACCTTTCGCAGGAGGCAGTTGCGAGAAGAATAGGTCGTTGTAGTTGTCGAAGCCGACGTACACCTTCATGACGACGAACGTCTCATGCAAGCGAGCCTCGACCTCCGCATCGTTCTCAACGAAGCGGTCGAGCACATGGCACCAGCGGCACCAATCCCCACCCGCGATGATGAGCACGAGTTTGTGCTCCTCCTGCGCCTGTGCAATCGCTTGGTGATACTGCTCGAACGGATCAACGGAAGGATCGTAACCGAGATCGCTCGCGAGCCCGAGCTGCGCCACGCATGCCAGCAGCACGAACACTGCGCCCTTCAGCATTATTCTCATTATGGTAATCCCGGAACTTGAGTCGTCATGCGAGAGACTAGCGCTGCGCACGATGCTCTGCACCCGTCGCGTTCCTTTACATCCTGCCGAGCTGTCCGCGCTGCTGCCGGATGTGTCCGCGTAGCGCAGAATGCGGCCGCGCTTGCATACATTGGCTCCGAGGGTGTGCTGCATGTAACGTATACGGATCTGTTCCACTACGGTGCGCCCCGATGCAGCTGCTTCGTGCCCTTCTGCTGACCGTGGTCCTAACCGGACAGTCACTTGCCGCTGACTCGACCGATCTCAATCGCTTGTTCGAGGAGTACTTCGAGGCCTCGCTCGAGCTCGATCCGATCTCGGCGACGTTCATCGGCGACCATCGTTACGATCATCGCCTGACGAACACGATCTCGCCGCAACACATCGAGACGGCACTAGCCCTCGAGCAGCGCTATCTAAACGAAGCGTTGAAGTATCAGAATGTTCCGCTTCCAGACGCAGACAGGCTGAGTCTCGAGATCTTCATCAATGATCGGCGCATGGCGATCGAAGGCGCGCAGTTTCCTGCCCATCTCCTTCCAGTGAATCAACTCTCGAGCGTGCCCGCGCTCATGGCCGTGCTCGGTTCCGGCACGAGCGCGCAACCCTTCCGCAGTGTCGAGGACTATGACCGTTTCCTGCAGCGTATGGACGATTACCTCAAATGGTCGGACCAAGCGATCGGGAACATGCGCGAAGGGATCAAGCACCGGTACACCTATCCGCGCATGCTCATGGAGAAGGTGCTGCCGCAGCTCGCCGAGCTTGCCGTAACCGACGTCGAGAAGAGCATCTTCTACCAGCCCATCGCAAACATGCCGGAGCACATTGCGCAGGCCGATCGCGAGCGGCTCGACAAGGCATACCGCGACGCGATCACCAAGAAGATTGCGCCCTCGTACCAAGAGCTGCACGACTACATCCGCGACGAGTACCTGAAATCCTCTCGGAGCTCGGTGGCCTGGTCTGCGTTGCCAAATGGCGCGAAGTGGTATGCCTATCTTGCGAAGCTTTCGACCACGACGGACTTGACCCCCGACGCAATTCACGAGCTCGGTCTGCGCGAGGTCGCACGCATTCGCAGCGAAATGGAAGGCGTGAAGAAACAAGTCGGATTCGAAGGGGATTTGGCAGCGTTCTTCAAATTCCTACAGAACGATCAACGCTTCTACTTCAGCGATGCCGACTCGCTGCTGGAAGGCTATCGCGAGTTGAAGCGGAAGATCGACGCGCGATTACCTGAGCTCTTCTCCGACTTCCCGAAGGCCTCGTACGAGGTGCGGCCCGTCGAAGCGTTCCGAGCGCAGTCTGCAGCCGGCGCTTCGTATCAGTCGCCATCCGCAGATGGCACGCGCCCGGGCATCTTTTATGTGAATACGTTCAACCTCAAAGCGCAGCCCAAATTCGGCATGGAGACCTTGTCGTTGCATGAGGCTGCACCGGGTCATCACTTTCAGATTGCGATCCAACAGGAGCTGGAGAACGTCCCGCGCTTCCGGCGCTTCGGCACGAGCTATGTTGCCTATGTCGAAGGTTGGGCCCTGTATGCCGAATCGCTAGGCAAGGAGCTTGGGCTGTTCTCCGATCCGTATCAGTATTACGGTCGATTGAGCGATGAGATGTTGCGCGCCATGCGACTCGTCGTCGACACGGGCCTTCACACGCGCGGCTGGACTCGCGAGCAAGCGATGCAATACATGCTCGACAATTCTTCGATGGCCGCAAGCGACGTGGAGGCCGAGGTCGAGCGCTACATCGCGATCCCAGGACAAGCGCTTGGCTATAAGATCGGACAGATTCGAATCGCCGAGATCCGCGCGAAGGCCGAACGAGCGCTCGGAGACACGTTCGATGTTCGCGAGTTTCACAGCCAGGTGCTGCGTGACGGCAATCTTCCGCTGAGTGTGTTGGAAGCAAAGATCGATCGCTGGATCGAGCGCAGCAAGCAATAAGTTTGCTTTACTGCAGTTGACGGTTGACAGTCAGCAACCAACACTCTGTCCTGCGCCGGCGACCCGCGCCAGATCTTTGAGGCAGCGTGTGTCTCCGACCGTCAATCTATTAACTGGTAACTGGTCAGCTGCCATATGGCCACGAAACGCAAATCGACCCGCCGCTCGCCCCGCAAGCAGGCCGCTAAGAAGCAACGACGACCGCTGGCGCGCCACGCGAAGCGCAAACGAAGCGCCATCACACCTGGGGGACGCAGGACGCTCTATCCGGCCGTCAAGCCGTACCGCACAGGTTTCCTGAAGGTTTCCGATGGCCACGAGCTCTACTTCGAAGAGTCTGGCAACCCGAAAGGCAAGCCCGCTCTCTTCGTGCATGGCGGACCCGGCGCCGGATGCGATGAACGTGCGCGCAGATTCTTCGACCCCGATGCCTATCGCATCATCCTATTCGACCAACGAGGCTGCGGGCGCAGCCGTCCGCACGCGAGCCTCGAAAATAATACGACCTGGGACCTCGTATTCGACATCGAGAAGCTGCGCGAGCAGCTCGGAATCGAGGGCTGGCTCGTATTCGGTGGGTCCTGGGGATCGACCCTTGCTCTTGCCTATGCGCAGAAACATCCTGAGCGAGTGACCGAGCTGGTCCTGCGCGGAATCTTCATGCTCACGCCCTTTGAGCTGAAATGGTTCTACCAGGAAGGCGCGAGCGCCATCTTCCCGGATCACTGGGAGCATTACATCGCGCCGATTCCGGAACGCGAACGCAGCGATCTCATCAAGGCTTTCTATGCGCGACTGACGAGCTCCGATCGCAAGACTCGTGTCGAGGCCGCACGAGCATGGTCGGTCTGGGAAGCGGCCACGAGCTACCTGCACGTGGACGAGGAGCACATGACCAAGTGGGGCAACGAGGAGTTCGCGATCGCGGTATCTCGCATCGAGTGTCACTACTTCGTGAACAAGGGATTTTTCGAACGAGAGAACCAGCTGCTAGATGACGTAGATAAGATCCGCAACATTCCTGCCGTGATCGTTCAAGGACGCTACGATGTCGTGTGTCCGATGCAAACAGCCTGGGCCCTGCATCGCGCTTGGCCGGAAGCGGATTTCCGTGTCGTTCCCGACGCCGGCCACTCCGCATTCGAACCCGGCACTACGCACGAGCTCATCGTGGCGACGGATCGTTTTAGGGACTGAGGCAGGGGAAGAAGAGAGAGGAGGTCAGAAGGAAGACTGATTCAATGTTCCTTTGCGGGGTTGGCGAGCTTGGCGAGAGTTTTTAGCCCCTCACTCCCGCAGCCGCCAAGTCACCGCCCCACGCTCGTCGATGAGTCCGTAAGCGATCAGCCACTCGCGCGCGTCTGAAGCATCCTCCTCGAACCACGCTTGCGCTGAGCCGAGCCGAAAGGTGTAACCCCACGCATCCATGTCGTGCCACATGCGTTCGCGGCCGACGCCTGCGAGCGTGTCGGCGAGGAGAATCTGCAGATAACACACAGCGTTCTCCTCCGCGAAATTGCCGCCTGCGTCTCGCTCGAGCACCTGGCGACGTGCGCGATCCATACAGACCGCGTGCGACATCTCGTGCAGGATCGAGTGCACCGGCGTATCGGCGCGCCAATAGAGCTGGTCTCGGATCAGCCCCGCCTCCGCCTCGCCCCAATATGAGCCGCAGATGGGCTCATCGGGCGCCTGCTCGCAGCCGCGCAACGAAAACTTCGCGAGCAACTCGCTGATCGCACGCTCGCCGAGATCGCGCGCGCGTAGCACATCCGCCTGCGCGCTCATGGTATTTCGCGCAACTGCACCTGCTTGCGCACCTCGTCTTCGAGCGCTGCAAGGTGCGCTTCCAGATCCTCGATGGCCGGCGTCTCCGAAATGGCGAGCCGTTCGATTTCATATGCGCGTTCGCTCACCGAATCGAAGCCGAACATCGCACCGCTCCCGTTGATTTTGTGCGCCATGCGACTCAGCTCCCGCAACGATTCGCGAGAGCCGGCACGTGCCTGTGCCAGCAAGGCTCGAAGCTGTTCGAGCTCTCCGAGCGTGCGCTTCAGATAACGAGTACCGATGTCGGCGATCTGTCGTTGCAGCTCGTCGCCTTGGTTCATCCGTCGATGTCCTCGCCTCGCTTTTTCTACAGTGCGCTCAGGCGCCGAACCACCAGCGCGGCAAGATCGCGCGCGAGCGCCTCGCGCAAAATGCTCTGCTCTCTCTGTTTGGCGAGCACTGCGTTCGTGTCATAGCTGTACTCGCGTGTGAGCTCGATCCGTTGCGGTTCGATGACCTCGCCCGTTTGGCTCGAGACCGAATATTCGACGACGTAGAAGACTTGGTATTCCTCGGGCGTGTTCCGCGCCGACACCGCAAGCACTCGCTGTCCGCTTTCATCGGCGTGAATACGCACGATCGCAGTCGCGTTGCGCTTGTCGGAGGCGAGCTGAGCGCCTGAGGCACGCAGGCTATCGCGCAGCGCGCGATTGAAGTCGCTGTACCGGTCTTCGGTGTCGACGTAAGTGATCGCCAGCTCCTCGGAGAGCTGCCATCTGCCCTGCAGATGCCATCCACAGGCGCCAAGCGAGCAGACGAGAAGGAGTAAAGCGAGTGTCAGAAGCGGCCGATCCATGGCTCATTCTACTGCGAGCGCTCGGCCCGCCGTCCAGCGAGTTGCCAGCAAACGGTTATTGCCGGCGCTCGCGAGCACGCAATGGGCAGTCGGTACCGACTGCGTAACCGTGTCGGCAAGCGATGGCGACGTGGCCGGTGACGCTCTGTTTCACCGCTTCCAACTGTTCTGCGCCGATGCGCCCGTCACACGCTCGACAATGCTCGGCGACCGCAAGCATGACGGCCGGCTCGACACCCTCGCCCATCGGCGCACCACGCTCGAGCGCCGCGAGCCCGAATGTCACCGAGATGCTGGGCTCGACTCCCGAAAAGCTTGCAAGCGCGTTCAGCAATCGCTCCTTGATCGCGGGACCGTCCGAGATACTCGCTTCGGGCAACACGACACTGAAGACGACTTCCGAGTCGGACTGCACTCGCCCTACCCAATCGACGTGCGCGCGAATCACGCGCGCGAGCGTCTGCGCTACTTCGCGCACGAGCTCGACCGTAAGCGCTCGCTCTCGATCCCTGATGCCCACGGTAATCATCGTGAGGGGACGCCCGTAACGTTCCGCTCGGCGAATCTCCGAGTGCAATCGAGCATGCGTCTCGCGGGGCGTGAATGCGCCCGACTCGACATCGACGGAAACGGATTGCTCGAGCGCCGCCTGAGCTTCCTTCAGCGAGCGACGCAGCGCGAGCGTGTTGAAGCCCGCGTTGATGCGCGCGAACAGCTCGGCGTCGGGCACGCTCTTCGTCAGATAGTCATCGATGCCGGATGCATACCCGCGCTCGAAGTCAGCCCCCGACTCCCGCGTCGTCAACATGATCAGGTAGGTATCCACCCCGCGGTCACGGATCGTTTCGCAAAGAACGAGACCGTCCATGACGGGCATCTGCCAATCGGTGATGACGATCGGGCACCAGCGCTGCTCGAGCACACGAAGCGCTTCGGCACCATCGGTTGCCTGTAGAACCTCGAAGCCCGCGGTCGTGAGGCGATCGGCCATCAACTCGAGCTCGAGCTCATCGTCATCCACGAGCAAGATTCGCGTAGGCAGAGCGCGCGTCAGCACGGACATCCTAGTCGCCATCGCATCCGCACCCATCCCCGTTTTTGCTCCCACGTTCGCCCGCCCAGTCCAGCAGCAATTATGCGCAGCGAGTGTGCATCCCGGCACAGCGAACGAGTATCAGCCGTGCCGGCGCTGGTGCGTGAGGGAAAACCTTAAGCGCTCGAAAGAACGTGAAAAAGCTGCGTTCGCAGCGGAGCGTTCGCGGCTCAAACGACGACGTTTACGAGCTTTCCCTTGACGACGATCACCTTGCGTATGGGCTTGCCTTCCGTCCATTTCTGGACGTTCACATCCCCGAGTGCGGCATTTCTGACATCATCGTCTGCAGCGTCGGCCGGCACGCTCACCCGCCCGCGCAACTTCCCGTTCACCTGCACCACCACTTCGATCGTGTCCTGCACGAGCGCCTGCGGATCAGGCTTCGGCCAAGCGCGATCGATGAGCGGATCGTTCGCATGGCCCAATGCCTCCCACAGCGCCTGACTGGCGTGAGGCACGATGGGCGAGAGCATCTGCACGATCAGCTCCAGCGCCTCCTGCACGATCTCACGGCCTTGCGGCGATGAATCGTCGAACTTCGACAATGAGTTCATGAGCTCCATCACCGCAGCGATTGCGGTGTTGAACACACGCCGTCTGCCGAGATCGTCCGTCACTTTCGCGAGCGTCGCATGCGCGGCGCGGCGGAGCGCGCGGTGAGCGTCTGTCAGGTCGCTGGCGGGCGGCAACTGGTTACTGGCCAGAGAAGATGTTTCCGGACTCGAAGTCTGGTCGTTTGCCAGTGGCCGGTGGCCAGTTTGCCCGCTGGAAACATGCTCATACACCATCCTCCACAACCGCCGCATGAAGCGCGCGGCGCCTTCGACGCCGTCGTCGGACCACTCGAGCGTGTCTTCCGGCGGCGCTTTGAACATCATGAACAGGCGAATGCTGTCGGCACCGTATTGCGTAACGAGCTGCTGCGGATCGACGCCGTTGTTCTTCGACTTCGACATCGTGCGCATGCCTTCCCACTCTACGGCCTGACCGTCGGCTTTCAAGCGAGCACCGGTGCGCGCGCCTTTCTCGTCGAATGAGACTTCCACATCCGCGGGATTGAAATACTGGATGCGGCCGTCGGGCGTGCGGCGCGAGTAGATGTCGTTCAGCACCATGCCCTGCGTGAGGAGATTCTCGAAAGGTTCGACGACTCTGATGAGCCCAAGGTCATGCATCACGCGCGTCCAGAATCGCGAGTACAACAAATGCAGAATCGCGTGCTCGATGCCGCCGATGTACTGATCGACGGGCATCCAATAGTTGGAGCGCTCATCCACCATCGCAGCGTCGTTGTTCGCGCTCGCAAAGCGCATGAAATACCAAGACGAGTCCACGAAGGTGTCCATCGTGTCGGTCTCGCGCTTCGCATCCGCGCCGCATTTGGGACATTTGCAGTTGAGGAACGCAGGCGTTTTCGCGAGCGGATTGCCGCTGCCGTCCGGCACGAGACCCTCCGGCAGCACGACCGGAAGATCCGAATCGGGCACAGGCACATCGCCGCACTTGGGGCAATGAATCAGCGGGATGGGACAACCCCAGTAGCGTTGCCGCGAGATGCCCCAATCGCGCAGACGCCACTGCACTTGTTTTTCGCCGAGCCCATTCGCTTGCAGATCGGCCGCGATCGCATCGACAGCTTGCTCGTAGCTGAAGCCATCGTACTTACCGGAGTTGATGCAGACGCCATATGACTCAAAGGCCGGATCCCAGCGCTCAGGGACAGGGTTGCCGGGGATCGGGTTCTGGGTAATGGCCGGAGGATCAGCGCTCGGATTCTGGCCAGTGCCCAGCGCCCAGGGCCCAGAGCCCGTATCGATCACTTGCGTGATCGGCAGTCCATACTTCTTCGCAAAATGGAAATCGCGCTCGTCGTGCGCAGGCACGCCCATCACGGCGCCTTCGCCGTACGTCATCAAGACGTAATTACCGATCCACACCGGCACTTGCGCGCCGCTGATCGGGTGCGTCACGAACAAGCCGGTGGGCAGGCCTTTCTTTTCCATCACCGCGAGCTCCGCTTCCATGGCGGTGCCGCGTTTGCATTCTTCGATGAACTCCGCGAGCGCAGGATTGGATTTCGCGGCATACGTCGCGAGCGGATGTTCTGCCGCGACAGCACAAAAAGTCACGCCCATCAACGTGTCTGCGCGGGTGGTGAACACGCTCAAGAGTCGACGCTTACCTTCGAGCTCATACGGAAAGCTGAGCCGCACGCCTTCGCTGCGCCCGATCCAGTTTGCCTGCATGGTGCGCACACGCTCAGGCCAGCCAGGAAGCTTCTCGAGTGCAGCAAGCAAATCCTGCGCGTATTCCGTAATGCGCAGGTAGTACATCGGAATTTCGCGCTTCTCGACGACCGCGCCCGTACGCCACCCCTTGCCGTCGATGACCTGCTCGTTCGCGAGCACGGTCTGGTCGACCGGGTCCCAATTCACGACGCCGGTCTTCTTATAAGCGATGCCCTTCTCGAGCATTCGCAAGAACAACCATTGATTCCACTTGTAGTAGCTCGGGTCGCACGTCGCGACTTCGCGCTCCCAGTCGATTGCGAAGCCGAGTGACTTGAGCTGGCTCTTCATGTACGCGATGTTTTCGTGCGTCCACTTCGCCGGCGGCACGCCGTTCTGCATCGCCGCGTTCTCCGCCGGCAGACCAAACGCGTCCCAGCCCATCGGCTGCAGGACGTTGTACCCCTGCATCCGCATGAAGCGGGTGATCACATCGCCGATCGTGTAGTTGCGCACATGGCCCATGTGCAGCCTGCCGCTCGGGTAAGGGAACATGGACAGGCAGTAATACTTCGGCTTCTTGGGATCTTCGCTCACCTGAAAGGCATTGCGCTCGGCCCAAAATGCCTGCACATGTGCCTCTACCGCGGCCGGTTCGTAACGCTCTTGCATCGAAACTGTCGAATTTACGGGTGTTTGGAGGCGGGCAGCCTAATGAGTCTGAGTCGCGGAGTCCACGGGGCAGCCGATGGCACGGACACTTACTCCCCTTTATCTGTTCGGCCCCTCCCGGTTAAAGAGTGCACAACCACCGGTCGTGCCCGACGTCGCCGACGGGACCGACACGTCCGATCCTGAAACTGAAGAGGGGACGGCGGCCCCGCGGCGAAGCGTGGTGAAGCGCCGGTTGGGCACCATCAGCCTGACGAGGCAGCAGCCATTCCCGGCAAAGCAAAGCGGAAGACCGCGCCTTCGCCGACGGCGGAGTCGGCCCAGATGCGGCCGCCGTGGCGTTCGAGGATGCGGCTGACAGTTGCAAGACCAATGCCGGTGCCTTCGAACTCGTCCTGCCGATGCAAACGTTGAAAGAGGCCGAACAGCTTCGATGCATATTGCATGTCGAAGCCGACGCCGTTGTCCCGAACGTAGACATTCGGCTCCTCGCCGGCTTCGTAGCCGATCTCGATCATCGCTGGCGTTCGCGACCGCGAGTATTTCAATGCGTTCCCGATCAGGTTGATGAACACCTGCAGCATCATCTCCTCGTCGCACGCCACGGTCGGTAATGAGGTTATTCGCCACTCGATCTGCCGCTCACCGACATCCGCCGCAAGCATCTCGATCGCTCGTTTGACCAGATCGTTCAGCTGCACACGCTGCAGATGCATCTCCACGTGACGCACGCGCGAGAGCGAGAGCAAGCCGTCGATCAGCGCGCTCATGTGCTCCGCGCCGCGGCGGATCTGCTCCATCTGCACCACGACGGGCCGCGGTAGCTTGCCCATGCCGCCCGAGCTCAGCATTTGGACTTGCGCGTTGATCGAGCGCAACGGTGAACGTAAGTCATGGGCCACAGAATAGGAGAAGGTTTCGAGCTCACGATTCGCAAGCTCCAGCTCTTCCGTGCGTTCTCGCACGCGCTCCTCGAGCTCTCGATTCAGCCGACGCACTTCATTTTCCATCGCGGAGCGACGCGCGATTTCCGACTCGAGCTCGCGGCATCGGGTCGCGTTCTCGTACGCCACCGCGACTTGTGCCGCGAGCGCACGCGCGATTCCAAGATCTTCTTCGGTGAACGCACCGAGCCCGATGCGGTTGAGCACGCATAGGTATCCATACGTGCGAGATGCTGAGGCAATCGGAACGCCGAGCATGGAGACGAAGTCGCCCGGCTTGAGATCCGCCGGCTCGATGCGACTTTCGCCCGGCGCCATCGGAAACATCGCAGAGCCGCCCTCTGCCTCCACTACCGTGCGAAGCTCGGCATACATCTGCGACGAGAGCAGTTGCTTGAGCCCAGTGTCGCTGAGACCGCTCGCGATCGATGACTCTCCTTTGCCTCCCTTGCCAACGAAGACCTGCGCGCACTGCGCGAGCAGAATCTCGCGCGCCGCATGGCTCGCGCAGCGTGCGATGCCCCTATCTTCCTTTTCAGCGAACAAGCGCCGAGTGAATGCGACCATCGCATTCAGACGTTCTTGCGCTTCGCGCAAGCAGCGCGTCGCATCCTCCGATAGCTCGGCGTGCTGAGGCGCCTGAGGCGCTGGCCGAGAAGCAAGCGCCTCCTGCACGACGTTGCGAACGATCTCCACGTCATAGGGCTTCGCGATCGTATTCACGACGCCGAGCGTACGAGCCATCTCGCGCACTTCGCGCTCGTGATACGAGGCGGAACAAAAGATGACTGGAATGCGCGCCGTCCGTTGATTCTCGCGAACCTTTCTCACGAGCTCATAGCCGTCCATGCGCGGCATGACGATATCGGTGATCAGAAGATCCGGTGCCTGTCGGCTCAGAATGTCGAAGGCTTCGAGACCATCGGACGCTTCGAGGACTTGATAACCGCCGCCGAGTAAGAGGATCAGAAGCTCGCGCGCTTCGGGGTCGTCTTCTGCGACGAGTATCGTTCCTGACATGCCAGCGCGAGCTCTCGTTTCGTTCGTGTGATTAGTAACGCGGAACGATGTCGAACGCGGTCCGCAGATGCAATCAGTACGTACCGGCGTAAGCGAACGTTCCTACTACGAACACGCGGCCGCGCGTGAGGGAAACCCTGAACGCGCGCCGCGTGCACTCAGGCAGTGCGTTTCGGCACGTCATCCTGGGAACGGCGCTTCGATCCAACATGGGGACGGGCCTACCGCCGGCGACGGCGCGCTTCTTCCTCGTCTCAGTTTCGGCTTCTTGCTCCCGTGGACGCGGGACGAAGGCACGAAGGGGCTGACGTCCGGACTTGTTTCAGGAGGTTCGAAAACATGGGCTCGCGGTGTCTTTCGAATCGATCTGCTCACAGATCGATTTCCCCGAGCGGGTTTGCCATGGATGGCAAACCCAGGCTTGCCAGCAATGCAGGAGCAATTGCGTCGGCAAGTTTTCGTACCAGGCCTACATGGACGTATTTACGGCCGGTCCTGAAACAAGTCCGAACGTCAGCCCCGCCCCGACGTTGGATGGAAGGCGCAGATGAGAAGCCCAGAGCTATAAAGCGCGCGAGAGCGCTTAATCACCCAGCGCTGTTCGTAAGAGGGCGATTTCTTCTGCGCAGTCTCTCATGACGTGAACACATTTGGCGTTGTCGAGACCGAGGCGCCAGAAAGCCTTCACGCCTTGCATGTTGAGCTCGAGGTCCGTCTCGTGGCCCACGAAGCTCGACATCATCACCGCAACCGTGAGCACATCCGCGACATCGGGGTTCCCCGCCTGTCGATCGATGTTCTCGTGCTCGCCGACCGCTTCCGAGATGTGCTCCGGGAAGCCCCAGTTGTCGATGATCGCTTTGCCTACGTTGGCGTGCCAATCGCGCATCACCTGTCCGAGGGCGGCAGGGTCTTGAAACAGATCCGAATGCTTGTGCGCGCGCGCGAGGATATAGATCTTGCCCACGTTGTGGATGAGCCCCGCGAGCATCGATTCATCCGCATTGATGCCGCGCGCTCGCGAGGCCACTGCGTAGGCCAGAGCCGCGACCATCGTCGCCTCCTGCCAGAGCTGCTCGAGCTCCTTCGCGATATGTCTCAGCTCCGCCGCGCGGCGAAGCTGAGCGATCGCGAACGATACGGCCGCCGTGCGCACGTTATTGTGGCCGATCCGATTCACTGCAGTTTTCAAATCGGAAACCGTGCGTCCGCCGCGATTCATCGCCGCAGAGTTGGCAAGCGTGAACACGCGCGCCGCGAGTCCCGCATCGGAGCTCACCACTCGCGCGATCTGTTCGTTCGAGACATCTTCGTCCGCGAGCACCTTGCGAACACGGACCGCGACGTCGGGGAAAGACGGTAGTTCGACGCGTCCGCGCGAAACCTCTTGCGCAAGCTCGGCCACGAAGGCAAAGGCGTTCGCCGCGCCGGACGGAACGGTCGTGCTCTCAGCGGAAGTATCAGGGATCATGTTCATGGTTATCGGCAGTTCGAACCGAGGCTAAAGGCCTATTACGGTAAGTCGGTCCTCGGGCCGCAGCTCTCGATCGAGCGCTGGCGCAAGCTTGACCTCGCCGACCCGCGATCATCGTAGACATGCAGACTAGCTCGCGCTTCGCGGCGAGCCGTTCCTTGAGAGCAGAAAGCGTACTGAACCGCTAGCGCGCGAGATACGTCGCCGTTATCAGTTCTGCTCGGTGTAGCCCGAATTCGGACTCCCACGCATGCACCGCTCATCCATTCGCTGCCTTGCTGCCGGCGCGTTCCCCCGCCCGCTGCAAGAGCTCCTCGGGAAGACGCTGCAGCGGCAACACCTGATGTGCGGCACCTAATCGGACCGCTGTGCCCGGCATCCCCCACACGACGCTGCTCGCCTCATCCTGCGCGATGGTGTGCGCGCCCGCCTCCATCATCTCCTTCAACCCGCGCGCACCATCATCACCCATGCCGGTCAGGATGACCCCAGTTGCATTGGGCCCGACGTTCTGTGCGACCGATCGGAACATGACATCGACGCTCGGGCGATGTCGGTTCACGTGTGGGCCGTCGTTCAAGCGGCAGCGATAGCGCGCGCCGTCGCGCTCGACGAGCAGATGCCGATCCCCCGGTGCGATATAGACGTGGCCGGGAAGAATGTACTGACCATCCTGCGCCTCGCACACCGACATCGCCGAGCACTGATTCATACGCTCCGCAAACGGGCGACTGAACGCAGCGGGGATATGTTGAGAAATCACAATCGCGGGAGCATCCGCAGGCAATGCGGCTAAGGTCTCGCGAATCGCCTCGGTACCACCTGTCGATGCGCCAATCGCGATGATGCGATCGGTGGTCCGCAGCACGCGAGGGCCGCTCGCAGCAGGCAGCACGGCATCGGCACTGCGCCGCGGATTCACTTCCAACGCCACCGTCCGCGTCGCGGCGACTCGAGCGCTCACGCGTGCGCCCGCCGCCACCTTGACCTTCGAGATGAGCTCATCCGCATACTCGACGAGGCTGCCCGCGATATCGACTTTGGGCTTCGCAACGAAGTCGATGGCACCGAGCTCGAGTGCACGCAATGTCACATCGGCGCCTCTCTGCGTTAGCGAAGACACCATCACCACAGGCATGGGACGTAGACGCATCAAGTTCTCGAGAAACGTGATGCCATCCATCCGTGGCATTTCGACATCGAGCGTGATCACGTGCGGGTTGAGCTGTTTGATCTTCTCGCGCGCCGCATAGGGATCCGCCGCCGCCCCCACCACTTCGATACCCGGATCGCTTCTGAGCATCTCCGTCAGAAGCTTTCGCACCAAGGCGGAGTCATCGACGATGAGAACTCTAATTGCCATGGTCGCTCCGCGCGCGGGCGAGGCGACGAAGGTGATGGAAGTGACGCAAGTGATGTAGGCACGACCCGTATGGGGCCGCGCACTGCACCTGCTGCGTTCTGACTTCCATCACTTCCGTCACTTCCATCACCTAGAACAAGTCGATTTCCCCTGCCACCGGCGCCTTCTCGATCCGCTTCAAGAACTGCTGTTCCTGCGTGACGATGTCGGCACGAGTCGACAGGTGGCGGACGCGAACGCGCCCGCTCATGGGGAAGTACTGCACGTGGCGCGGGCAGTTCGCGCCCACATCCTCCGAAGCGACGCGTAGGCCTTCTTGCTTGAGGTAGTCGCGCACGAAGATCACGTTGTGATTGCCGATGTCGGACAAGCTCGACAGCACACGGCCGCCGCCGAAGATCTTCACCTCGAGGTCCGCGCGCGTGCCGCCGGCACTCAGAATCCGATTGATCAACTGCTCCATGGAGGCGCTGCCGTATCGCGTCGCACGCCCGGCAATGTTCTCCCACGTATCCGCCCCATGACCGCTCGGTCGCGGAAGCATGAAATGATTCATGCCGCCGATTCCTAGGCGCGGGTTGCGAATACACGCGGAGACACACGAGCCGAGGATCGTGTCGAGCACCTCCTCTTGGCAGGTGACGTAGTAGTCGCCAGGCAAGAGTTTCACGACGACATTGCCGCGCGGGTCGTGGTAGCGGCGAATTCCTTCGAATCCGGGCAGGGGCCTAGCCATCCTGACTCCCTCAGATTGCACGCGATTCTCCGCTTCGCTTGTAGATCGTCTTACCGACCGACTTGAACGGCATCGTGGCCCCGTGAATCGACTCGGAGTGACCAATGCACAAGTAGCCGTTCGGCGCCAGGAGCTGCGCGAAGCGATTCACGAGCCGTTCGCGCGTCGGTTGATCGAAGTAGATCATCACGTTCCGGCAGAAGATGACGTCGAATGGCCCGCGCATCGGCCATTCGTGCATGAGATTGAGCGGCCGAAACGTCACGAGCTGCGTGATCTCTGATCGCACTCGCGCGTTGCCCGACTGCGAGCCGGTGCCGCGACGAAAAAAGCGACGTAGTCTCGACTCGGGAATCGCCGACACACGATCTATCGGATACACACCGCGCTGTGCTTCGGCGATCACATTGCTGTCGATGTCCGTGGCGAGAATCTTCAAATCCCAACGTGGAGTCGCGGGCATCGCTTCCGCAGCGATCATCGCAAGGCAGTACGCCTCCTCCCCGGTCGAGCACCCCGCCGACCAGATCCGAATGCGTCGTGAGGCGGCATTGCGCTGCATTGCCTCCGGTAGCATGTAGCTCGCGAGCGCCTCGAAATGATGGTTCTCGCGAAAGAAGGACGTGACGTTCGTCGTCAGGGCATTGATGAGGCCGACGAGCTCCTCGGGTCCCGCTTCTCGAACGTGCTCGCAGTACGCTTCGTACGAGCCCAGCCCCAGCTCGCGCATCCTTCGCGCGATGCGCCCTTGTACGAGCTGGCGCTTATTCGGACCGAGGGCAATGCCGGCATTCTCGATGACGACGTGCCTGATGAACTCGAACTCGGCGTCGCGCAGAATTGGATACGTGCCGCTCTCGGACGCAGAAGAGTGGACGTTGGAGACTGGATGCATCATGCATGCGCGAGGTCGTTCGGCTACGTTGAAGCAGGCGCGTATGGCGGCGGATCCGACACGCTTTCTGTATTCCTAGTCGCTGAATCTTCTTCCCGCGTCCTCACGCGTTGGCCGCGGCGGGGAGAGGCGCCACACCCGTGACGTCCCCGCCGATCAACTTGTCGATATCGAGCAGCATCACCATGCGTCCCGACACCGCGGCCAAACCTTCGATGAACTCCGTGCTCGCCTGCCCTCCCAGATCCGGGGCCGGCTTGACGTCTCCACTCGGCACGTCGATTACATCGGATACGCCATCGACAACCAACCCGAAGTCGCGCCGTCCAAGCGAGGACTCGATCGACAGCACGATGATGACAGTGAGCGCCGTGTACTCGGCGCGCTCGAGATTGAAGCGCATGCGCAAGTCCACGATCGGAACGATCGACCCACGCAGGTTGAGCACACCTAGAACGTGTGTGGGCGCTTGCGGAATGCGCGTCACGGGCGACCAGCCGCGGATCTCCTGCACCCGCAGGATATCCACCCCATAAGTCTCCTCACCCAGCGTGAAAGTGAGCACCTGATTCGATCCGGCCGCGGTCACATCCGGCGTAGCATTGAGCGTAGTCATTCGAGAATCCTTCAGCTATTGCGCTTTTGAAGCGGCGCGGCCTTCATCACCTTCGTCACTTCCATCACCTTCATCACCGTTGGATTAGAACTCCTGCCACACACTGTCATCTCCGCTTGCACGCGCGAGCTGCGGCGGCGCGCTCTTCGCTGCGCCCGCTGCGGGGCGCTGAGGTGCGGCAGGACGCGCGGGCGTGCGCGAGGTCGGGCGTGCAGTCGCGCGTGTTTCGGGCGCGCTTGCCGCAACTTCGCGGACGATTGCGCGACCGTCGCGCGAGCGGAAGTAGCCAATCTGGCTCACGAGTGTGGCGGACTGCTGTTCCATCGCCTTGCTTGCAGCCGAAGCCTCTTCGACCAACGCCGCGTTCTGTTGCGTCACGTTGTCCATCTGGCTGACGGCGTTGTTGACCTGCTCGATGCCGGCCGACTGCTCTTCGCTCGCGGCTGCAATCTCAGCCACGATGTCCGTGACCTTCTTGACGCTCTCCATGATCTCCGCGAGCGTCTTGCCGGATTCATCGACGAGCTCGGAGCCGACCTTCACCTTGTCCACGGAATCGTTGATGAGATCCTTGATCTCCTTGGCGGCGCTCGCACTACGCTGTGCGAGATTGCGAACTTCGGTCGCCACCACCGCAAAGCCGCGGCCCTGCTCGCCCGCACGCGCCGCTTCGACCGCGGCATTCAGCGCGAGTAGATTCGTTTGGAACGCGATCTCGTCGATCACACTGATGATGTCTGCAATCTTGCGGCTGGATGCATTGATCTCGCCCATCGCGCCGATCGCACGATGCACGACCGCTCCACCCTTCTCGGCCTGTTCACGGGCACCAACTGCAAGCTGATTAGCCTGCCGCGCGTTATCGGCGTTCTGCTTCACGGTTGCGGTCATCTCTTCCATGCTGGATGCGGTTTCCTCGAGCGCCGCTGCCTGTTCCTGCGTGCGCTGGGAGAGATCGTCGTTGCCGTGCGAAAGCTGGCGAGCCGCCGCGCCGACGGCATCCGCGCTGCCGCGCACTCCGCCGACGATTTCGACGAGCTTCGCGTCCATGCGCTTGAGCGACGTCAACAAACGCCCGAGCTCATCGTTCGAATCGACGCGGACCTCGTTACCGAGCTCCCCCCCTGCGATTCGATCCGCAATGCTCACCGCGGCATTGAGCGCGCTCACGATCGACTGAATCAAGAGAAAGAGCATCACGGTCGCCGCACCGATGCCGATGACGATCGCTGCAATGATGAGGGTGCGGTTGCGCTTGTACGCGCTCTCGGCATCCGCACGCATCTCCTGAGCCACCTCGATCTGCATCGTGAGCAGCGCATCGCCGCTGCCAGTGAGCTTCTCGTAAGCCGGGCGTGCTCGATCGAGCAGGGCGGATTCGGCCTTGTCGAATGTGCCGGCCTGAGCGGCGAGCAGCGCATCGTTCACCGCACTCAACACTGCGTCTTCGTGGCGCCCGAATTCTTCGACGATCACACGCTCCTTGTCCGTCAGCTCGGTTGCCTGCAGCTTGGCCGTCAGCTCTTTGACTTCCGCCGTTCGCTGATTCAACAAGTCGAGGCCTGCTTTCGCGCTGTTCGAGTCCTGGCGAATGACGATCTCCTCCGCGCGCTCCAGCACCTCGCGAGAATGCGACTCGATAGTCCCCACCCAGCCCGTGGGCATGAAGCGATTCGAGAAGATCCCGTCGAGGTCCGCATTGCTCGATCGTGCGCCGGAGAGCCCGAGCGCTCCGACGATGACCATGACGATGCTGCTCACGGCAAGAGTCGTGAACAGCTTCGCCTTGACACTGACGTTGAGAGTTTTCATTAGCCTTCCTTATCCGGCTCTTTCGAATACCAAAAAGTACTTGTCACGCGGCGGCGCGCTGCGAGGCAACGCGGATCACGCCAGGCACATCGAGGATCAACGCGACCGCACCGTCACCGAGGATCGTCGCGCCGGACACCCCATCGACCCGACGGAAGTTCGTCTCGAGCGATTTGATGACGACTTGTTGCTGGCCGAGCAGATCGTCGACGAACAGGCCGACTCTTTTGCCTTCGCCTTCGACGACCATGATCAAGCCCTCGTGCAACTGAGTCGCACGAGGCTTGAGGCCGAAGATCTCGTGTAACCGTACGACCGGGACGTACTGCTCGCGGAACCAGAACACTTCGCCTTGGCCCGCCACTCGATTCACCATGCCCGGCTTGAGTTGCAGAGACTCGATGATCGTGATGAGCGGGACGATGTAGGTTTCCGTGCCGACGGCAACGGATTGGCCATCGACGATCGCGAGCGTGAGCGGCAGCGTAATGATGAAGCGCGAGCCTTTGCCGAGCTGCGAGCGCACTTCGATCGTGCCGCCAAGCTCCTTGATGTTGCGGCGGACGACGTCCATGCCGACACCGCGCCCGGAGATATCCGTCGTCTGTTCCGCCGTCGAGAATCCAGCCAGGAAGATGAGCTCGTGCACTTGATCGTCGGTGAGCACCTCGTTGGCACCGATCAATCCGCGCGCGCGCGCTTTCGCGAGGATGCGGTCTTTGTCGAGGCCACCGCCGTCATCGCCTACTTCAATCGTGATATTGCCGCCCTTGTGATACGCCTCGAGAATGACGGTACCGGTTGCGGACTTGCCTGCGGCCACGCGCTGCTCCGGCATCTCAATGCCGTGATCGACGCTGTTGCGGACGAGATGGACCAGCGGATCGCCGATCTTCTCCAGCACGGTCTTGTCGAGCTCGGTCTGCTCGCCGGTCACTTTCAGTTCGACCTGCTTCGACAAACGCGCGCTCAAATCTCGAACCATGCGCGGGAAGCGGCTGAAGACGAAGCTGATCGGCAACATGCGCACGCGCATGACGCTCTCTTGCAGCTCGCGCATGTTGCGCTCGAGCTGAGCGAGCCCCGAGCGCAGCTGCTCGGCAACGGGCCCCGATACTCTCGTGCCGAGCTGACTGAGCATCGACTGCGTGATGACGAGCTCGCCGACGGTGTTCATGAGCTCGTCGATCTTTTCGGTGCTGACGCGAATGGAGCTGCCATCGCCCAAGCCGTGCTTCGGTGCCTCGCCATGCTCGGGCGTGGCAGCAGGTTTAGTAGTCTCCGCGGGTTTCGGTGCGCTCGTCGCGATGCTTACGACGTTGGCTCCCGACCCGCCGGCTGGCTGCGCTTGAGCCTGAGGCGGCGTCTGGGTTGATTGGGCTCGCGCCGGTGCGGTGGCGAACTCATCGCTGATCTTGAGATCGCAATCGCCTTCGGCCCAATCGAATACTTGATCGATCACATCGCGAGTCGCATCCGTCTCGACTGTGATGTCCCAGCTGAAGTAGCACGACTCCGGGTCGAGCATCCCGAGCTGGGGAAGATTCGATGCGTCGAGCTCGAGGTCCATCTCACCGAGCTCTGCCAACTCGCGCAGCATGCGCAATGGATCGTTGCCGTGCACGAACAACTGCGGATGAGGATTGAAACGAATGCGCCAGCGGTGGGCAGCTCTGGCAGCTGCCGGCTTACCAGCAAGCGCCGGCGCGGCTACGACTGGCGAAGGTTCCGCCGCTGCCGGAGCTGCATTCTTCTGTGCAATGGCGAGCTCGAGATCGAACTGAAGATCCGCGACGCGTTGAGCATCGAGAGGTTCTTTGTTCTGCACACCCCGCAGCATGTCGCGGATCACATCCACGGACTTGAGCAGCAAGTCCGAGATATGACGCGTCACCTGCATCCGATTTCCACGCAGCTCATCGAGCAGCGTCTCGCAGGTGTGCGTGAACGATGCGACCTCGGAGAAGCCGAATGTGGCGCTACCGCCCTTGATCGAATGCGCGACGCGGAAGATCGTATTGATCAACTCGGGCTCTGGCGCACCGGTGTTCAACTTGAGCAGTGCAGCCTCCATCGTATCGAGCGCTTCATAGCTCTCGTCGAAGAAGGCGTCATGAAATTGAGCGAGATCGAGCGCCATGACTTACCCCAGCACTCGCAGCATCGTGGCAATCAGTTGTGCCGGATCGAAGGGCTTCACGATCCAACCCGTGGCGCCCGCTTCCTTGCCCTCGCGTTTGCGATCGACCGAGCCATCGGTCGTGAGCATCAGGATTGGCGTATGCCGATACGGCGCCTCGGCGCGCAGTGCGCGAATGAGCGCGATGCCATCCATCTTCGGCATGTTGACGTCGGAGAGAATGAGGTCGAACGAGTGTTGACGTGCCAGCGCGAGCGCCTCCTCGCCGTCCATCGCCTGCGTGACCTCGAAGCCCGCACTCGTCAGCGCGATGCGGACCATGTCGCGCATCGACGGAGAGTCGTCGACTGCCAGAATTCGCACCATTCCCATCCCCTCTAACCCCCGCATCCGAGCAGTTCGCCTGCTCCGAGCAGGCGCACAGCCTCACGCCAGCTTTGCGAATTGCCCTTCCAGATCACTTTCTGATTCCGCTGCGCGCGATCGCGCGCGAACGCGCACAGCAACTGCATGGTGGCCGTGTCGATGCGCTCGACTGCGCTCACGTCGAGCTCCACATCTGTAGCCTCATTCGCAAGCGCACATAGATCGACCTTCAGCTTGGCTGCATCCTTGATCGTGCAGTGGCTGGACAGATTGATGACGGACACCGTAGGCCGCGATATCTCCGGCGCTCGTTCAGCGACCGGCTCCGCGACCTTCTCCACCGTCTTCGATTTGCGCTTCGTCGTTTTCATGCAAGCGATACGTCACCGGCGCCGAGCGCGAGCTCGACGCGATTTCACAGATTCAGGATCCATATCGGCATTTCGATGAACGCCTTTAGGAGAGCTAGGTCGCGTTCTGGGGGAGTGACGCTACGGGAAAGCCGTAGCGCGCCACAGTGATGAAGGTGATGGAGGTGATGGAGGTGATGGAGGTGATGCAGGTCAGCAGCGCTGCAAGAAGGCAGGGCCCTCTTGCCTCCATCACTTACGTCACCTTCATCACTTCCATCACGGCAGCTCAAGCGCGGGCTTGAGCTGCCGCTAATGTCAAGTGAAGTCCTTCACAAAGGAGCCGCGACGGCTCGACGTCATGCGTTTGGATCTCGTGAGCTTTCGCGGAACCGCGCCAGCGGCAGCGGGAACGAGCCTGTTGGCGGAATGGCGCGTGGGCACCATTCTCCAGGCCGTAGCCGTGCGCGACGCCAAGACGGGTCAGCTCTGGCTCGAGCTCGGCGGTCAACGTCATCCTGCGCGTGTGGCCTCGGGCGATCAGCATGGACCTGCTGATGGCGAGCGGCTCCAGGTGCGCGTGTTGCGCACCCATCCCGTGCTCGCGCTCGAAACGCTGGCAGCGCGATCCGCAAGTGTGGATGCGCTTGCGACGGCAGATGCGCTGCGTCGCTTCATGCCCAAGCAGGAAAGTCCCTCGATGATGCTTGCGAACCTCGCCTGGCTCGCGCAAGGCAAAGCCGGGAGCGAAGCATTGCCCCGTAATGTGCTCGAAGCGGCAGCGCGCCTGTGGCAGTCGATCCCGAATGCGCACTCGTTGACCAATCCGAAGTCGCTCGAAGCGGCACTCCAGCGCTCGGGCGCATTCCTCGAGGCGCGGCTCGCATCCGCTCAGCACAATGGCTCGCTCGCAAGCGACCTGAAGGCATTGATGTTGACGCTCAGCCGCGCACTACAGGAAAGCGGTGCGCGCGCTGCGGCCGCGCGCTCGGACATCGCGGGACATGCGCCCGTACCCACGCAGCAAGGCCCCTTGACCCCGCTCGGCTCGGCGCCTGCTACATTGTCGCTGCTCGATACGCCTGCACAGCAGATGAACGAGCTCTCGAGACAGACAGAAGGAGCGATCGCGCGGCTTACGACCGTGCAGATCGCGAACAACGCCTCGGAGCAAGCGCCCTCGCTGCTCATCGAACTTCCCATCAAGCATGACGATCGCGCGAGCATGCTGAGGCTGCGCATCGAGCAAGACGAGCGCAATCGAAGGGGTGCCGAATCAGATGAAGCATGGACGATCGAAGCGGCTCTCGATCTAGGAGCAATCGGCGGCTTGCACGCGCGCGTCACGTTGCGCGGTCAGCGCATCGGCGTGCAATTACGCGCGGAATCAGCAGGTGTCGTCGACGCACTTGCTGCTCGATCCGACGAGCTCGAAGCGATGCTGCGCGATGCTGGACTCGAAGTCGACCGAGTCGTGTGCCTGCACGGAATGCCTGCAGGGGATACGGGTCCACGACCGGTACGTTTGCTGGACGTACGCGCATGACCGAGAAACGTCCTCCCGTCGCGGTCGCTCTGCACTACAGCGGACGCGGTGCGCCTCGCGTCGTCGCCAAAGGCGGCGGCGACGTCGCCGAGCGCATCGTTGAAACTGCCCGCGAGCACAATGTTCCCCTCCAAGAAGACGCTGCACTCGCCTCCGCCCTCTCCCGCCTCGATCTCGGCCGCGAAATTCCGCGCGAGCTCTACGTGGCGGTGGCGCATGTGCTGGCGTTTGCGTGGATGGTGACGGGCAAGCGCCCCTAGGCGGATAGCCTATCGGCAAGAGAGCCTAACGGCAGGAAAGCCGAGCTGCGTCGGCACGTAGGCCTGTCGGCAAGTCAGAAGCGTTCGGTTGACGCTCTTCGCTCGGACTCTTACCTGCCGACAGGCTTTCTTGCCGTAGCGTGTTCGCAGAGGCTTTCTTGCCGATAGGCTTTCTCGCCGAAGCACGTCGCGGAGGCTTTCCTGGATTAGCCCACGACACTCACCAACGACCCCCTCTTCCTCCCCGTCGGTGCGGGTGTCGGCGGAGTGGGTGGCTGCGGTGCGTTCTGCATGGGCCATGTCGGTGTTTGATTCGTTGCGGCCGCGGTGCGCTTGTTCCAGTTGATCTGCGCGCTCGTCTCCTTGTTCTTACTTCCGTGCAAGCGTGTGAGCAGCTCTGCTTCGTGGCGTGTGAGACCGCAGCTTTCGATCAACTCCTCGATGTTGGATCCATTCTTCGCGAGCCGTTGTGCAAGGTCGTAACCGCGCTGCGCGCTGATCGGACCGGCGGGTGCGAGCCGAGCTCCAACGTCGGCCCGCTCGCTCATGGCTTCCAAACGTGCGCTCATCACAGCGACGGTTTCGTGCAAGCTGCGCACTTCCGCGAACGCGCGGTCGAGCTGCGCATGCAGGCGCTCCGTGCTGCGCTCATCGGCTCGCCGCCAGCGAATGAACGCGAGCGCAAACACCCAAAATGCGCCGATCAACAAGAGCGCCCGAATAGCGATCAACACCATCTCGAGCGAAGGATTCGGCAAGATCTCGAACATACGAAAACTCCTGTGACTCTCGTCACACTCGCGCCGTCAAATGTCTGGCGCAGCGATGAGGACTCTAGGAGGGATGAAGCATGAGGCGTGCCAACGCGGAAGCGTCGTTTGCGACGGGAGGAAGCCGCACTATCGACGGCAAGGGAGCCTTCGACTCGCACATCGAGTCTACGGCAAGGGAGCCTATCGGCAGGGTCAGAGGCGCTTCAACGATCAGAAATGCTTGTAAGCTCAGATAAGCATCCGAGGTGAATCGAAGAAGAGTTCGCAAGATTGTGCGACGATCCCCTCTGACCCTGCCGACGGGCTTCCTTGCCGTCGATAGCACGGCTTTGTTCTCACTTGAGCAGATCTATGGGCCCAGCCAACTCCAATGTGGGCTCCGGCACTTCCATAGATGGCGGTAATTCGGTGGAGAGGTTGTCTGTGATCGTTGCATCGTCGGGCGCGCCGCGCTCTTGGCCGTAGTCGCCTTCGGGCATGCCATTGCCGCTCAGGATGACGAGTACGACGCGGCGATTCGCGTTGCGGCCGTCGGGTGTCTCGTTCGCTGCGATGGGACGGTGCTCGCCTAGGCCGATGACGGCGAGACGATGCGGGGCGATGCCCTCTTTCATGAACAGATGCACGACACTTGCGGCACGCGCGGCGGAAAGCTCCCAGTTCGACGGGAATGCGCGCGTGTTGATGGGCAAGTTGTCCGTGTGTCCTTCGACGCGAATCGGATTCGGAAACGGCGTCAGCGTCGCGGCGAGCTGCTCGAGTATGGTCACCGCGTTCGGCGAGAGCGTCGCGACGCCGCTTGGAAACAGAATGTCTGTGCGGATCTCGACTTCCACCCACAGTCCATGTCGACGCACGACGATGAGGTCCTTCTCGATGAGTCCCGCCATCGCGCGCTCCACTTCCTGAGCGACGCTCTCGAGTGCTTCGGCTTGCTCCGCACGATCCGGTGACTGACGGAAATCCTCGCGTATCAAAGGAGAGTCGACGATCGGCGCCATGAGCTCGCGCGGCTGGCCTTCCAACATCGCTTGCTGCACGATCGTCATGTGAATATCGGCTCCCGAGCCCTGGGTCTTCTCGCCCACTTGAATCGGCTCGAGCGTACGCGGTGCGCCTCGAAACGCCGCTACGAGCGAATCGGACAACACGCGGTACTTGCCTTCATTCACCGATGACATCGCATACATCACGACGAAGAACGCGAGCAACAACGTGATCAGATCCCCATAGGGAATCGCCCACGCCTCGTGGTTCGTGTGCTCTTCGTGTCGATGCCGCCGCGCCATAGCGCTACCGCGCGGACACTGGCCGACTGGCCACTGGCACCTGGCCAGAGGTTGTAGCGCGCACTGCGCGTCTATGGTTCGGAATTGAAGCCGCGATCGATTCTGAGGTGAGCATGACTTCCTCTGGCCAGATGCCAGTGGCCGGTTGGCCAGTTGGCCGCCTAGTGCAGATACCCCTGCAGCTTCGACTCGATGCTGCGTGGGTTCTCGCCTTGTGCGATCGAGATCATGCCTTCGATGACCATCTCGCGAGCTTCGCTCATCGACTGAATCGCTACCTTCAACTTGCTTGCTGCAGGGAGGAAGAACAGGTTCGCAAGGCCGATGCCGTAGATGGTCGCGACGAACGCGGCCGCAATGCCTTGGCCGAGCTTGCTCGGATCAGCCAGATTCTGCATGACCGACATGAGGCCGAGCACGGCACCGATGATGCCAAGCGTCGGCGCATACACGCCCATGCCTTCGAAGACTTTCGCAGCGCGCGTGTCGGCCTGCTCGCGAACGTGCAGGTCCACCTCGAGCGTATTGCGGATCACATCGGGCTCACTGCCGTCCACGACGAGCTGCAGTCCTTTACGAACGAAATCATCGCTCTCCTTTTCGATCGCGCCCTCGAGACCGAGCAGCCCTTGCTTGCGCGCCGTGTTGCTCCACTCGACCATGCGCTTGATCAGCTCGGTTCGCTGCACATCCGGCGGGCGAAAGATCCACGGAAGAATCCGCATCGCACGCTTCATGACGGGCAGCGGTGTCTGTACGCAGATGGCTGCGATCGTGCCCACAATCACGATCATGAACGCGGCAGCGGATAACAGCGCTTTGACGCCGGCCCCTTTCAAGATGGAGCCAACGATGACCGCGCAGACCGCAAGCACCAGACCGATGAGACTTAAGATGTCCATGATGCTTAGAAGGCGAAGGCGGATAGCGGATCGCGGATAGTCAGAGCATGTTCAGGCTCGCGGCCTGAACTCTGTCCATCGGCTCTCTCCAGGACCATGCCGCTAGCTACTGCCATTCACTTCCGCCTCTTGACCGATCGCCTATCCGCTATCGCCTATCCAACTTCTCTCTGACTCACATCCCCAGTCCAGACAAAAGCGCATCCACATCGTCCTGATCGCTGACGGCAGGTCCGCTGTTTATCCCCGGAATGACAGGCCCGAAGCCACGACGCGTTTCATCGCTCAACGGCTTGCCCGTGCGCGGCTTCGAATTCGAGAGACGAACGAGATCGGTGAGTGCCAGCTCGAGCTCCGTCACGAGCTTCATCACACCGCGAATGATCTGCCCCGAAAGATCCTGAAAGCCTTGTGCAAGCAGAACTTCCGAAAGATTGCTGCGGACATGATCCATGTCGCTGCACGCCGCGTTCAGGAATCCATCCATGCGCTCGACCATTCGCTGAAACTCATCGACGGCGATCTTGCGAGCCCGAAAGCGGGTCCATAGCTCGACGATCTCCGCCGCCTCGCGCGCGGTTCGCTCCGCGAGCGGCGCGGATTTCTCCACGAGATCCATCGTCCGATGCGCGGCTTCGTCGGTGAGCTTGAGAACGTGATCGAGCCGATGCCGCGCGTCGGGCACTTCTTTCTCCGCGAGCGTGAGCAGTCGCGGATCGAGCTTGAAGCGATCGAGCGCCGATTGCAGATCGCCCGTGAGCTTGCGCAGCTCGCCGAAAAGAGCGAGCTCGCGTCGCTGCACGAGCGCATCGAGCTCTTCGAGAAAGCGCGCCTCATCTCCCGCCGCAAGTGCACCCGCCAACGCCGCAACGCTGGCGCCGTACTCTTCGCGTATCGAGGTGATTGAGGTAGTCATACATGGTTCCGCTCGGCTACCGGCCAACCGGCCAATGGCCGCTGGCTCGAACTAGACTTTTCTGGCCAGTTGCCAGTGGCCGGTTGGCCAGTTGGCCTCTCACGCTGCATTCGCTCGCTGCTCGAGGATCTTGTCGATCTTCTCTTTAAGCGTGACCGCCGTGAACGGCTTGATGACGTAGCCATTCACACCCGCTTGTGCAGCTTCGATGATCTGCTCGCGCTTCGCTTCCGCAGTGAGCATGAGCACCGGCATCTTCGCGAGCTTGGGATCGGCACGAACCGCCTTGAGCAGATCGAGGCCGGGCATCCCCGGCATATTCCAATCGGTGATCAGAAAATCGAAGCCACCCCCTTGCAACATCGGCAGCGCGGTTTGGCCGTCGTCTGCTTCCGTCACGTTCGCGTAGCCGAGATCGTTCAGCAGGTTCTTGATGATCCGACGCATCGTCGAGAAGTCGTCGACCACCAGGAACTTCATATCTTTGCTCACTTCCATCTCCTCGAATCCAAACCCGCTTGCGACTAGCTTCTCTTGTCCGATCGATCGCGCCACTCGACGAGGCGTGCTTTCAATCTCACCAACGCCTGCCCATGCAACTGACACACTCTCGACTCGGTCACTTTCAACACCGCGCCGATCTCCTTCAAATTCAACTCATCGTCGTAGTACAACGACATCACGAGCCGCTCGCGCTCGGGCAGCTCCGAGATCGCAATTGCGAGCGCCGCGCGAAATCCGTCCTCGGTCGCATCGAGGAACGGATCGGCATGCTCGTCCTCCACTCGACCGAGCAGCGAATCGTCCTCGCCGTTCGTCTCATCCAAGCTCGCGATCCGACAGCTCGCCGCATCGTGTGCGATCTTGTGGTACTCCTCGATCGACACACCCATGCGATGCGCGATCTCGCCATCGCGCGCTTCGCGCCCGAGCTCCGACTCGATCTCGCGAATCGCGGCGGCAGCCGCCCGAGCCTTGCGATGCACGGAACGCGGCGCCCAATCCAACTTGCGAAGCGCATCGAGCATCGCACCGCGGATCCGAATACCCGCATATGTCTCGAAGCTCGCCCCGCGGTCCGCGGTGTAGTGCGCCGCCGCTTCCAGCAGGCCGAGCATTCCGGCCTGGATCAAATCATCTACTTCCACCGAAGCAGGCAACCGCCCTGCAAGGTGGTAGGCAATTCGTTTCACCAGCTCGGCGTGTCGCAGCACCAGTGAGTCTGCGTTCGCCGCGTTCGAGACCGCCTTGTATGCGCCGACGCTCATTGCACCACCTCCAGGCGCGCCTGGGGCTTGCGCACGAGGCGCTCGACGAAGAACTCGAGGTTTCCTCGCGGGCAGTCCGGTACAGGCCATTTATCGGCTTTCAATGCGAGTTTCTTGAATGCTCGTGACGCGGGGCACGCCGGGAAGGCTGCTAGAACCGGACGCTGTTCACGAATTGCGCGCTTGAGGTATGGGTCTTCCGGGATTTCCCCTACGTAGTCGAGCGTGACATCGAGGAAGCGACTGGTGACGCGCTCGAGCTTGCGGAACAGATTCTCGCCCTCGCCCGGCGAGCGAACCATGTTCGCGACTACTCGGAACGTCGTGATTCCATGGCCCCGGCTCATCACTTTGGTGAGTGCGTAGGCATCTGTCATCGACGCAGGTTCGTCGCACACGACGAGCAGCACCTGCTGCGCGGCCTGCGTGAACTGCACCACACTGTGCGAGATGCCCGCGGAGGTATCAACGATCATCGTGTCGATGCGCCCGCTCAACGCGCTGAATGCCTGCACGAGCCCGAGATGTCCGGCAGCGGACAAGTTCGCGAGTTCGGCCACGCCCGAAGCACCCGGCACCACTTTGAATCCTTGCGGCGACTCGATGATGATCTCCTCGAGCGAGCGTTCGCCGGAGAGAACGTGTGCCATCGTGTGTCGGGGCGATAGGCCGAGAAACACATCGACGTTCGCTAGCCCGAGATCCCCGTCGAGCAACATCACGCGCCTGCCAGCGGAGGCAAGTGCGGTCGCGAGATTCACCGCAACACTCGTCTTGCCGACTCCGCCCTTTCCGCCTGTTACGGCAATCACCTGGACCGGCCCCGGCTGCGCGGCGCGCTTCAATCCGGATGTTTGCGTAGCTTCAATCATGAGAACCACCGTCTTCGAATTGTGGATGTGCGGCTTCGGCCGAGCGGCGTGCGTTTCGAGTAGGGACTCGGCTGCACGACGATCGTCAGGAGCGCAGTATCGATGCGAGGCGCACGATAGGTGAGTTTGTGCTCCCCATCGTTCGCGATTTCTTTGTCTATCACTTCAGGCGACGTGTTACGCGAGTGCATGAGCCACTCCACCGAAACGTCTGCGCAGCAAGTCTTCATCCGCTTCGGCACCGGCCTTGCGGGAGAGCTCGACCGCGCGCGCGATCAACTGATGAGCTCGCGCGGGGCTGATGTCCTCGGGCACACGTTGACCGTCCGTCACGTAGGCCAGCGGCAATCTGGAGCGCACGAGCATCGATAGCGAGCCGCCGAGGCTCGTCGCCTCGTCCAGCTTCGTGAGCACACAGGTCGCAGGCTGCGCGGCTGAGAAGCGCTCGACGGCCTCTTCGATCGCGCCTGCCTGCGACGCGGCGGACAGCACGAGAGAGGTTTCGATTCGATCGCTCGCGGATGCCAGCATCGCTAGCTCATCGGCAAGACGAGGATCTCGCTGGCCATATCCGGCCGTGTCGATTAACACGAGTCGCTTGTCGTCCAAGTGATCGAGCAATTGCGGTAGCTCCGCGGGACCTTCGGTTGCGTATGCAGGCACACCGAGCAATCTCCCCAGCGTGTGAATCTGTTCCTGAGCGCCGATTCGAATCGAATCTGTCGAGATCAATGCGATGTCTCGCGGACCATGCCGCAGCAACCAGCGCGCAGCCAGCTTAGCGATCAGCGTCGTCTTGCCGACGCCCGTCGCGCCGATCATTGCGACGACGCCGCCGTTATCGAGCCAACGCTCATCGGCGACTTCGATTCGCCGTGCAATCAGCGCGACCGATAGACGATGGGCTTCGGAAAGCTCCAGCCGCGCAGGCAACTGCGTCACGAGCTCCGCCGCAAGATCGTGCGCGAGACCGAGCACAGTGAGCTGCTTGAGCAGCTCCGTCTGCACCGGCGCGCGACGAGATAGATCGTTCCACGCCAACGTCGCAAGCTGCGTCTCGAGCATGCGTCGCAGCGTTCGCAACTCTTCGTTCATATCCGAAGAGTGATCCGGCAGCTCGAGCCGCTCCGCAGCAAAGCGTCTCGCGAAGTCATTCAGATCCCTCGCAGGGACCTCGGGCGCGGTCTCCCTGCGATCGCGGGTCACGTGCGATGCCGCGGTTGCTCTTCCGGAAACAGTGGCGAGCTGCGAATCGAGGTCAGCGGATGCAGCGTCGGCCTCTCGTCCGTACGTATCGACACCTCCTTCGGTGTCGTAATCGACCGCGGCTACGACTTCAACGCCTCCATTCACGCGGCGAGTCGACAGGATGACCGCATCCGGCCCCTGCGCTTCGCGCACGAGCCGCAGCGCCTGGCGCATGTCGGTTGCGCGGTAGTGTTTGAGTTTCATGCGCGCGCTCCGCGAATGCGGCCAACGGCCAACTGGCCACTGGCCACTGGCCAGAGATACGCGTGCGCAGTAGGGAGACACATATGTCTTTCTGTTCTCATCGTGATCTCATCCGAAATCGACGCGCTCGCGCCTTCCGTTCTGCCCTATGCCAGTGGCCAGTTAGCCGATTGCCCATGCTCATCGCCCCACCGCCGTCACCAATCTCACCTTGCGGTTATCCGGAATCTCATTCCACGCGAGCACGTGCATGCTCGGCACGATCGAGCGCATGAAGCGCGCAAGCGTCGTTCGCAATTGCGGCGGCACGAGCAAGACTGCGGGTTCGCCGCTCAGCTCTTGGCGCTGCGCCGCTTCGGCAAGACGGCGCTGCATGCGCTCGGCGAGACCCGGTTCGAGCCCGGGCGTTGCTGCAGCCGTTCCCGCGAGAGAGTTTGTGAGCAACTGCTCGAGATCGGGCTCGAGCGTGATGACCGGCAGCTCCGTCGACATGCCTGCGATGTCCTGAACGATCTGGCGACCGAGTGCGACTCGAACGTGCGCTTGGAGCTGCACAGGATCCTGCGTTCGCGCTGCATGCTCCGCTAGCGTCTCGACGATCGTGCGCATGTTGCGAATCGGCACACGCTCTGCAAGCAGACCTTGCAACGTGCGTACGACCGTTCCGAGCGGCAGCAGACGGGGCGTCAGATCTTCGACGAGCTTCGGTGCAGTCTTTGCAAGCGTATTGAGCAGCTGCTGGACTTCTTCATGGCCGAGCAACTCGTGCGCGTGCGTCTGAATGACGTGACTCAGATGGGTGGCAACGACGGTGCTCGCATCCACCACGGTATAGCCGAGTGTCTGCGCGTGATCGCGGGAGCCGGGCTCGATCCAGACCGCTTCCATCCCGAACGCCGGATCGCGCGTCTCGATACCAGACAACTGTCCGAACACTTTGCCCGGGTTGATCGCAAGCTCGCGTTCGGGGTAGATCACGCCCTCGCCCACCGGTACGCCGGCGAGATTGATTCGATACGAGTTCGGCGCCAGATCGAGGTTGTCGCGGATGTGAACGGCTTGCACTAGGAAGCCGAGATCCTGCGTGAGCTTGCGACGCACTCCACGAATACGCGCCAATAGATCGCCACCTTGCGCCTTGTCCACGAGCGGAACGAGGCGATAGCCCACCTCCAAGCCGATGATGTCGACGGGCTGCACGTCATCCCACGTGAGCTCGCGCGACTCTGCGCTAGGTGGCGGCGGCGCAGGCGGCGCTTCGACGATTTCTGGTTCGACCATCGAGCGCTTGTGAAGCAGCCATGCCGCCCCACCGCACAGCGAGGCCATGAGGAGGAACGCGACGTTCGGCATTCCGGGAACCACACCCATCGCGCCAAGGAGCGCGGCAGCGATCGCGAGGGCGCGCGGTTGCCCGAAGAGCTGCTTCGCGAGCTCGCCGCCCATGTCTTGCGATTTCGACATGCGCGTCACGATGATTGCGACCGCAGTGGAGAGCAGCAACGCGGGAATCTGCGCTACGAGCCCATCGCCGATCGACAGCAGCGTGTACACGCGGGCCGAGTCGGAAAATGACATGTCGTGCGCCATCATTCCGATGCTGATGCCGCCGAGCATATTGATGACGAGAATCAGAATGCCCGCGGTCGCATCGCCACGCACGAACTTGCTGGCACCGTCCATCGAGCCGTAGAAGTCCGCTTCCGCGCGCACTTCGGCGCGACGAGTGCGTGCCTCTTCTTGAGTGATGAGCCCTGCATTGAGGTCGGCATCGATCGCCATCTGTTTGCCGGGCATGGCATCCAAGGTGAAGCGCGCGCTGACTTCCGAGATGCGGCCCGCGCCCTTCGTGACCACGACGAAGTTGATGATCGTCAGAATCGCGAACACGACCACACCGACAGCGTAGTTGCCGCCGATCACGAATTCGCCGAACGATTCGATGACCTTGCCGGCAGCATGCGATCCGGTATGACCGTGCAGCAGCACCACGCGAGTGGACGCGACGTTCAAAGCGAGACGAAGCAAAGTCGCGAGCAGCAGCACGGTCGGGAAGATGCCGAAGTCGAGCGGCCGCAATACATAGAAGACCGCCATCACGACGATCAGTGAAAGGGCGATGTTGAAGGTGAACAATACATCGAGCGCGAGCGGCGGCAGCGGCACGATCACCATCGCCAACACCGCGAGGACGCCCACGGGCACGCCGATGCCCGAGCGAACGAGCGCGCGTAGATCGAAGTTTGTTGCAGCAGCAGTGGCCATCTTGTTCAGGCTGTAGGCTGTAGGCTGTAGGCCCTAGCCAGAGAGGACGCGTGCTGCGCATCTTTTCTGGCCTTCGTCACTTCCATCACTTCCATCACTTCCGTCACCCACATTGCGCGTCAGTTATCCGTCGCGATTTGCTTTGCCTTAATAGGTGCAACTCCCGAGCCACGGCTGTCGCCAGCTCGCGGCACTCCTTCACAGTTTGAAAAGGACGCGTTCGGTGGATGGATGCAGAGGGGTTGAGGGGATGGCGTACGGCCGCGCATTGCGCGGCCTAGTGACGAAGTGACGGAGTGACGAGGTGACGGAGTGACGAAGTCAGAGGCTCGCGCCTGCGCGGCGCGGGGACGAGGCACAGCGGAGCTCAATGTGACGAAGGCTCTTTGAGATGTATCTGAAAGCCGGCGTGCGACAAGCGCGGTGCCCCTCACCCGCCGCTTCGCTGGCGGCCTCTCCCCACGGGAGAGGCGAAACCAATCCCCTCTCCCTCGAGGGAGAGGGTTAGGGTGAGGGCTCCGACTTTGTCACTCCGTTACTTGAACATCAGGCCTGTCCGGCGGCTGCATCCCTGACCGCTTGGCGACACGGAGTTGGAAGACGTAGCTCAGCACTTGAGCGACGGCGACGTAGAGACTTGAAGGGATCTCCCCGCCGATATCCACGTTCCGATAGAGCACGCGCGCGAGCGGCGGCGCTTCGAAGACGGCGACGTTGTGCTCGCCTGCGACTTCGCGGATGCGGGCGGCGACGAGATCCACGCCCTTTGCGACAACGATCGGTGCGCGCATACGCTTCTCGTCGTAACGCAAGGCGACAGCGAAATGCGTCGGGTTGGTAACGACCACGTCCGCCTTCGGCACGTCCTGCATCATGCGTTGGCGCGCCATCTCCTGCTGAATCTGACGGATTCGGCCCTTCACTTCAGGCGAGCCTTCGCTCTCCTTCATCTCTTGGCGAATCTCTTCCCGGCTCATCTTCATCTGTTTCGCGTACTGCCAGAGCTGGTATGGCACATCGATGCCTGCGATGAGCAGCAAGCCCGCCGAGATCGCGAGCAAACCCTGGCCGCTGAGCTTGATGGCGTGCCCGATGGCCATCGCCGTCGGCTCGCGCCCGAGCGCAAGGAGCTCCTGAGCATCGTTCCACAGCACGAGGGCTGCAATGGCCGCCACTGTGCCGAACTTTGCGAGCGCTTTGGCGAGCTCGATCAAGCTGCGCATCGAGAACATGCGCTTGAATCCCTCGAGCGGATTCAACCGCTCGAGCTTCGGTGCGAGCGATTCGGTGCTGAAGCTCCAGCCGCCGAGGACGAGCGGCGCCATGATCGCCGCGAGCATGATCAGCAGTAGCACGGGCATTGCCGCGCGTAGTCCTTCCGCCGCGGCCGCGGCCAATGCAGGCATCAGATACATCGTGTCGAGCGCCTCGTCGCGACTGAGGGTCAGGCTCCGCTGCATCATCCCGTGCAACTGACCCGCGATGGAGCCGCCGAGCATGTACAGAGCCGAGCCACCGGTCAGCATCACCGCTGCTGCCGTCAAATCTCGAGAACGCGGAATCTGACCTTTGCGCCTCGCTTCCTCGAGGCGCTTAGGTGTCGGTTGTTCTGTTCGTTCCTGGGCTTGATCGTTATCGGCCATGGGAAATCGGGCACTGGGCTACTGGGTACTGGGCGCTGGTCAGAAAGAAGAGCAACTCAGTTCGCTGCCACCAAGCTGCGCAGCAGCTCGAATGCCGCTTCGAGGGACTCCGTGAATGCCGCTTGCACGGACGGGAGTCCTGCCCACACGATCACGAGACCGAAAATCAACGTGACTGGGAAACCGACGGCGAACAAGTTCAACGTCGGCGCTGCCCTACTCATGACACCGAAGCCGAGGTTCACGACGAGCAGCGCCGTCATACCAGGGAGCGCGACCGCGAGCGCGCCAGCGAACAGCTGCCCACCCCACGCGACCAATGACCACATCGCGTTCGAGCCGAGCCCGCTCGTGCTGACCGGCAACGTCACAAAACCCTGCACGAGCGTCTCGATGAGAACGAGGTGCCCATTGAGCGCGAGAAAGGTCAGCGTGACCAGCAGCATGTACAGCTGGCCCAATACAGGTGTGCTCGCGCCGCGCAATGGGTCGACGTTGAATGCGAATCCCAAGCCCATCGTGTTCGAAAGAAGCTGGCCACCCATCGCCAATGCATCAAAGATGATTTGCAACGCGAATCCCGTCGCGACGCCAATGATCACTTGATGAAACGTCACCACGACACCTGCCGCCGAGAACGTTGCGACATCGGGTGGAGGCACGAGCGGTGCCACGATCAACGTCACCGCTGCCGCGAGTAGCAACCGTACGCGCGCAGGAACAAATTGCGCGCCGAAGACCGGCGCCGCCATGAAGCAGGCACCGATCCGAACGAACGGCCAGATGTACTGGGCGAGCCAGACTTCGAGTTGGCCAGTGGTGAGCGAGATCATGAAGCGCTCTGGCGAGTGGTTAATGGTTAGTGGTTAGTGGTTGGCGGGTGTTTGTTCTGGACTAATCACTAACTACTAATCACTTCTTCCTATCCGATGAGCCCCGGAATGCTCTCGAACAACTCACGCGTGTAGCTCACGATCACCTTCAGCATCCACGGGCCCGCGATGACGAGTGTCACCGCCATGCCGACGAGCTTCGGAATGAACGAGAGCGTCATTTCGTTGATCTGCGTCGCCGCTTGAAACACGCCGACGAGCAGACCGATCAGCAACGCCGCAAGCAGCAAGGGCGCGGCGAGCAGCATCGTCGTCTCCAACGCACGCTGGCCGATGGTCATGATGATGTCGGGAGTCATGCTTAGGCCTGCTGGCAAACGGGCCGTCGGCTACTGGCCAGAGGGAGAAGTGAATGTCGTGCTGCTTGCATGTGCTCTTGTCTGATTCTGGCCAGATGCCAGTGGCCAATTTGCCGGTTGGCCGATTCCCTACGTGTAGAAACTCGCCGCCAGCGTTCCCATGATGAGTCCCCATCCGTCGACGAGCACGAACAGCATGAGCTTGAACGGCAGCGAGATGAGCACCGGCGAGAGCATCATCATGCCCATCGACATCAAGACGCTCGCCACGACGAGATCGATGATCACGAATGGGATGAAGATCAGAAAGCCAATCTGGAAGGCGGACTTGAGCTCGCTCGTCGCGAACGCCGGTACGAGGATGCGGAGGGGAACGTCTTCTGGCTTCTCGAAACCCTGCCCGCCAGAGATCCGGACGAAGGTGGCGATGTCGCTTTCGCGCGTTTGATCGAGCATGAACCGCTTCAATGGCTCCGCACCACGGCTCAGCGCGGTCGTGGCGTCGATCGTGCCCTCCATATAGGGTTGCACCGCGTCCGCATTGATCTTGTCCACGACCGGACCCATGACGAACAGCGTGAGAAACAACGACAATCCGATGAGCACCTGATTCGGCGGCGCCTGTCCTGCGCCTAACGCTTGCCGCAAGATCGCAAGCACGATCACGATGCGAGTGAACGAGGTCATCATCAACACGATGCCCGGCAGCAGCGTTACTGCCGTCATGAGGATCAGAATCTGCAGGGTCAGCGAATACTGCTGCCCGCCCGGCGTGCTCGTGACGGTGACGGCCGGAATACCAGCGGCCGAGGCAAGCATCGGCGCAACGAGAGCCGCGAGTGCAGCGAACGCCGCTAACCACCCACGTCGAGAGCCGCAGCTCATCCGTTGCGCTTCCTCGCGCATCATAGACCCAAGCTCCGCTTCAGAATCGTCTTGAACTGCAGGTGAGGCGGAATGGGCGTGCTCGCGGACTGCTGCGCCTCGGCTTGTCCCAAAACAGGCATTTTCTGATTCAGCGTGACGGGCTCAGTGAGAACATGCAGCGTGCTCACATTGCCGGCCGCAACACCAAGCAAGAGTTGTTGCTTGCCGACTTGCACGAGCACTGCGCGCTCTTTCGGTCCGAGCGCCACGTCGGCGATCACCTCGATCGCACCCGGTCCCAAACGGCCGAATCCTTTCAAGCGACGCACTGCCCACGCCGCGGCGAACACTGCAGCCAACACGAGCAAGAGCGAGAAAGTCACCTGCACCAGACCCGCCGCAGGGGAGGTCGCAACCGGCTCCGCAGCACGAGGGGCGGCGAAGGGCTCGGCTGCGAAGGCAGCCGAGCTGGTGATGAAAGTGATGGAGGTGACGCAGGTGATGTACGCCAGAGCGCGCATGGCTACCGCCATAGCGCACCTCCACGCGGTCGCTACCGCAACCGGGCGTCTGGCCTGTATCACCTGCGTCACTTGCATCACCTTCATCACCTGCACTATTTCAGCTTCCGAATCCGTTCCGCCGGACTGATCACGTCCGTCAGGCGAATTCCGAACTTGTCGTTCACCACGACGACTTCGCCGTGCGCGACGAGCGTGCCGTTCACGAAGACATCGAGCGGCTCACCCGCAGCACGATCGAGCTCGACCACTGAGCCCTGATTGAGCTGGAGCAAGTTACGAATCGGAATTCGGGTGCGACCTACTTCCATGGACAACGTCACCGGCACATCCAGAATCACTTCCAGATTGACGTCCCGCACCCCCTCCGAAGGGCCTTGGTCTTGAAGATCGTTGAACTCAGCAGCGCGTGCGGAGCTCTCGTTCGTTTTGGCGTTCATGTTGGATCCGGATATGGCTGAGATTCGTCTGTCAAACCTTGCTGGCGAGCAGCTTGTCTAGGAGCTTCGGCTTGTGGCGCGCGACGCGTTCTTCGATCTGAACGGCTTGCTGACCGTGGGACACGCCGAACGTGCCGCGGAAGATCGGCACGTCCTCCGCGAGGACCGTCGCGCGTCCACTGAAATCGAACGGCAAAATATCCCCGGTCTGGAGCTCGAGGAGCTGCTGCATCGTGATGCGCCCGCGGCCGAGCACGGTCGAGAGCTCGACCTCCGCGTCTTCGATCTCCTCCTTGAGCGCCAGCATCCAGCGCTCGTCGTGCTCGACGCGATCGCTTGCGACGCCGGCATCCAGCAACTCACGTAAGGGTTCGATCATCGCGTAAGGCATCGTGATGTGAAGATCGCCGCCGCCTCCGTCCAATTCGATATGAAAGCTCGTGACCACGACGATCTCGGTCGGGCTCACGATGTTCGCGAAGTGCGGATTGATCTCGGAATTCAGATACTCGATGTCCAGGCGGGCAACGCTCGACCAGGCTTCCTTCGCATCGGCGAAGATGTGCTTCAGCAGCAAGTGGATGACGCGCGTTTCAGTCGCCGTGAACTCGCGACCTTCGATCTTTGCGAAACGCCCATTACCACCGAAGAAGTTGTCGACAACCGCGAACACGAGCTTCGGATCGAGGACCACGAGCCCCGTACCGCGAAGCGGCAGGATCTTCACGAGATTGAGACTCGTCGGCACATGCAAGCCTTGCACGTACTCGGAGAACTTCAGCATCCTGATCGGTGCGACGGCCACTTCCGGGCCACGCCGGAGCATGTTGAACAGGCTCGTACGAAACAGCCGCGCGAATCGCTCGTTGATCATCTCGAGCGTCGGCATGCGCCCGCGGACGATGCGAACCTGGTTGGCGAAATCGTAGGCACGCGCCTCGCCCGGCGTCACCTCCGGAACCGTATTGACAGTGCCGCTATCGACACCATGCAAAAGGGCATCGATTTCGTCTTGGCTTAGTACGTCGTTGGGGGACATAAGTCCGTGATGGCAGTGATGGAAGTGATGAAGGTGATGAAGGTGATGAAGGTGATGAAGGTTAAAAGGTGTCGTGGTGTTCGAGGTCGATTGCTCTTGCCTGCGTCACTTTCCTCACCTTCATCACTGCTTCGTCATTGCATGACGAACGAAGTGAAGTACAGCTGTTCCACATTCCGGCCGTCGCCGCCCTCGGCTTCGATCGCTTTCGCGACGACTTCCAAGGCTTGGCCGCGAAGCTGGTCCTTGCCTTCACGAGTGCTGATCGTTTCGTGCGTCTGATTGCCGAAGAGCATGAGTAGGTCGTTGCGAATCACCGGGTCGTGTTGCTTCACGAGATCGGCAGTGATCGGATCGCGCGTCATCACTTGCACCGTCACCTGCAGGAAGCGGGTCATGCCGCGCGCCTCGAAGTTCACGACGAACGGCGGATCGAACTCGACGTAGATCGCAGGTCCTTTGGGTTTCTCAGCTTTGTTTTTCGCCTTCGCGCCCTGCTCGGACGTGGCGTCGGGCGATTTCGCTGTGAACCAGTACACACCACCGCCGGCACCGGCCGCGGCGAGTAGCGCAATCGCAAGCGTCACGATGAGCTTGGATCCGTTGCGTGGTGTAGCCGGCGCGTCGGACGCATCGGCAGCGGTGGACTCGGCCATTCAAACATCCTCGAAGACGAAATCTGCTGACCACATTGAGCAAGCTGCGTGCCAGAGACTTTCGAGCGCATGCAAGTGCCGAAAGAACAAGGAAAATGCGAAAAAAACACAGTGTGAGCTGCCGCACAGTCACTCACGCGCGACAGAAAGTTGGCGGGCAGACTGTGACGCGTGTCAGATAGTGAGTCGCGAAGTGATGAGGTGACGGAGTGACGAAGTCAGAGACCTGTCAGCGCATCAGCGTGTCGTTAGAAACGCTTGCAGACGTCGAGTCACTGAAACTCGACCATCGCTGCCGAAATCGAAGAGTGGCTCGTTCTCGAGGTGAACAGGCCAGAGTGTGCGGCTCGTGTTACGAGGCGCAGCGGAGAGGGTCAAGAGCAATCGATGGTTCAGGCGGGTGCCTAGCGTCTCTAGCACCTGCTCCATGCCGCTCGCGCGAGCCGGTGCTTGTAACCAGCCGCCTGAGTCATCGATGAGCACAGCGAGGTAATGCGCATCCTCGAGCCCAGGGATCCGCAACTCTCCCAGAGCACGCATCTGCGAAATCGGCGCGCGCCAGTGAGCACCTTCCGGACCGAAGTACTCGAGATGATCGTTGTCGACAACGATGGAAGCGGCTCGGCAGACGGTCATCGCACAAACTTAAGTGACGAAAAGATGAGGTGACGGAGTGACGAACTCAGAATGAGCGCCTCCATCCTATTCCGACTTCGTCACTTCGTCACCCGTCACTTCGTCACTTCGTACTATGCGTAGGCATCCACCAGCCCGACGTTCACCGGAATGCTCAGCGGTGCGGGTTCCTCCACTTCTCCACCTTGGCCCAACGCTGCATGCGTGCTCATTGCCGGCTGCGGGTGCTCGCGGGGAGCTTCGTGGAACACGCCCGCATCGGTCAGCGACATCCCTTGAGCTTCAAACATCTCGCGCAAGCGCGGCAAGGCGTGTTCGATCGCCGCGCGCGTATCTGCATGCGCGGCGCCGAACCATACAGAAGCTTGGTCATCGCGAATCGCGATACGTATCTCGAGCGGTCCCAAGTGCTCGGGCGACAGGCGCAACGAAGCAGCCTGCCTTCCTTGCTCCGTCATCGTGGTCAACCGAGCACCGAGCTCATCCGCCCACTGCGCGTTACCGACAGGCACGTGAATGGGGCGCGTCACCTGATCCACTGACTGTGCACGCGCGTGTGCAGCATCGGTACCCGATAGCGGCAGTTGCAACACATCTCCATCCGCAGACGTGACCTCGACCATTTGCTCGCCTGCGATCATGTCGGTCACGAGTTGCACCTGCGAGGCTGCTGAAGCGTTGTGACCGATCGGTGCACCAGGAGGCATTGCGCCGGTCTGAGCAGCGAAGGGTAGTCCGCTCCACGTGCCTTCTCGATGCTGCATCGGCAATGCAAATGGCAACAGTTCCATCGCATCCGACGGCAGTAGCTCATCCGACTCCAGCGATTCCGTTGCGCGGCTGCCAACATCCTGCGTCGGTATCGGTGTGATGGCCTCCTGGGCTGGCTGCCCCACGATCTGCGTAAGAAGCATCATGAAATCCGTCGGCCCCACAGCTGCGGGTGCCGTCGAGGATGCGGCCTGTGCCGCTCCGGCAGTGCCGGAAGTAGTTGCGATTGGGGTCGTCATTGTTGTTGCTGCACCTTTCGTTGAGCGCGTTCGTCGCTCTCGCGCTGATCGCGCCTATCGAGCGCGCGACGCTCTTCCGTCTGCCACTGCTCGATCACATGGTCGACGGCCTTCGCACGCACTGCAGCTTCCTGCCAGCGCGTACGTTCCAGGTCACGCTCGCTCCGTGCGCGCTGCACGACGTTGCCCTGCTGACGAATCGCCTCGGAGAGCCGCGCAAGGAATGCCTGATAATCTCGCAGCTCGGGAACGCCGATGCCGAGTCCGGCGCGTGCGTTGAGCTGATGTTCGTACTCTTGCCGATAGCGCTGCAGCTCGCCGAGCTTTGACTCCGCATCGGACAGGCGACGCTCGAGCGTGGCGAGACTCTGCGCAAGTCGACGCTCGTTGTCGTCGGCGAGTCGCTGAACAGGCTGCAGTCGCTGCGCGCGCGTCATGGTCTTAGCCCTTCACGTCACGCTTCATTCGGCACGAGCGTCTGCAAAGCGCTGACGCTTGCACGAAAGTCCACCCGCTCTTGCAGGTCCTGCTGTAGGAACTTCTGCATGCTGGGCCATAACGCCGTGGCGGCATCGATGCGCGGATCGCTGCCCTTCTGATAGGCACCAATCGCGATGAGGTCGCGATTCTGCTGATACGTGGAGAGCATCTGCTTGAAGCGGCGTGCTATAGAAGTGTGCTCAAGCGGGACGATGTCATGCATGACGCGGCTGATCGATGCTTCGATGTCGATGGCAGGATAGTGCCCCGCCTCGGCGATACGCCGTGACAGCACGATGTGACCGTCGAGAATCGCGCGTGCAGAATCCGCAATTGGATCCTGCTGATCGTCACCTTCGGTCAGCACCGTATAGAAAGCCGTGATCGATCCCTTGCCGCTTGCCCCTGTGCCGGCTCGCTCGACCAGATGCGGCAGACGCGCGAACACTGACGGTGGATAGCCTTTCGTGGCGGGTGCCTCGCCGATGGCAAGGCCGATCTCACGTTGTGCCTGAGCGAATCGAGTCAACGAATCCATGATGAGCAAAACATTCTTGCCCTGCTCCCGAAAATATTCAGCGATCGCTGTTGCACGCCACGCGCCGTGCAGCCGCATGAGTGGCGGGTTATCGGCCGGTGTTGCGACCACGACTGCGCGCTGTAGTCCTTGCTTGCCCAGGATGCGCTCAACGAACTCCTTTACTTCGCGACCGCGCTCGCCGATGAGCCCGACGACGATGACATCGGCGCTGGTGTAGCGCGCCATCATGCCGAGCAGCACGCTTTTTCCGACGCCGCTGCCCGCAAACAACCCAATGCGCTGCCCTCGTCCGACAGTTAGCAGCGCGTTGATTGCACGCACGCCGACGTCCAGCGGCTCTTCGATCGGCTGACGAGCGAGCGGATTGATCGAGGTACCGGTCAGGCGAGTACGTTCTTCGCAACGCAACGGTCCTTGGCCATCGAGCGGCACCCCTGCTCCATCGATGATGCGCCCAAGCAGACCGTGCCCGACGATCGCCATCCCTGCACCGAGCCGCGGCACGACGCGCGCATTGGGCTTGAGGCCGTGAATGTCGCCGGTGGGCATGAGGTAGAGTCGATCACCCGAGAAGCCGACGACCTCCGCCTCGACATGGGCTCCGTCGGCACAGAGCACATCGCAGCGATCCCCGACAGCCGCCTGACATCCAGATGCTTCGAGCGTAAGTCCGATCATTCGAGTCAGTACGCCCTCAACCGGCGGCGCGGGGACGCGCTCGGCCCGCTGCGCGCAGCGTTTCAGCTGCTCGCTCCAGCGCGCCGCTCGCGAAACATTCTGTGCAGCGCTGCTCATGGCGAAGGCGCCTGCTCGGAGCCCCGCGAGTTCGCTCGCTCATCGCCCAAGATGGTGGAGATCACTGCATGGATGCGCGTTTCGAGGCGCGCATCGATCTGCGTGTTCTCCGTCGTGATCCGGCATCCACCGCGCGTCATCACGGGATCTTCGACCATCGTCCACGCGCGCTCGGTCGTCGTTGCAGCGAGCCGGTCGAACACCACTGCCGCATCGTCTGGATGCAAATGAACGCGCACGTCGCGGGCCGCCGCAGGAAGTAGCGCAATCGTCTCGCGAATGATTGCGATCACCTGCGCAGGATCGATGCGCAGCTCTCGGCGCACGAGCTGTCGAGCAACCGCAAGCGCCAGATTCGTGAGCTCCCCTTCCACTTGCGCATCGACGTCTTTAAGCGGCTCTGCAAGAGCGCTCATGATCTGCTCGAGGCGTGCGACCTGAGACTTCATTTGCGCGAGCACTTGCTGTTGCTCTGCTTTCGCGGCAGCGAGCCCCGCTTCGTGGCCTTTCGCGTACGCCTCGTCATAGGCGCGGCGCTCGACATCTTCGATCTCCGCAACTGTCTTACCCGCTCTACGCGCCTGGATGGGCATGCCGGAGACAGTCGGCAGGTCCCAGCGACTGACGGCGCTCATTGTTTCCCCAAGTGCGAGCTCAAGTGAGCGGCGAGCTGCGAGCAGCGAACGGCGTAGCTCTCGCGTAAACGATGTATAACGAGAGAACGCGTGCGCTCCAGTGTGTCGCGCTTCTGCGCTTCTACACTGTTCGCCGTTCGCCGTTCATCGTTCACCGTCATACGAATTCCTCGCCTTTGCCGCCTATCTGGATGGTTCCCGTCTCGGCCATCTTGCGCACGATCGCGAGGATCTCCTTCTGCGCGGATTCCACTTCGGACAAACGCACTGGGCCTTTCGCTTCGAGATCGTCCTTCAACATCTCTGCCGCGCGTTGCGACATGTTCTTGTAGATCTTTTCCTTGAGCGATTCGTCCGCACCTTTCATCGCGAGCAGCAAGCGCTCGCTCGGTACCGCACGCAGCACTTCCTGCATGCCGCGATCGTCGATCTCGACCAGATCGTCGAAGACGAACATCAGGTCCTGGATCTTCGTCCCGAGGTTTTCGTCCACCTTGCGGATCTGCTCCACCACGACAGCTTCCTGTGAGGAATCCAGGAAGTTCAGAATCGTCGCAGCAGTTTTCACACCACCGAGGACCGAGGTCTTGAGCGCACCTGCCTTGCCGGAGAACTGCTTCTCGATCACCTCATCCAACTCATGCAGCGCGCTGGGCTGAATGCCATCGAGCGTCGCGATGCGCATGACCACGTCCGTTCTCAGCCATTCTGGAAACTGTGCGAGTACCTCTGCCGACTGATCGGCATCGAGATAGGCGAGCACGATCGCAATGATCTGCGGGTGCTCCTGACGGATGAGCTCGGCGATCGCGCGGGCATCCATCCACTTGAGCGCTTCGAGCCCCTTGCTCGAGCGGCCGAACAGGATGCGATCGATCACGCCAGCCGCTTTGTCCTCACCCAGCGCGCCGATCAACACCTTGCGCAGATACTCATCGACCCCGACTCCGAGCGAGGTCTGCTCTTCTACGGTCGCGGTGAACTGATTGAGCACCTGCGTGACTTCTTGACGCGAGATGTTCTGCAGCTGCGTCATGGCCGCGCCGATGCGTTGCACGTCCTTGGCACCCATATGCTTCAAGACTTCCGCAGCCTCCTGCTCACCGAGCGAAAGCAGCAGGATGGCGGCACGCTCGGTGCCATTGCGGTTGTCCTGTTTCCTTTGTGCGCTCATGGCTGCTTTGGGCTACTCGTCGTTTCCAACCCAAGACTTCACGACTTGTGCAACTCGCGCTGGATCCTGGCTCACCAGGGAACGCGCTTGTGCGATCTGACCTTCATAGTCGAGTGCCGGTGCGGGCGCAGCTCCCGCAATTGCCACTTCGGGCGCCGGCAGCGGCGTGGGCGTCGGCCCGCGCGGCACGGCAAGAAGTCCACGCACCAGCGGACGGAGCACGCTCAGCACGAGCAGGATCAGCACGATCAAGCCCGCGACGAGCTTCGCGATGTCGCGCACGAGGGGGTTCTGCCACAGCGGCATCTCCTCGGTCGTAATGTCTTGAGGCTGCGCTTCGCCGCGGAAAGAATCGTTGACGACGTTCACGCTGTCGCCGCGCGCTGCATCGAATCCGACCGCATCCTTCACGAGACGGGTGATGTTCTCGATTTGCTCTGGCGTCAGCGCCGTCTCAACGACGTTTCCATCTGCGTCGGTGGAGCGCAAGTTGTCGACGAGAACAGCGACGGTCAGGCGCTTGAGGCGACCCGCCGGCTGTTTCGTATAAGCGACGGTGCGATCGATCTCGTAATTGCGAGTCGCTTGACGAGACGTGTTATCGGGCGGAACAGTACCGCTCGTCGCCGAATCCGCGCCTTGGGCGTTCGTCGCTGCGACACCCGGAGGCAGCGCGACACCTGGTGTCGGAGGCTGATTCGTCAGCGCACCCGGCACGCCCTGCGGGCCTGACCCGGTGCGACTCGTTTCTTCGGCGGTTTGCTCGCTGCGCACGACCTGGCTCTCAGGTCGATACTGCTCACGAGCTTCCTCCGTCGTCGACAACTCCACATCCGCGACGACTTGCGCGCGAACCCGGCCGATGCCAACCAAGGGCGCGAGTAGCGATTCGATGCGACTCGTATAACGCTCCTCCATGTTGCGCGCGATCTCGAGCTGTTTCTCGCGAACGGCAAGCTCATCGTCGCCACCGGGAGCGGACAACAGACGACCTTGCTGATCGACGACGGTCACCTGTTCCGATTCGAGCTCGGGAATGCTCGAGGCCACCAAGTTCGCGATCGCGGTCACTTGCTCGGACTCGAGGCGGCGACCGGGCTTCAATTGCAGGAACACCGATGCGCTCGGCGCACGTCGATCACGAACGAACGCGGACTGTCGTGGCAACGCAAGATGAACGCGCGCGCCTTCGACCGCTTGCAGGTTGGAAATCGTACGAGCCAGCTCCGTTTCGAGCGCATGCTGATAGCGCGCGCCTTCCATGAACTGACTCACGCCGAAGCCTGGATCCTTCGCCATCACGGCGAAGCCGCCATCGCCCTCGGGCAGTCCTTGGCCCGCGAGCTTCAATCGAGCATCGTGGACGCGATCCGCGGGAACGGTAATCGCGCCTGTCGTGGCATCGAGCTTGTACGGCACGCCGTTGGAGTCGAGCGCCTGCGCAATCTGCGCGGCATCCTGCTGACCGAGGTTGCCGTAGAGCAGCGAGTACGTCGGCTCCTTCGACCACAGCACCACACCGACACCAGCCGCGACCGCAGCAGCAATGCCGATCAGCGTCGCGAGCGGCTTCAAGCTCGGCGGGATGAGCGATGGACGCGGCAATGCGGGCGCGTTGGCGCTCATGCGTCCACCTCGGCCACTGGCCACTGGCAACTGGTAACTGGCCAGACGACTGCGCGCTGCGCGTTCAGCAAGACTTCAGCGTTGTCGTACACCCGATAGTTCATATAGCAACTCAATCGATCGTCTCGTGTTCTTAACTCTTGCCAATCAGCCAGTGAGCCAGTGGCCAGTCGGCCGCGCGCTTCCAGCGCGCTAGATAGGCATATTCATGATCGTCTGATACGCATCGACGAACTTGTTGCGTACCTCGGTCACTGCGCGAAAGGACACACTCGCCTTCTGCATCTCGAGCATGACCTGTGGCAGCTCGACGCCGGGCACACCTCGCTCGAACTGCGTGGCGAGATCGGCAGCGCGTTGCTGGGTCTGGCTCACTTGTTCGAGGCCTTGCTTCATGACGTTCGCAAAGGAACTGGCGGGTGCTTGTACTGCATTCGCCGCGCCCGCCACCTGCGCCACATCGTTCGCCGGGGCGCCGAGGCCGCGAATCTGCGACTGCATCGCGCGGATCTGAGACAACACTGCATCGATCTGGAGGGATGACATCGTAGTCTCCTATCTAGCGCGCCACGTCGGCGACACGGCCCTCGAATGTTCCGAAATCCACACCCGCCTCTCTCATTCGCGCGAGCTTGTAACGCAGGGTGCGTGGGCTGATGCCTAGTCGCTTCGCCACTGCTTGCCGATTGCCGTTGTCGGCGCGCAGCGCTTCGAGGATCAGCTCGTGTTCCGCCGCCGAGAGCGAGCTCGCAAGCACACCGTCGCAATCTGATCGCTGCGCCTCGCGCGCTCCATTCGACCCCATTGCGACCTGTTTGCCATGTGATCTCGGGGCTGAGATCGAATCACCGTTCGCCGTTCGCCGTTCACTGTTCACCGACTCGAGATGAATGTGCTCGCGATCGATCACAGGCCCATTCGCCAGGATCAATGCGCGCTGCATCACGTTATCGAGCTCGCGAACGTTGCCCGGCCAGGGATACGTGAGCAGCAGATGCGCGGCATCGGCGCTCAGCGCGGGAATGCGCTCCCCTGGACGGCACCGAGTGCTCAACAACTTCATCGCGAGCGGCAAGACGTCGTCGCGTCGCGATCGCAACGGCAACGTCGATAGCGGGAAGACGTTCAATCGGTAGTACAGATCCTCGCGGAATCGGTTCGCGTTCACCTCGGCGCGCAAGTCTCGATTCGTCGTCGCGAGCACACGAACGTCCAGCGGGATCGGGACGCGACCGCCCAGCCGCTCTACTTCGCGTTCCTGCAGAACACGCAACAGCTTTGCTTGCAAGCCGAGCGGCATCTCGGTCACTTCGTCCAGCAACAGCGTTCCAGTTTGCGCCTGCTCGAACTTGCCGGGATGTGCGGCGTGTGCGCCGGTGAAGGCACCGCGCTCGTAGCCGAACAAGATCGCCTCGAGCATGTTCTCCGGAATCGCTGCGCAATTGACTGCGACGAACGGCTTCGTGGCACGCGTTGAGTTGCGATGGATGAACCGAGCGAGGACCTCTTTGCCGGTGCCCGATTCGCCTGCGATAAGCACCGTGCAATCGCTCGCGGCGACCCGACGTGCGAGCTCCGCGAGGCGTCGCGATGCGTCGGAGATTGCAATCATCTCCGTATCGCGAGACTCGCATGAGGCCGCGCGGCTCAAAGCAGGCTGGTGAGCAACGCCGTTATCGCCGTCGCCCATCGCCTGCTCGTAGCCCTGCTTGTCTGCTGCCTCGCTCATTTCGAAATGCGATTCGCGTTGTTTGATCGATGCGGCAAGAGGAGCAAGTTCTGTTCCATTGCCGCGGCAAGCGGCTGCCGCGCGATGTTCCTGCGGAGCCCGTCACAGCGTTCGGTCAGTGGAGTGAGAACTGCCTCGCGCCTCGCAAGGCGCCGTCAAAGTTCCGTCGCTGCCGTCTCGTTGAGCATCTGGAACTTGCGCAGCTTCTCGACGAGCGTCGTGCGACGTAGCTTCAGGAGCCTTGCAGCGTGTGCGACGGTTCCACCGGCGCGATTGAGCGCCTGCTGAATCAAATCCCGCTCGATCGTGAACAAGTGGTCGCGCAGATCGAGGCCATCGGGCGGGAGCTGAGCAAGCGCCTCAGGGGAAGTACTCTCCGCGAGCAGAGACATCACCTCACGATCGTCGAGGTCGAACGTCTCTTCGATCTCGGGTTCCACGAACTCGCGAATGGGCTCCTGCACTTCCGGCACGGAGTCGAGATCGAGCTCAGCGAGCAATGCCGCAGGTCGATACTTCGGCGGCAAGTCCGCGACATCCACGACGCGATTCGGACACAGGATCGACATGCGCTCGATCAAGTTACCCAGCTCGCGCACGTTGCCTGGCCATGGATAGTGCGAGAGCACCTTGAGCGCTCTCTGGCTGAGCTCCACCTTGCCGCGGCCTTCAGCGATGTTGCGCTCGCTGAAATTGCGCACGAGCAGCGACAGATCCTCGATACGCGAGCGCAGCGAGGGCATCTCGATGGGAAATACATTGAGCCGATAGAAGAGATCTTCTCGGAACGTGCCGCGTGCGATCGAGTCTTCGAGATTGCGGTGGGTAGCAGCAATGATGCGCACGTTGCATCGAATCGGTTGATGGCTCCCGACCCGCTCGAATACACGCTCCTGCAAGACGCGCAGCAGCTTGACCTGCATCGGCAGGCTCATATCCCCGATCTCATCCAAGAACAGCGTGCCACCTTCTGCAATCTCGAATCGACCTTTGCGAGCGGCGATCGCGCCCGTGAAAGAACCCTTCTCGTGCCCGAACAGCTCGCTTTCGAGCAGCTCAGCCGGGATTGCGCCGCAATTGATTGCGATGAACGGCCGCTGCCGACGTGGGCTCGCATCGTGCACGGCCCGAGCAGCGAGCTCTTTGCCGGTGCCCGACTCGCCCAGAATCAAAACGCTAGAATCATGAGCGGCAACTTGCCGGATCAACTGGTTGATTTGCTTGATTGCCGGTGAGTTCCCCGTCGGCAGTACCAGATTGCGCCCTGCCTCCTCGAGCGCCGCTTGCGCCGGCACGCGTAGCGCTGCGGCCAAGGCAGTATGTTTGAACGGGAATGGCAGACGACGCACCCGCACTGCACCGATCGCTTCGATGAGCTGATTCGCCACCGCGCTCGAACCGTACGAGACTACGGGCACATCACCGAGCTGCTCGCGCAGTGCTGCACCGAGCTCCATCCAATCGCATTCGCCGGGATCGCCGATCAGAAGCGCCGGCGGCGTCATTGGAGATTGAATGACGGCGCGCATGAGCGCGGCGTGATCGATGAGCAGCGGCTCGAGATCCATTTCGCGCAACACCTCAGCGACGCGTTCTGCACGATCGGGGTCGCAGTCATACACGACTGCTCGTTGAACGGTGAGAATGCGGATGCGCTGCGTGTCACTCAGATTCATTTTCTTCGGCTTCCTCTTGCGGCGTGTTTGTTTTGCCGCGTCGTCGATGGGAGCCATTCTGTTGACGCTCGCGAGTTGCTCTATCAGGCTGACCCTGAACGCCGTGCTCGCGTGAACTGCTGCCAGAATTTTGGCGCGACCGTCAGGGAAGCGCTGAGCGCACGTTAGTGGAAGCGATTCGAAATCTCGGAAAACCGAAATGAAAAATCGTGTCGAGGGGGCGCTTAGTGAGCTCGCGAACGTAGAGACGCGCTTCACACATCGCTTCGATCGCGAAATGTGAGCAGTTGCTGACGTCTATTCTTTGTCGCTCAGCGCGCCTTCGGTTGCCGAACGCCAGCAACTTGTCTGCGATGCTTGCGGAAGGCGAGCTTCTCGAGCAGATCGGCGATGTGCTCGCCCGGAGGAATGAATCGAACCTTCACGCGTCCATCGGGGCCTACGGATGCGATGCGTCCGACGAGTCGCAGCGGATCCGCGATGCAATCGCGCAGATACACTTCAAGCACGCCTTGGCTGCCGAGATCGGGGAAGGGTGCCGTTGCTTGGAACACTCCGCCGAGCGCATTGAAACGTACTGCGACCGGCTTCGGACGCGGCTGACTAGCAGCGAGCAGCTGCCCCATCATGTCGAGTAACAGATTCATCTTGAGATCGAGCCGCAAGATATCCGCCGCATGCGGCGAGTTCTCGTCCGCCTTCTCGAGGTGCCCATGCTCTTCGAGCGCGGACATCGACTGCAATACTCGCAAATTGCGATCAGCAAAACTCCCAATGAGCGCCGGGTCGTACGGCTCCGGCAAACGTCGCCAAGCGACCGGCAATACGTCTTCGTATGCCAGCTCCTCGTAAAGAACGACGGTGTCTAAGCCCTCGTACATGGCGATTCTCGCTCAGTGACGCGTGACAGGTGACGAGTGACGGACAAGAGGAGCATATGCTCGCTCCGGCGTCACTTGTCGATCATCGCTCATCTGCTCCCTCTGATCATGTCCAACATCCCATCCACACTTTCCGTTCGCTGACCGACAGCTTGGTCAGTCCCCTCCCCTGCACCGCAGGGGAGGGCTAAGGTGGGGGCGCGCGTGGCGGCCGAGTTCCCCTCCCCCGTGCTACGGGGGAGGGTTAGGGTGGGGGCACCCTCACTCATCTTCGCAACCGCGGCATCCGACTCCGCCATCGCCTCCTTGAGCGCATTCAACCACTGCTGATCCTGAGGCCTCGCGCTCGCGCTCAACTGATCGAGCAGTACACGGCGCTCCTCGATCGTCTTGGGCACATCCTGCCACTGCCCAGTCATCGCCTGCTGAACGAGCTTATACGTCGCGGCCATGACGCCATCTGCGATGGGTGAAGTCATTTGCTTCGTGCCTCAGCTGGGATGGACATCCATGCGCCGCGAATCTCATGAAGGAGCTTGCTCACTTCCTCGAGGATCTCAGCCTTGTTCTCAATCGATGCCTTGAGGAGTCTACGAGTCATGTAGTCGTAGAGCTCGGCGAGATTCGCAGCGATCTGTCCGCCGGCCGAAAGATCGAGGCTCGCGTTCAACTCACCGATGATCGCGACCGCCCGATGAATTAGCTGAGCCTTGTCTGCCGTCTGACCGTGCGCGATGCAACCCTGCGCGGCACGGATGCGTTCGATCGCACCGTCCATCAGCATCACGACCAGCTTATGTGGATCGGCCGCCGCAACACCCCCGTGCACCGCCGTGTTGCTGTAAGCGGCTAGCTTGTTTGCCAAGGGAAAAGCGGCCATCCGATGCTCCGATCAAGTTGACGAACCTGAAGAGCTTAACGGCGGTTCGTCGGGAGACTTAAGCGATCAGCGATCACCGCCGATCTTCGGCAGATTTGCGAGTTGCTGCCCAAGATAGGCGGACGTCGATTGCAGCTGAGCCAGCAATGAATCAAGTGCGGTGAACTGCTTGGAGTAGCGCTGTTCGATCACTAACATGCGCGCGTCCAATGCGGACTGATCATCCTCTAGCTTCTTCGTACGGTCATCGAGCGATTTATTTCGCTGTGCGATCGACCCGTCGAAAGACAAGTGCGGTGAGACGATCTTGTCCATGCGCTGAGCCACGCCATCTTCGTCGCTGAATAGATGTTTTACGGCTTCGAAGTTCCCTTCCAACGCTTCGCGGAGCTTGGCTTGGTCGAGCTCGAGCTTGCCGTCCAATTTCAGGGTGATGCCGATGCTGGATAACGTATCGTACTCGGCACTGGCGCCTGGTACTGAACGTCCAAGCTCGCGGCGCAGACTGCTCTCGATGTTGCGCACGAGCGAATCCCCCAGAAGTGCGCCGGCCTGCTTCGTAGCCGGATTGTAGCTCTGTAAGCTCGCCATCGTACCTGCGACCGAGTTGTACTGAGTGACAAACGCAGTGATTCGCGTCGTGATCGCATCGAGATTGCGCTCCACAGTCACTGTGTGCGTGTTGCCCTCGTCAGCCTCGATCAGCTTCAAGGTCACACCTTCGATTGCATCATTGATCGTGTTCGATGCGCTGGCGTGATTCGTCCCGGCGATTCGAATCAGAGCATCCTGAGCCGGTCGAACTTCCGTGTATGCGCCTGGCTCTGCTTGCGAATACGCGAGCGCCTGCAAGGTACCAGTAGCAGTCACTGTGATCGCGTTGTCCTCACCAGTTTGCTGAGCGGTGAGAACCAAGTGGACGCCGTCCGTGCCATTGACGATCGTGGCCCGAACACTGGTATTGCCCTCCGCGCGATTGATCGCGTCACGAATATTCGCGAGCGTGGCGTTTCCGGAGTCGATGTCGATTGTGAAACTGTCGTCTCCCACGCCGATCGTGAGAGAGCCCGTCCCTGCAACCGCATTGCCGTCATCGAACGCCCCCGACGATAGTTGGTGAGCCGTGGCGAGGCGAATGACCTCGACGTCATAGCTTCCCGCCGGCGCCGAGGCGCTTGCTGTGGCGGTGAAGACTGCGTCGTCACTCGATTTCGCCGAGAAGACGTCGAACTGAATGGAGCTCTTCAGCGCAGAAAGAGACGACTGGAACGAGCTCAGCGCGCCTTTGAGCGTGCCTACTGCTGAGAGCTCTACAGCGACTTGCGACTGTTGCCTCGTGATCTGCTGTTGCTTGGGCGCACGTTCGGCCGCGACGAGCTGCGACACGAGCGAGCTCAAGTCCATGCCTGAACCGACACCGAGTGATTGGAACGTCGCCATGTCCTCTTTCCTTTATCTATCGCGAGCTCAAACGACCAAATCGAGAAGGACCGGTGGCTTCTCTTGCAATGCGCGGGCCATTCTCAAGACTTCCTCTCCGGGAATCTGCCTGATCACTTCGCCGGTCGCAGGATCACGCACTCGGACGATGATCTCACCGCTCTCGTCGTCGACTTGGAACTGCAACTCCCTACTTGCGGCCTTTAAATAGGAATCGATCTGCTCGACGACCGCCTTGACCTGCTCGCTAGTCGGAACCTGTGCTGTCTCAGGTGAAAGTCGAACATTCGGCGTTCGGTGCTCGACGGCCGTGCGTCGCGCAGGGACTTCCGCTACCGCGAGCGTCCCGGCTGCTTTGCCAGTCTTCCTCAGCGCGAAGTCGTTCATGTACGACTCCTCGACAGATGCAAAATGCGACAGGCAGTGAGAGTCTTGCGACCCTCACCGCCTGCCTGGATCCAGCTCTTAGTACGGAGCTTGATCATCGCATCACGTACTCACCGCTCATTAGCGAAGCAGCGAGAGGACGTTCTGCGGGACCTGGTTCGCCTGAGCGACCATCGCCGTACCTGCCTGCTGCAGGATCTGGGCGCGGGTCAACGCAGCCGTCTCGGCGGCGAAGTCCGTGTCCTGAATGCGGCTGCGGGAAGCCGTGAGGTTCTCCGTGACCGCCTGCAGGTTGTTGATCGTCGACTCGAAGCGGTTCTGGATCGCACCGAGTGTGCTGCGCAGCTCGCTGACTGACGTCAGCGCTGCATCGACACGCTGGATGGCATCATTCGCGCTCTCGACGTCGTTCACGTCCACCGTCGTGAGATTGCCGGAGGTTGCGATCGTACCGCTCGACAGACCCAAGGCTGTCGTGCCCGCACCGGCGCCGATCTCCAGGTCCACCGGAGACGACAGGCTCAGATACCCAGTCTCAGCATCGATCGAGGCGTACACGTTGCCGATCGAGTTGATCGTATCGACGAAGTGCTGTGCGCTCGTGTAAGTGCCGGCCAAGTCCACGGCCGAGCCCTCTCCAACCGTGAGGCTGAATGCACCGACGGTAGTCGAACTATCTGCCGCCGCCGTCACCCCTGCGCCGAAGGTTGCGAACGTACCCGCATTGGCGCCAGACAGATCAGAGGAGATCGCCACTTCGAACGAACGCCCGTCCAACGCGCGGAACTCAAGCGTGCCCGCTGCGGCAGTGCCGACTACATAGATGCCGGCGGCATTGAGCGCGTCCGTATCGAGACCCGAGTCGATCTCAGCTGCGGTCACATCATCGGCCGCTGCACTCGAGGTGTAGCTGAATGCGTTGATGCCGTCGACGCTGATCGAGAACGTCTCACCGCCCGCTCCCGCGACACCGGTCGTGAAGGCGCCGCTTGCGCCAGAGGTCGAACCGAAGACCGTCGCAAGATTGACGTTGCCTTCGGTACTCGCCACAGCGCCGATCGAAGCCGTGCGCATGCTCGTGTTCAGGCCGACCGAAATGGTCTCGCCGACGTTTGCGCCAACTTGGAACGTGGCATTGCCGAAGGAACCGTCCAACACCTTGCGGCCGTTGAACGAAGTCTGCCCGGCGATGCGCTCGATTTCCGCCAAGCGCTGCTGCACTTCCTGGTCCAACGCAGCGCGGTCGCTGTCGCTGTTCGTCGCATTGGCCGACTGCACGGCCAGTTCTCGAATACGTTGCAGGTTGTTCGTGACTTCCTGCAGAGCGCCTTCGGTCGTCTGCGCAAGCGAGATACCGTCATTCGCGTTACGCGCTGCCTGGTTGAGGCCGCGGATCTGCGTCGTCATGCGATCGGAAATCGCGAGTCCGGCAGCGTCGTCCTTCGCGCTGTTGATGCGCAAGCCCGAGGACAAGCGCTGCAGCGAAGTCGCGAGCTGGTTGCCTGATGTCGTCAGATTGCGCTGTGCGTTCAGCGACATCACGTTCGTGTTGATGACAAGTGCCATGAAACTAACTCCTGGTGTTTACCTTTACCGAGAACGCCCGTCCTCGGCTCTAATTTCAGCACTGGCGTTGTGATGCGCGCCGATCTGCTGTTCATGGCCTGTATCGGAGCGTCTCAGGCGAACTTGAGACGCCGAAACATCATCGTTGGAAAGTGTGGAGAAGCTCACGGTAAGCGAAGACGTTATGCGCTGCGCGATAGCGTCCGGACCGTCAGAGACTTGACGGTCAGGAGCGGACGAGACGCCGCATTCTTCGGTCACTTCAGATAGTTAAACAGCGAAAGTTGCGAAATCTGCACGTATGAGGCCTGCGCCGCCTGAAGGCCAACGAGTTGTTGGTTCATACGTGTGATCGCTTCGGCGTAATCGAGATCCTCGAGCTCGGACTTCATGCGCTTGAGCTCCACCTTCTGATCCTCCCGGGCCGATTCCGCTGATTCGAGAGCCGACAAACGAGCCCCGATCTCAGCGCGAACCTGCAGCAAGTGATCTTCTGTGACATCCAGCTGCTGTAGGGCCTGCGCCATGTTCGAGCTGAAGTGCGCCTGGGTCGGCGCTGAAGTTCCTTCGAGCGTGTCGATCAAACCCTGTAACGTAGAGAACACGTCTTCGGACCTGCTGCGCGACACTGTGAATCGATCACCTTGGGCAGGCATCCCGGTCATGTCGAATTTGATCCCATTGAACTCGATCGAACCGCCGGCGGTGTACGTACCGGTGCCAACTTGATTGTTGGCGCTGTCGAGAATCTCGTAATCACCAGTCGCGGACGTGAAGCTCACGGTGTAGTCGCCCGCACCTGCTTGCCACGCCGCTCGGTCAACGACCGAGCTCGCACCCAGTACGCCCTCCCCGATGTTCGCCGCAGATGCACCGAGCACGAAGCTGCCATTGCCCTCGGGTATCTTGAGGAACACGTCGAATCCTGAATGACTATCTTCCACGCGCTGCGTGGGCCCGATCTGCAGCAGGCGATTGCCTTGATCGCCATCGTATGAGACGCCGCCGGCCGTCATCGAGAACGGTTGCGTCCGTGTTGCATAGCCAGAGAACAGGAATTCGCCCTGCGCATCGCGTCGGTTGGCGATGTCGACCAACTCTCCGAGGCGCTGGCGCAACTCGATAGCGATCATGCGTCGGTCTTCTGAACCGAGCGGTGCGTTGTTTCCCTGGACAGCGAGGGTACGTACGCGCGTTAAGAGATTGCCGACGTCCTGCAAGGATTGTTCTTCCAATGAGAGCCGGTTCGTTGCCATGTCGGCGTTGGCTTTGTACTGATCAGACTCCTGCAACGCCCGCTGCAACTCCAAAATATGCACCGCTGCCGCCGGATCATCCGCGGGCGTCTGCACGCGCTTGCCTGTCGCAATCTGATTCTGGATCTTCGACAGCGCGGATTGCTGCTGCAACATTGCTGTCAGCGCGTTGTAGTGCATGCCGGATGTCGAGATACGCATCACTTCACCTGTTATCTTTGCGTCGCGTTCAGCAGCGCCTGGAACATTGTGTCCGCCACGCGGATCAGCTGAGCTGCGGCTTGATAGGCCTGCTGATACTTGAGGAGGTTCGCCGCCTCTTCATCGAGGTTCACGCCGGACACGCTGTCGCGTGTCGCGAGATTCTCCTCGTGCACGACCGCTTGGGCATCGCGGTTGACTTGCGCTTGACGTGTTGCCACGCCAATGCCGCCGACGAACTGGCCGACCGCGCCGCTCAGCGTGGTCGTACCGTTGTTCAGCACGGGACTTTGCAAAGCATTCGCCAATGCGAGCGCATTGCGGTTATCACCGGTGCCGCTCGTGTTGCGACCCACGGTAAAGGTATCGCCCACCGCAGGTGCACCTGTGATCTCGACTCGCCAGCCGTTGTGCAGGATCTCGATGGGTTGACCCGACGTGAAAGTCTGATCCGGTCCGCCATCGATCGAGTATGTGTTTGCGCCAGTGATCTCGATCTGGACATTCGCACCGATCGTGAAGGTGTCGAAGTCGGCGATCGTGCCTGAGGAAATTGCACCCGTGCCCGTGTTGTCTGGATCAACCGCCGTTCGGATCGGGGAAGCGGCCGCGATCTGCGAGGGATCGCTGATGAGCACCTGTAGATCGGAAACCGCCGCTCGCGTAGGGCGGATCAAGAACTCATCCCCCACCTGCGCACCTGCGCCGACCTCGATTTCGAGCCCATCCGCTGTGAAGGGAGTGGCCGCGCTGCCGTCACCAGCCATCGCCACTGCTGCACCGGTATCCGCGTATCGCAACTGCCATCCGGTACCTGTGAGCTCGAGAATGTAGTCGCGCTGCGTGAGACCTTCGACGTCTCCAATGGTAGTTGTGACAGTCGCCGAACCCTGATTCAGCGAGCTCGCCAACGACTCGGGGGTACCCATCGCGAAGAATTGGCCTCCCGCATTACCCGAGAGGTCGATGCCCTGTGCGTGCTGTTCGTTGACGACGCTGGCAAGCCCAACGCTGATGCGCCCGAGTGCATTGTGCGCAGGATCGAGCTGTTCGCGGCGAAAATCCAAGAGGCCACCGAGCACACCGCCGCTGATGTTTCGCGAGATGTCGGTTGCACCACCACCCTGCGTTCGCATCGAGATGCCAAGTCGCGTGGGATCGAACGGATCCTGAACCGTCGAGAGCTCGCTCGCGGTCGCGCCGAGCACGAGCGGTTGCCCATTACCGATGAACACGTTGACCGTTCCGCCATCCTGATTCACGGCGTTCACGGACACCTTCATCGAGAGCTCATCGAGCAGGCGATCGCGCTGATCCAAGAGGTCATTCGGCGGCTGCCCACCCGTGCGCGCGAAACCTTCTTGGATCTCCTGGTTGAGCTTCGCAATTCCTTGCGCGAGGGCGTTGATCTCTTGCACCTCGCTGCGCAATCGGAAGTTCACCTCATTGTCCATGTCCTGCAGGCGCGAGTCGAAGTACTGTAAGCGCTGCTGCAAGGTTTGAGCTTCGCTCAAGAGAACTTGTCGGGCCGGAATGGACGCAGGCGAGTTTGCAACGCCTTGGAACGCATTCACGAACTTCTGCAGGCTCGCGGTGAGTCCGTTTGTGGAATCCCCGAACATGTTATTCAGGCGCTCAGCGTTCGATGCATAAACATCGAGACGCTCCAAGCTGCTCGAGGTGGTGCGCGCTTGCACGGCGATGAAGTCGTCGTACATGCGCCGAACGGTATTGACGCTGACGCCCTGGCCTACCCAGCCATTGCCATAAGGCTCCGCAGGTCGAGTGCCCAGCTCGACACGCTGGCGGCTGTACCCTGGTGTGTTGACGTTCGAAATGTTGTGGCTGGTAACGTCCAACGCGCGTTGGAACGCGAGCAGACCTGATACGCTCGTTCCGAGAAAATCAGCCATGAGTGCTCCGAGCCCTGCGCATGGCGAGGCTGTTGTTAAGGCTGTAGGCCGTAGGCTCTAGGCTGTAGCCAGACGTCCTGTTCAGCGCAGCGCGCTGAACACACACGGTTCCTTCCCCCGCCTCGCGGGGGAAGGTTGGGATGGGGGCATCTTCTCTCACGAGCGCACTCCTGCATTCTCTATCGGCGCATTCGCGGCTTGCTTGAGGTGCTCGTCAGCGGTCAGAGCGCGTAGCTCGCGCGCGACGGAAACGATCTTCTTCGCGTAATTCGGATCAGTGGCGTAGCCACCTTCCTGAAGTGCAGTCGCGAAGCTCGTGACATCGCTGCCGCAACCGAGCGCCTGCTCGTAACGCGGGTTGTTTCGTATGAGAGCTGCGTAATCCTTGAAGCTATCGGCCGGCGAGCTGTAGGCGCGGAACCGTTCGGCCTTCCTCACGGGCAGACCATCCTCGAACTCGAGCGTCGGCACGTTCACCGTGCCACCAGACCAGCGTCCCGTTGCCTTGATGCCGAAGAAATTGTAGCTGCACTCGCCTTGCGCATTGCGTGGCACGGACTGCCCCCAGCCGGTCTCGAGCGCAGCTTGAGCGAGCAGCGCATGAGGATCGACACCGAGCTCGCGTGCGGCGGCTTCGGCATGCGGCAGGAACTTGCGAACGAAATCCGCTTTCGATGTCGTAAGCGGTGCGTGCGTAACGTTGCCCCCGCCCTGCGCTCCTTCGACGACCGGGGGAGGGATAGAGGCACTGTTCAGCGTTTGCCGTCCACCGTCCACCGTCTGCTGTCCGCCGTTCACACCGCTGGCGGTTACGCCGCCTGCCAACTGGCGCATGAGCATGTCGGCCAACCCTAGGCCTTTACCCTTCGACAAGTGCAACGCCATCTGGTCGTCGAACATGTCTTGATAGAAATCTGCTTGATCGCTCCCAAACAGCGAATCGCCGCCGAAGCTCTTGTTCGCTTCGCGCATGCTCTTCAACAGCATCTGCGTGAACAGACTCTCGAACTGCTTTGCAGCTTCCTTCAACGCAGCCGGATCCTGAGCCTTCGCATCTTGCTTCAAAGACGCGAGCGCCTGCGGATCGGCGAAGAAGGAGGCGTTGTTGATCGGAGAGGTCATGGCTATCGCTCGTGACGCGTGACGGGTGACGCGTGACCGGCAAGAAGCACGTCGCGTATGCGACGTGCATGAGGCGCCACGATGGGACGGGAGTCGTTCATTGTTACCTCCTCTTGCTCGTCACTCGTCACCTCATCGTCAGATGACGATGAGCTCCGCCCTCAACGCTCCCGCCTCTTTCAACGCTTCGAGGATCGCGACCAGGTCGCCTGGAGCGGCGCCGACCTGATTGACCGCGCGGACGATTTCATCGAGGTTCACACCGGCGTTGAAAACGAACATGCGTGCCTCAGGTTGTTCGACTTGGATCTCCGATCGCGCGGTGACGACCGTTTCGCCTTGAGAGAGAGGATTCGGTTGGCTCACATCGGCGCGCTCGGTGATCGTCACAGAGAGCGACCCATGTGCGACGGCCGCAGGCGTCACTTTCACGGCTGAGCCGATGACCACCGTGCCCGTCCGCGAATTCACGATGACGCGCGCCGGTGCTTCGCCGGGTTGAATCTCGATCGCTTCGAGTGTCGAGAGATAAGCAATGCGTTGGCTCGCATCGACCGGGGCTTGCACGCGAACCGAAACTGCATCCATCGCACGCGCGGTATCCGGACCCAGCAACGCATTGATGCCATCGGTCAATCGCGCCGCGGTCGTGAAGTCAGGCGTGTTGAGGTTGAGCACGATATATGGCTCCGTCGCGAAATTCGTCGGTACGGCGCGCTCGACCGTCGCGCCGTTGGGCACACGGCCAGAGCTCGGCACATTCAGCGCAATACGCGAGCCGTCCTTCCCGGAGACCCCAAAGCCGCTCACAACGAGGCTGCCCTGACCGATCGCATACACCTCGCCGTCGATTCCGCGAAGCGGTGTCATCAACAAGCTGCCGCCGCGCAAGCTCGTGGCATTGCCGATCGAATCGACCGTGATGTCGATCGTTTGGCCTGGCTTGGAGAACGGTGGCAAGTCTGCGCGAACTGTCACGGCAGCGACGTTCTTGAGCTGCGGGTTCACGTTCGCAGGGATGGTCACGCCGAACTTCGCGAGCATGTTGCGAATACTCTGAATCGTGAACGGTGCTTGGCTCGTTTGGTCTCCCGTGCCATCGAGGCCGACGACAAGGCCGTAGCCAATGAGTTGGTTCCCGCGCACGCCGGCGACTGTTGCGAGATCCTTCACGCGCTCCGCGTGCGCGCTGCTGGAGGTCAGCATCATGATCATGAGTACGAGGCCGGCGAGTGCTGTCAGCGCGCATAAGGCCATCGCCGCGCGCAGGGCTGCGAATGCGGCCGCCGAGCACGTAGGCTGTAGGCTGTAGGCTGTGGCGAGAGGTGCCTCGCCTGTAGCGATCGCCTGCACCTTCTTTGTTAGTTCTAAGAACACGATTCGTTTCCTATTGCGCTTTTTTGTTTCCGGCTACAGCCTACGGTCTACAGCCGCTCTTAGAACGGCATCCAAGGCAGGTTGAAGAACCGCGCCAAGATTCCGGGTGTGTTCGCATCGGCGAGAGCGCCCTTCGCACCGTAGGAAATCTGCGCATCAGCGACCCTCAGCGACGAAACGGAATTGTCCGGGTCGATATCGATCGGCCTGACGATGCCTTGTATCCGGACATACTCTTTCCCTTGATTGATCGCGATCCACTTCTGACCGCGCACTAACAGATTGCCGTTCGGTAGACGCTGCGCGACGGTCACGGTGATGTCGCCCTGCAATCGATTGCTCTGGCTGCTTGCGCCTTGACCATCGAACTCGGTCTCGTTTTCGACGCTCATCGAGAGGATCTCGGTCCCGTTGTGCGTGACCGGCCGTCCCGCGATGATCGGTCCTGGCAGATCGGCTGACGTCGACTTCTTCGTCGTCGTGCTAGAGCTCTTCGAAGCATTCGTGCTCTCGTTCAAGCGAATGGTGAGCGTATCGCCAACGCGCCGCGCTACAGAGTTCTCGAACAACGCGATGTCAGTGCCTGCTTGGTAGATCGCACCATTCCCCTGCGTCGCGACCGGCGGCGGCTCCGGCCATGTAGCCGAGTAATCAGGCTCGGGGGGAGCACTTACGCAACCAGCCATCGTGCAGACTACGATGGCCGTGAACAGCGAACGGCGAACGGCAGACGGTGCAAGAGCGTGCCGCATAGGCACGTCCTCAGCTCGCGCCTCTCTCGTGAGGAGAGCATGAGCGTCAGCTTCTGCGGGCAAGCTTAGACCGCCTTCGAGATCTGCCTTCGTCACTTTCGTCACTTTCGTCACTTACATCACCTCTATCACTCACCGTCCGCCGTTCGCCGTCCGCCGTTCACTACAGTTGATTGGTGACGTACTCCAACATCTGATCCGTAGTCGAAATTGCCTTCGAGTTCATTTCGTATGCGCGCTGGGTCTCGATCATGTTCACGAGCTCCTCGACGACATTGACGTTCGAGCTCTCGAGCGAACCCTGCACGAGCAAGCCCAGACCGTTCAGTCCAGGCGTGCCGGTCTGTGCCGGACCGCTTGCAGCGGATTCGAGCAGCATGTTCTCGCCGCGCGGCTGCAGGCCGGCGGGATTGACGAAGTCGACGAGTTGCAGCGATCCGACCTGTGTCGGCGATGCTTGACCTGCGAGCTGCACACTGACGACGCCGTCTGCACCAATCGTCACGGATTGGGCGCCGTCCGGAATATTGATGCCGGGTTGCACCGCGAAGCCGCTCGATGTCACGAGCTCGCCCTGCGCGCTCACTTTGAAGCTGCCGTCGCGCGTGTAAGCCATCGTGCCGTCCGGCATTAGAATCTGAAAGAAGCCACGGCCATTCACCGCAACGTCGAGCGCATTGCCCGTTTGCGTGAGATTGCCTTGCGTGTACATTTTCTCGGTGGCGACCACGCGCACGCCGGTGCCGAGGTGTAGTCCCGTCGGCAACTGAGTGTCTTGCGATGTCGAGGCGCCGACCTGACGCGCGTTCTGATAGAGCAGATCTTCGAACACCGCACGGCCTTTCTTGTAGCCATTGGTGTTGACGTTCGCGAGATTGTTCGAGGTGACCGTCATGCGCGTTTGTTGCGCATCCAGACCAGTCTTAGCAGCCCAAAGAGCGGGGTTCATGCAGGATCTCCTATTAGGCCAACTGGCCAACTGGCCCCTGGCAAGCTGGCCAGAACGAGTGGGTGAAGACCTCTCCCACCGGAGAGGCAGCGACCGCGCGTGGCGCGGTCGATTGCGGGCTAGGTGCCAGTTGGCCAGTTAGCCGGTTGGCCGAAGACATCCTCATGTCGTCCTCAAGAGTTGCGCTGCCGTCGCGGCATTCTCTTCCGCAGTCCGCATTGCTTTGACTTGCAAGTCGAAGTGACGCGCGAGCTCGATCATGTTCACCATCGCATCCGCGATGTTCACGTTGCTCGACTCGAGCACTCCGGAAGCAAGGCGGACATTGGCATCCGGTGCGGCATCGGTGCCGTCTTGTGTGCGGAACAAACCATCATCGCCGCGTACGAGCGACTCGGCCGGCGGATTCACGAGCTTGATTCGACCGACGAGCGCCGTCGTTTCAGGTCCTTGACCGAGCGGCACGATGGAGATCGTCCCGTCGGCGCCCACTGCGATCGACGAGTGCGGCGGCACCATCAAAGGGCCTGCATCGCCGAGCACGAGATGCCCAGCGCCATTCATCAGCATGCCGCTCGGATCGACTCGCAAGTCGCCTGCACGCGTGTACGCCTCGCGCCCGTCCGGCCCTTGCACAGCGATCCAACCTGGGCCATTGATGCCGACATCGAGTTCGCGCCCCGTCGCCGTCAACGCGCCTTGGGTCTGATCCCAGCCAGTCGTGGAGTTCGTCGCGTACACGCGCGACGCATGACCCGAGCCCGCCACCGCCCGACTCTGAAATGCGTTCAGATCCGCGCGAAAGCCAGTCGTGCTCGCATTCGCGAGGTTATGGTTGTTCACGGTCTGCGCACGCAAAGTCTCCTTCGCGCCGGACATGGAGATGTAGAGGAAGCGGTCCATGGATCTTGGCTCACTGGCCACTGGCCAACCGGTCTCTGGCCAGAAGCCAGTGGCCAGTTGGCCTATTCGCCTTATCTGATGTTGATGATGGTTTGCGTGATGGCATCGGCCGTCGAGATCATCTGCGCGTTCGCTTGGAAGTTGCGTTGCGCGGTGATCATGTTGACGAGCTGTTCAGTGATATCGACGTTCGAAGCTTCTAGAGCGCCGGACTGAATCAAGCCGAATCCCGAATTGCCGGCTTGACCGCGCACGGCCTGACCCGAGCTGAAGGTCTCTGCCCACATGGTGTCACCGAGCTGCTGCAAGCCCTGGGGATTCGAGAAGTTCGCGATCGCGACCTGACCGAGCGCGAGCGAGCGCCCGTTCGTGAAGCGCGCTTGCACGACGCCTGTCGAGTCGATGTCGATTCCGATCAAACGGCCCGTCGTATAGCCGTCCTGAGTGACGGCGTTGACGTTGAACGTATCCCCATACTGAGTCGTGCGCGAGAAATCGAACGTGATGCTCATGTCTTCGGCGCCGGTCACCGAAGGATGTGTCCCGAAGTTGATCTCACCGGGAGACGGCGTGAGCAGCGCGCCTGTGGTGGAATACGTCAGTGTCTGTGGCCCGCCGACGGGCGCCCCATCCATGTACAAGTGAGTTGTCCAGTCGTTCGTGCCGCTTCCCCGAACGAAGTAAAGCGTCCCCGTGTGTGCCGCACCCAGAGAGTCGTATGTCGTAAGTGAGGTCGCGTGGTTGTAGCTGTTGAGATCGGAGGGATCGAACGTGCCGTTGGTCGGTGGCACCGCATTACCAGGAAGATTCAATATGAGCTCCGCTTCCGTCGTCGCGGACGGTGCGCTTTCGCTCGTGACGAGCTGGACGTCTGAGAGAGCGCCTGTATTGAAACTGCCGTTCTCCGTCGGGGGATAAGCCTGCAAGCGTTGGTTCTGACTGTTGACGACATAACCGTTGCGATCGACCTGGAAAGCTCCGGCGCGCGTGTACGCCAGCGCGCCGCTATCGCTCAGGATGAAGAAGCCCTGCCCGCTCAGCGCAAGATCCAGGCTGCTGTCGGTAAAGTCGATATTCCCCTGCGCGAACTGCTGCGAGACGTTCGATACTCGCACGCCGTTCCCGATCGCCGCGGAGCTCACGCCCTGCGGAGATACTGAGAAGAGCTCCGCGAACTCGGCGCGCGAACCTTTGAAGCCTGCCGTAGCAGTATTCGCGATGTTGTTCGCAGTGACGGTCAAGTCTGCCTGCGCCGCATTCAAACCGCTCAAAGCTAGACGGAACGGCATGTGATGACTCCTGGTTAGTACCGTTGTGTTCTGCTGTTCGTTACATCACTCGTCGCACATCGCTCAGCGAGCGGGCCCCGAGTGTCGTCGTGTTCAAAGTGAGTCCGCGGCCGGCATCGATCGTGACGCTCGATACGCGGCTCGACATCAAGGTCTCGAGCGAGTAGCTGGCTCCGCCCACGTTCGCGACGGCTTCAAACGAGTACTCGCCTGCAGCGGCGCGCACGCCGGTGTCCGTCATCCCGTCCCACGAGAACTCTGTCAGTCCGTCGCTCGTCGGCATCGTTATCGTGCGCACGAGCTGACCTGAGGAATCGGTGATCTTGATCTGCACGGAAGCGGCGGCCTCGGGGATGTCGATTGCCCCGCCGATTGCGCCCTCCGTGGCCAGACTCGCCTCCTCGCTCGCAACGAGCACTTCACGGCCCACCATCGTTGCGCCATCGAGTACCTGCGACGCGCGCATCGACTCAGAGAGTGTTGCGAATGCACTCTGCATCTCCTGAATACCCGTCACGGTGCCGAATTGCGCGAGTTGTCCGAGAAATTGACTAGGGTCCATCGCCTTGAACGGATCCTGGTTCTTGAGCTGCGCGATCATGAGTTCGAGGAACTCCGCCTGACCGAGCTGATCCTTCTTCTTGATCTCACCCGAACGAGAGGACGCTCCGGCTCCCTGCGTGCTGTTGATGATGTCGGAGATGGACATGTATGGCTCCGGCTGGCTGGGCTACTGGGCACTAGGTACTGGCCAGAGCGCTTCTCGCGAACGGGCGCGATGCAGCGCCACCCGCACACGGTTGCGCATGACTTTTCGCAAGCGCATGGCCGGTGTGCTCATCGTTGCGTTCTCTGCTCTGCCCTTCATCGTTTCTATCACCTTCGTCACTTGCATCACCCGCTACTACTGTCCTAGCCGCAAGGTCGCGAGCATCATCTCTTTGGCGGTATTCATCACTTCCACGTTGTTCTGATACGAGCGCGAAGCGGAGATCATGTTGACCATCTCTTCGACGGTGTTGACGTTGGGCGCGTAGACGTAACCGTTCGCATCAGCGAGCGGATTACCAGGTTCGTACCTCGCGCTCGGCGCTGCCTGGTTCTCGAGAATGCCGCGCACGTGCACGCCTGAAGTGGCTGCATTCGTGCCGAGCCCTGCCCGGATGGCCTCGAACAGCGGATGCTTTGCCTTGTAGACCTGATTCGGATCGCCGCTCACGCTGTCGGCGTTCGCGAGATTGCTTGCGGTCGTGTTGAGCCGCACAGACTGCGCGCTCATCCCAGAGCCGGCGATATCGAAGATCTTGAAAGAGGACATATGTGCTCGCCTCTAGTTATTGCCCGGTGATCGCGGTCATGAGGCCACGGAACTTGGAGCTGAGGAACTGCAGCGTGGCTTGATAGCGAACGCTGTTCTCTGCGAAGGCCGCTTGCTCGAGTTGCGTATCGACGGTGTTGCCGTCGAGCGCAGGCGCGAGCGGGACTCGATACTTCAGTTCTGGAGCAGCAGTGCCGTTAACACTCGAGGTTGGGATGTGGCCTGCCTTCGTCGTCGCGAGGTGCACGCCTCCACCGGATCCGTTCGCTTGCGCGAGCGCACTCTTGAAGTCGATGTCGCGAGCTCGGTAGTTCGGCGTGTCGGCATTCGCGAGATTCGCGGCGAGCACTTCGGTGCGCTGCGAACGCAGCTTCAACGCTGTCGCGTGCACTCCGAGGTATGAATCGAGCTTCGTCGGCATCGCTGCCTCCGTCAGAAAAATGTCTGACAGAGGACAAAGCAAGCGGCATGCCAAGCGAGGCTACTGGCCAGTTGGTCACTGGCTACTGGCCAGAAAGGGGTCGCACACCATGGAAAGGTGCGACGAACGTCACCTCATGCGCGGGGGCAAGAACTTGCCGGCGGCAACTGCTCGGCTATCAATCTGCGTGTTTCTCCAGCGCTGCGTTCTGACACACACATATATATAGATCCATCTATGGCACGAATCGCGCGCTTGCGATCGCTTGCACGCGACTGCTTCATGCGTCGCGCCACTGAGCTCTCGGCACGGGCATACGTGTAATGCGTCACATATTCGCTTCTTGCTCTGGCCAGTCCCCACTGGCCGGTTGGCCAGTGGACCTTCCTTGGCATTCCCCTTGCTCTTCTCAAACAGCGTCAACCGAACGACGAGTGATGAGTTTCGAAGTGAAGCAGATCGTTTTCATTTTGCTTGTGACTATGTGCAGCGGCGTCGCTGCGAAGGCGAACGCAAGCGCGCAGCTTCAAGGGACTGTGCAGACTCTCGAGTCGATCCAATCGGCCGCCGCAACCTTTGTGCGTGCGAACCTACCCAACGGCCCGGCCAAGCACTACGTCACCGCAGCCGCACTCGACCCACGTCTGCGTTTGCACGCTTGCGCAGCGCCGCTCGAGGCGTTCTCGCCGCACTCGAACAGCTTGAACGCACGCGCGACGGTCGGCGTGCGTTGTTCCGCACCCGCGCCTTGGACATTGTATGTGCCAGTGACGATCGAGACGGAAGTATCCGTCCTCGTCCTGCGAAGAGCGCTTGCGCGCCGCGCGCGCGTAGCGCTCGCAGATGTCGAGCCGCAGGTGCGGCGCTTGCCTGGCAGTGCGGCCCACTTCATCACGGACACCGCGAGCTTGCAGGGACATCGGTTGCGCCGCGCCCTTCCAGCCGGCAGTGCTTTGACCGTGGATGCGCTCGCACCTGACATCCTGGTCCGTCGCGGGCAGCAAGTGACGTTGATCGCCGAGGCTGGCGGCGTGGAGATTCGTGCGAAAGGTCAGGCGCTCTCCGAGGGCGGAGCTCAGGACCGAGTGCGCGTTCAGAATGTGACGTCGCTCAAGGTTGTCGAAGGAGTGGTTGAGAGCGACAGCGTCGTGCGAGTGGGACTTTGATGAGCGGCCCGAATGGTGCGTCAGATTTGTGACGCTGCGGGAGTCCCCGAGGTGGATGGCTGCGCGAGCTCTTTGGCACGCGCATCTGCCGAACACCGCGGGGCTCCCGTATTTGACGTATTGCTGCAGCGTGCAGCGCCCGCTGCGAGTTCGCCCTAAAGGCGCGCTAAGGCCGAGACCGACCACAGTGCTAAAGTTCTCAGAAATGCGGCCGTTAACGGCTCCATGACTGAGGAGATTCGGACGTGACTACGAAGATTGGCGGTTATCAGAATCGGCCGGTGCAGGTCGGAGGCGACAAAGCGGTTTCCCGCACGCGCGATGGTGCGGGCGCGGCGGCCGAGGCGGGCGCGAGCTCGAAAGCGGGTCCGGTCCGTATCACGGATCAAGCGCGCCAACTCGCTGCGCTCGAGCAAGCAGTGCAAAGCTTGCCAGCGGTGAACGAAGCGCGAGTCGCGGAGATCCGTCTGGCGATCGAAGAAGGTCGCTATGAAGTCGCACCGGAGCGCATTGCCGATAAGCTGATACGCATGGATCACGATCTGCGTGCAGCGGAGAAGTAACTTGGATTCGACAGTCTGTCGCGAGCATCTCGAAAAGCTGCTCATCGAAGAAGCGAACGTTCTCGAGCGCCTCCAAGGCGTGCTCGATCAAGAGCACGCGCACCTTGTGGCGAACGATGTCGATGCGCTCGAGCGTGCGGGCGAGACTCGGCAGACGTGTATCGGGGAGTTGTTGCGCATCGAAGATGAGCGACGCTCTGTGTGCCGGATGATGAACCTACCGGCAGATGTCATGGGACTCGAACGCTTGCTCGCGTGGTGCGACAACACTGGCACGCTGAAACAACGATGGGCCGATTGCGCCGAACGCGCCGGCCGCTGTCGCGCCGCTAACGATCGTAATGGCGCGCTCGTCACCGCGCGCATGAAGAAGGTCGAAGGGATGATCGATATTCTCACCGGCCGTGCGAATGAGCCGAAAACCTATGGGAAGCAGGGCGGCTTCAACAGCACTCCGTCAGGATCACGTTTGGCAATCAGCGTGTGAGCTGACGAGCGAGTCAGGAATCTCGCATAGATAAGTCGACTGCGCGCCAGGACGGCGGCATTGGATCGTCGCTTGCAAGCACGTCGCCCAGCCTCATGAGGATGCCTGCCGCGCCGATCGCACCTTCCTCGTCCACTAATCTCGAGACCGCTACGTTCAAAAGCGCATTTGCGATGTAGGCGCGATGTGCGCGCGGGATATCGCGAAGGGCGGATTCGATCGTGCCCATCACGGCTTGAATCTGAGCGACCTCGAGCGTTGCATCGTCGGCAACCACTCGCGTCAATCGGCAAACAGCATACGTCATGAACAGCCCTCGCATGTAGCGCATGTCGATGGCTGGCGTACTCGCGAGATTGCGCTCGCAAGAGGCGGGCTAGTTATTTGGTCAGGATGAGCTTGTTGCTGTGAGTCAGGCGCAAGCGATAGTAAGCGCCATCATGCTCGATGAGCACTTCTCGGCAGCTCGCGAAAAGATCCTCGGATCTCAGTAAAGGCATCGCCGGACCGCGTTGGCGAACCTCCGCGGCCGGCGACTGAAGCTCTGCGCTAGGCAGAGGGGGGCACGAGGAAATCGTCATACGTAGATGATAATGATTCTCATCCCCAATGCAAGGGATCGCGCGAGCTACATATATATGTGGGAACGACTCGTCTGAGTCAGGCGCGTGGCTACAGGGCCCCCATGCCCCGGAGCGCGTCTTCGATCACCTCTTGGTTCTGCGCACGCGCTTCGTTCTCGAGGATCGCGTCCGCGTGCGCGAATAAGGAGTGAAATAGCCCGAGCTTGTCGACCGGACCTTTGAGCTGGAGCGTGCCCTTCTATGCGAACAGCTCGCTCCATCGCGCGCGAACTTGATTCCAAAAATCCTTCGTGCCCTCGTAGTAGCGATCCGCCGCAGAGAAATCGTTATTGCGAATGCGCTCGTAGCGCGCCACCCCGTACTCGCGACCAAGAAATGGGTTCGATCGGTCGGGAGTCGCTTCGCCTGCCAGCACCACCTTCAAGTTGTTCTCTTCTTGAACCCATCCCGTCGGATAGATGGTGTGTCGATTCGCTCCGACGAGAACGTCATAGTCATCGCGCACGCTCCACTCGCGTCGCGGCAGCGGTCGCCATGTGTCGCCGCTCATCCAGGAAGAGAAGCTCGCGTTGTGTTCCCAACGCCCGAGGCTCGCATAGCGCGGCGACTCATCCACTTGATAGACACTCTGCAGCCACCTACCCTTCCCTTCATCTTTGCTCACTGCACGTCGAGTCCATCGATCGCGACCTTGATACTCGACGATGTGGGTCGGTTCGTGGAGCCAGTCTTGCCGCCAGTGCTTCGTCACCATCGGTTCGCTGATCGAACCATCCTGCCGCACGATACGCATCTCGAGAATGTGCACCAGGCTGATGAACTTGCCGCGATCCTCATCGACATAGATCTTCTCCGTCGCCCACGATTGATAGGGAGCAATGAGCTCGCGCGGAGTGGCGTAGGAGACGATCTCGAGGAAGTCGAACGTCACTCGATAGGTGCCTGCCATCGCGAGAATCGCGCGACGATCTTTCTCGAATGCGTCAAGTCCCTCCTCGCGCATCGCTTTCCACTCAACCGATGCAGATGAATCGAGCTCGACCGCCGGCCCCTTCGTGGTGCCGCCGCGCGGCTTCGGCACCGCTGCATCGAGTGGCCATGTGAACGTGTAGCGTGCTCCGCCCGAGGTGCTCGGCTTGGCATAGTCATCCGCCGCATGCGCACCGAGCAGGAAGAAACAGCTCGCTACGGCTAAGAAGAAAAGGCGCATGAGGATCCTCAGCACTCGGGAACGTTGACAGCTAAGCCGCCAAGAGAAGTCTCCTTGTATGACTCGCGCATGTCGGCACCCGTTCTGCGCATAGTCTCGATCACTTGATCGAGCGTGACGTGGTGACTCCCATCTCCGAGCAGCGAGAGCCGCGCAGCATCCACAGCTTTCACTGCACCGGTGGCGTTGCGCTCGATGCACGGAATCTGCACGAGTCCACGAATCGGATCGCATGTGAGACCGAGGTTGTGCTCCATACCGATCTCAGCAGCATTCTCGATCTGCTCGTTCGTACCGCCTTGCGCGGCGGTCAGCCCGGCCGCTGCCATCGAGCACGCGACTCCGATCTCGCCCTGGCAGCCCACTTCAGCAGCCGAAATACTTGCATTGCGCTTGTATAGACTCCCGATGGCTGCCGCCGTCAGCAAGAAGTCATGCGATTGCGCTCGAGTTCCGCCGCAAATATGTTGCAAGTACCTGAGCACCGCCGGTATCACGCCCGCTGCGCCGTTCGTCGGCGCAGTCACAACGCGCCCGCCCGCAGCATTCTCCTCGTTAACGGCAAGCGCCCACGCATTGATCCAATCCATGGCGATCAAAGGATCGTGCCGATTCGACTGCTCGCTGTTCTCCAATCGTGCACGCAAGCTCGCGGCCCGCCGTTTGACGTTCAACCCACCGGGTAGAACCCCGGCCTGAACCAAGCCGCGATCAATGCACGCGTGCATCGCGGTTGCGATGTTGTCGAGGCCTTGGAGGACGTCTGCTTCGGAGCGTAACGAGCATTCGTTGAGCAGCATCACCTGCGCGATGGTCATCGAGCGCGCTGCGCATATCTCCAACAATTCTGTTCCGCTCGAGAACGGCAGCGGCACCGCGCCGGCAGTGCGCACCGCGACCCTCGGAGAGGTCGCGTCGTATTCCGACAGAACGAAGCCACCGCCGATGGAGTAGTACGTGGCCCGATGGAGCACAGTTGCGGCTGCATCGAGTGCAACGATCGTGAGGGCGTTACTGTGAAACGGGAGTCGCTCTCGCCCCAGCCACTCTATATCTCGCATCTCGTCGAACTCGATGACGTGGCATCCCAGCATCACGAGCTGTCGAGTGGCACGGACCGAGGCCACTCTCGCCGCAGCATCGTCCGGATCCGCTTCCGCGGGTGCCAAACCCATGAGGCCGAGCATGACCGCGGTATCGGTGGCATGGCCCTTCCCGGTGAGCGCGAGGGAGCCGTAGAGCGTGACAGTCGCGCGATGGGCCTTCGGAAGCAGCCCTCGCGTGCTCAGTTCGTGCGCAAAGCGACAAGCGGCGGTCATGGGGCCCATCGTGTGCGAGCTCGACGGGCCGATGCCGATCTTGAACAAGTCGAATGTACTGATGAACTCGGTCATGCAGCCATTCTGAGGGGCCGCGAGGCTTCTGTAGTCGGTAACTTCCCTGAGAGATGCGATGGAGGAGATGAAAGTGATGGAAGTGATGTAGGCCAGAAGCACGTGCGCTGGACGCTACCCGCCCCATCTGACCTTCATCACCTCCATCTTCATCACGACTAGAACCCCCACCCGTCCGGGTTCGGATAGGCGGCGCGCTGATCCAGGAACTTCAAACCCTTTACGCAGCGAATAATCCACCAGATCGCGAGCACGATGAACAGCAACGCGCCGATCAGCACGAACGTGAGGATGGTGCAGACGATCGCATACAGGATCATGATCCAGAACGTCTTGATCTGAAACTCGTAGTGAGTCTTGAGCCAATCCGGCGCCTCGTCGCGGTAGATGTAAGCCATCACGACACCGACGATCGTCGTAAGGCCGGTGATCAATCCGACCAAGTAGAGGACATAGATGATCTTCGCCATGTCCGTGGTCGCGGTGCGTTCGGGAACGGATTCATTCATTGCGATGTCCTCCGGCTCGTTGTTGTTCGTTGGCGACGTCGATTGTCGCCCGACTGCGCAATCGCCTCAACTCAGGTAGCTTTCGTTCGACTCGTCTTGATTGACTCCTGTCGGTCAAGACGATGGCTCCAAAGGCCGATAGCGTCGGCGGCCGGGCGCACGCACACTGCTGGCACATTATTCGTAGCGCCGCATTCAGCCGGTGCTCGAGAAGCTCCGGGCTCTCGAAGTCCGTGCATTTAGGGAATCAATGTCATTCCCAATGGCCCGATGATCGTGCCGGCCGTCGCGAGTATTGTTGCGCTCACGATCCGTTGACGCGTATGGGCATTTTGGTGAGTCGCGATGTTCGGTTTATTGATCAGAACGCTTCTCTTCGTCGCAATCAGCGCGATTGCCCTGATCGCGATTGCGGGTGCGTTCATCGCCGATGCATCGATCATGGCGCGCCAACGGCGTCGCCGGAACCCAACGGTTGGGAGACGGAACCCACGTGACGTCGCCCAGTCAAAGATCGTGTTCGTTGAGGAGATTGCATCGTGAAAGTCTCGGGACAAGTCGTGCGCATGCCGAGCTCGGTGAGAACCGTATTGCCGGAAGCGGCCAAAGCACTGGAACAAGCCTGGCAGCGTCGTCGTCAGGAGTTAGCGGGTTGGCAACCTGTGAACGGGTGGTTGATCGATCGCTCGTTCGCGCGGCGCACTGTCTCGCGTTGAGGCACTCGCTGCTTCGCGTCGACGGACGGCTCACCCCGCAGGGGCCACTTCGAACGACGAATCGATTTCCCTCGACCACGCCAGTAGACCGCCTTCCAAGTGCGCTGGCGATTCGACGCCAGCGCGTCGTGCAAGCCCAGAGGCCGTGAGGCTCCGCGCCCCGCTCCGGCACACGAACACGACCGTTCTCGACGGAGGGATCTCCGCGATGCGCCCGCTCAGCTCGCGGACAGGGATGTTGATAGCGGTCGGTAAATGCGCGACTGCAAATTCCTGAGGCTCGCGGACGTCTACGACGACCGAAGATCTGCCATCGCGCTGCGCAAGCAACGTGCTCAATTCGCGCGGCGTGAGTCGACGAACCGCTGCTAGGTCTTGCGCGCTGCAGACTTCCGCGAGATCGCGCGGTTCGCGAATCGTCGGATTGCGGCCGCAAACCGCGCAGTCCTCGCGACGTGTGAATCGAAACTCTCCGAACCTGAGCGACAGAGCGTCGTATGTCAGAAGGCGTCCGATCAGAAGCTCACCCGCACCCACGATCAACTTGATCGCTTCGGTCGCCTGTAGGGAGCCCATCACACCGGGCAAGACGCCGAGTACACCCGCTTCCGCGCAATTGGGAACGAGACCGTCCGAAGGGGGCTCCGGGAAGAGACATCGATAGCAGGGTCCTTGATCGGGCACATAGGTCATTGCTTGACCTTCAAAGCGATGGATCGCGGCGGATACGAGCGGCTTGCTCAGCAGCACGCAGGCGTCGTTGACGAGATAGCGCGTGCCGAATCGATCCGTACCGTCCAGCACGATGTCGTACCGCGCGACGATGTCCATGATGTTTGCAGCCCTGAGCTCGACATCGTGGATCTCGATTCGGACGTCCGGATTGAGCGCTTGCAGGCGGTCGCGAGCCGCCTGAACTTTGGAGTGCCCGATCAGCTTCGTTTCGTACAGTACCTGTCGCTGCAGGTTCGATACGTCCACACGGTCGTTGTCGACCAATCCCAGGGTACCGACGCCCGCCGCGGCGAGATAAAGGGTCGAGGGCGAACCCAACCCCCCTGCTCCGACCACGAGGACCCGAGCTGCTTTGAGCTTTTCCTGGCCACTGACGCCGATCTCACGTAACGCGAGGTGGCGGCTATAGCGGTTCAATTCGGCTGAGCTGAGCGGCATCGACTGCCGGGGATAGTCCATCACGACGTACTTCTCGGAAATAAAACATCAACGGGTTGATAGCGTTAGGCGACCTTCTTGTACCGCCTCGCAGCACGAAAATGAGTCAGCTGTCACACATTGCCCCAGGGACGAACCCCTATCCTTTGCATACATTGACATTACGGCAAACCGGTAGCCATCTGCTCGGGGTTCCATCTCGCGCGGTGCCAATCGAAACCGGTCTGTCGTTTCGTGGCCGACAAGAACCAACAAACGTCCGATGCTGCGAGGAAGTGCATGACCGTTCAACTGGAAGACATCATAGTGGGCCTGGGAAAGGGCAGTCTGACAATCGAAGCTGCGTGTGCAGCCGTGGCAGCCGAGTCCAAGCAAGATCCCGTGAGGACCCGCTTCTGGGGCCAGCGCATCGAGACTGAAATGGTCCAGGGGCGACTCACCCGTGCAGCGGCTCGCGCGCTGTTCGATGCCCTCGAGGACTTCCAGTCCGACAAGACGGTTTGGCTCGATTCGGCGACGGTGGTTCCAAGGCTGGGCCCTCCTCCGTTTGCTCCCGGCACCAAACGCACGCAACGCACGCCACCGCCGATCGCGAACTTGGAGCAGCTGCGCGCGGAGCTCTTCCGCCCCGTGACACGCCCTTCGGCCATCGTGCGCGCGACCGCGCCGAGCCCCGAGGGGGATAGCCGGACCGTGTGGCTGGAGCCTTCTTGCGAAGAACATTCGGCCCCTGCTTCGCAAGCGCTGAATCCCGTCGATTCCATCCCGTTGGGGACGGTCTTGAATCGGCGCTATCGCATTGTCGCTCCGCTCGGACTCGGCGGTGTCGGCCAAGTGTTCGATGCGATCGACCTTCACAAGTCCAAGGAGCGCGACTTCCATGTGACTGTGAAGGTGATCGCGGTCAACCTGCGTCACCAGCCGCTCGCATATGCGGCGCTCGAAGCAGCCGTGCGACGTTCACAAACATTGGTGCATCCGAATATCGTCGCGGTTCACGACATCGATCAGTATGAAGATCAAGTGTTCGTGGTGATGGAATCGCTGCGAGGGCGCTGGCTGAGCGGGCTCGTGCGCGAGGTGCGCGGCAAAGGACTCGAATATGAAAGAGCGTGGCCCATCATCGAAGGGATTGCGAGTGCGCTCGCGCATGCACATCGCCACGGCATCGTTCACTGCGATCTGAGCCCGCACGCAGTATTCGTGTGCGAGGACGGCACGCCGAAAATCATGGGATTCGGGCTCGTCCATGCCGTTCCGAGCAGCAACGAGTCGCTCGATGTGCTCGATACGCTCACCCTGCGCGCGTACACGGAGGCCTACACCGCAGACCCGTGGGCCCAGCAAGCTACGCCGCATCCCGCAGACGATCTGTATCCCCTCGGCGTGATCGCGTACGAGATGCTGGCGGGCGCGCATCCCTTCCAGCGGTGCACGCTGGCAGTCGCGCGCCAACGCGGGCTGCAGTTTGCACCGGTCCCGGGCTTGAATCGACGCGCGCGCAAGCTCATCGAACGCTGCCTCTCGTTCGAGCGCAAGACGCGACCGCAGGACGGCGCAATCTTCTTGCGTCGCATGCGCCCGAACGTCCTGCAACGCTTGCTCTTCGTCGGCGGTTGATTGGCTGCACCCTTCCGATTCGCTGGGAATGGGCGAATACGGGAGAATGGAGTTACGACGAGACGCGCAGGTGGTATTCGCAACCCGCGCGTCCGATTATGCTTCGCTCGAGGTTGAGCGAGGAACGTCGTGACACTCTGTCGAGCCGACAAAGTATTGCTTGCGGGAGCGACGGCCATCGCAGGCTCTGCAGCCGTGTTCGGTGCTTCAGCCTTGAGCGTGGGAATTCCTGGGGCGCTGTTTGCTGCCGTGTTGGTGGACGGCGTATTCCGTCCTTCATCCGCGACCTTCTATCCAACCCATTGCCGCGGTTCGCGCACTCGGCCCGAGGTCGCGCTCACATTCGACGATGGTCCGGATCCTGAGGTGACGCCGCGAGTCCTCGACTCACTCGCAGAATTCAATGCCCGCGGCACCTTCTTCATGATTGGCCAGAATTTGGAGCGCGCGACGGCAATGGGATCTCGTGTAATCGCAGAGGGTCATCAGATCGGGAATCACTCGTGGGCGCACTCGTATCTACAGAACTTCTTCTCAGTGGAACGATTGCTCGCCGATATCGAAAGAACGCAGACACTGATCTCTTCATTAACGGGCAGCGAGGCCGCTTCTCCGTATCGTGCGCCCGTTGGGCTCAAGAGCCCGAGATTGGCGCGAGCCGCGCATGCGCGCTCTTTGGACATGGTCGCCTGGTCTGTCCATAGCCGCGATACGCTCGATTCCAATCCGAACCGCATCGCGGCTCGTGTGCTCAACCGAGTGAGACCTGGCGACATCGTGCTGATGCACGATGGCCATCAAAGACCCGGCGCTCGCCGTACAAGTGGTGCCGATGCGGTGCCCCTCATCTTGCGAGGTCTGCGCGAGCGGGGGCTCGAGCCCGTGACAGTCGAAACGTTGCTAGCACCACGCCCCCAAGAACCCTGAACGCAAAGGTTAAATCGCACTCGACCGCACGCCGGAACTCCTCAACCTATCGTTATCAGGCGATACTCTTGCGAGCCAGCGCTCGACATCCTAAGGTGTGCGCCGGCTGCGGGGGATAAACACAGAGCTCGGCCGCAACAACCAAGTGCGTAAGGCTTCATAGAACAATCGGCCCAACCGCTGCACCGGCGTTCGCGTTCCTCACGAAGGATCGCGTGGGCAAGTGCGGTCCGGACGGGCCCCAACAGGTGCACAGCATATGCAGAGCCCGTCGATGTCCGGCCTTGATTGGACCATCATCTTTCTTTATTTCGTGATGATCGGCGTCCTCGCCTGGTGGTACGGGCGAAAGCAGAAAGATTCCGTCGATTACTTCCTCGCAGGACGTAACGCGGGATTCATTGCCGTCGGCGCCTCGATCTTTACCTCCAATATCGGCTCCGAACACATCGTCGGTCTGGCCGGCCAAGGTGCTTCGACCGGCATGGCGATGGCGCACTGGGAGCTGCATGCGTGGATTCTGATTCTGCTCGCCGGCTTCTTCGTACCCTTCTATTACAAGTCCGGCGTGCAAACGATTCCGGAGTTCTTGGAGCGACGCTTCAACGCTCGTGCGCGCAGCATCCTCTCGGTCGTATCCCTCGTGGCGTACGTGTTCACGAAAGTCAGCGTGACGGTATACGCCGGCGCGATCGTGTTCCAAGCCCTTTTGCCGGACACGTTCGGTTCCCCGGACAATGCGTTCTGGGTCGGCGCGTTCACGACCGTCATCCTAACGGGCATTTATACGGTGTTCGGAGGTATGCGAGCGATCATGGCCACTGCGACACCGCAGGCGGTCATCATTCTGTTCGGATCCGCTGTCATCACGTACATGGGACTTACGAAGCTCGGTGATGGTGCTGGCGTGGCGGCGGGCTGGGACGCGCTGAAGGCAGCGGCCGCCGAGAACAAAGAGGCGTTCGCTCTCTGGCGTCCTTTGAGCGATCCCAACTTCCCCTGGCTCGGCGTCATGATCGCCTCACCCATCATCGGCATCTGGTACTGGTGTACCGATCAATACATCGTGCAGCGTGCGCTGTCCGCAAAGGATCTTGCGACGGCGCGCCGTGGCGCGCTCTTCGGGGGCTTGCTCAAAGTGTGGCCGGTGATGATCTTCCTCGTGCCAGGCATGATCGGTTGGGCGCTTCATCAGAAGGGATTGATTCAACTGCCGATGAAGATGGTCGATGGCGTCTCGACGATCGACGGCGACACTGTGTTCCCAACGCTCGTCACGACACTGCTGCCCTCGGGTATTCGAGGACTCATCGTCGCTTGCTTGCTCGCAGCGCTCATGAGCTCGCTCGCGTCGCTGTTCAACTCGAGCGCTTCTCTGTTCACGGTGGATATTTATGAGAAGTTGCGGCCCGGACAATCCGAGAAGCATCTGCTGACGGTTGGCCGTATCGCGACAGCCGTCGTGGTAGTACTGGGCCTGCTCTGGATTCCAGTGATGAAAGTGATCTCTGGCGGAGGCCTGTATCAATACCTGCAGAGCGTGCAAGGCTACCTAGCACCGCCTATCACCGCGGTGTTCTTGCTCGGCCTTTTCTGGAGCCGCATCAACTCGCGTGGCGCGGTGTGGGCTCTCGCAGGCGGCTTCATCCTGGGCATGATCAAGCTGACGTGCCAAGCCTTCTTCGGAGCAGGCGAAGGCAAGATCCACGATCCAGCCTTCCTGGCTGCCATTGGCGACTTCAACTTCCTCTACGCTACGGGTGTGCTGTTCCTGATCAGCATCGGGCTATTGGTCGTCGGTTCGCTCACGAGCGATGCGCCGCCCAGAGAAAAGGTCGAGGGACTCACGTACTCGTCGATCAAAGCGATTGCCGGCGATGAGATCAAGAAGAGCTGGGACACCGGCAACAAGATTCTCGCGGGTACGATTCTCGTGCTCGTGCTCGGGATTTACTGGTACTTCAGCTTCTGGCTCGAATAACGATAGTAAGCCACCCATACGGGTTGCGAGCTGCCTGGCTCGGCTCGCAACCCGTCCACATTCTGTGACGCTGTGGGTTCTGGAGCCCACGTTCGCATGAGCGCGATCCCTTTCGAGTTCGTCATTTTCGGACTCACGCTGCTCGGAGTTGCGCTGTTCCATCGCCATACGCTGCTCATCGCCGTACTCGGCCTGGCGAGCGTCATCGCCTTCAAACTGCTCGGACCTGGCTTCGCGACGGGATCAGGGTTCGGCGGGCTGCTGTCTCATTTCGCGCACGAGTGGAGCACGTTCGCAAACCTGCTCTGCCTTCTCTTGGGCTTCGCCCTGCTTGCGCGGCAGTTTGAAGATAGCCGCGTCCCTCTCCTATTGCCCCGCTACCTACCCGACCATTGGACCGGGTGCTTTTGGCTGCTCGTCATCGTCTTCGTCATGTCGAGCTTCCTCGACAATATCGCCGCTGCCTTAATCGGTGGCGCGATGGCGCACTCGTTGTTCCGTGGCCGCGTGCACATCGGCTATCTCGCTGCACTGGTCGCGGCTTCGAATGCCGGCGGTTCTGGCAGCGTGATCGGAGATACGACGACCACGATGATGTGGATCGAGGGAGTCTCGCCGAGCGAGGTATTTCACGCCTATGTAGCGGCCTGCGTCGCGTTGATCGTCTTCGGCATTCCGGCCTCACTTCAGCAGGACAAATATCAGCGAATTATGAAAGATCCGCCGGCACATCTCGCCGTCGATTGGGGAAGACTCGGCGTCGTGATCTTTGCCCTCGCGTGCGCAATCGCGGTGAATGTCGTCGTGAACTCGCATTACCCAGAGGCAGCCGATTCGTTTCCATTCATCGGTGTCACGGTCGTGCTCGCGCTTCTCCTGACTGCATCGTTGCGACGCCCTGACTGGACGGTCATACCAGGCGCATTCAAGAGCAGCGTATTCTTGCTCTCGCTTGTCGCGTGCGCCTCGCTGATGCCCGTACACGCGCTACCCGCTGCGTCTTGGCAGACCGCATTCGGACTCGGGTTTCTATCCTCCGTGTTCGACAACATTCCACTTACCGCACTCGCACTTCGACAAGGCGGATATGACTGGGGCTTCCTTGCGTATGCAGTTGGCTTCGGTGGCTCGATGCTGTGGTTCGGATCATCGGCCGGCGTTGCGCTTTCATCGCTCTATCCCGAAGCGAAATCGACCGGCCGCTGGCTCAGACACGGATGGCATGTAGCGCTCGCGTATGTTCTTGGCTTCATCGCCCTGCTGCTCACGCTCGGCTGGCATCCGCACGCACTCGGATAATATAAGAAGCAACCACAAACAATAAAAGGCCGAGCTGATTGCTCAGCTCGGCCTTACGAACGTCGATCCTCGAGTCGTTTAGATCGAACGCGTCACCAGGTTCTCGAGGTACTCCTGACGCCCCGAGACCGGCTTCGGGTTGATGTTGTTCTGCACGGCCAAATCGGAGATCGTCGCGAGAGACGCGTCTTTCGCGTGGATCTTCTGGCCGAGATCGCCATTCCACTTCGCATAGCGCTGCTCGACGAACTTGTCGATCGCACCCTGCTCGATCAGCTTCGCCGCCGAAAGCAGCGAGCGAGCGAGCAGATCGAGACCGCCGACATGACCGTGGAACATATCCACCGGATCCGTGCTCTGACGGCGCACCTTCGCATCGAAGTTGAAACCGCCATCCGTGAAGCCACCGGCCTTCAGGATGCGATACATCGCGAGCGTCATATCGAGCGGATCGTTGTGGAATTGATCCGTGTCCCAGCCGTTCTGCGGGTCGCCGCGATTGATGTCGATCGAACCGAAGATACCGAGCGCATCCGCCATGGCGACTTCGTGATCGAAACTATGGCCCGCGAGCGTCGCGTGGTTCGCTTCGATATTGACCTTCACCTCGTTCTCGAGGCCGTTCTTCTTCAAGAAGCCGTACACGGTTGCGGTGTCGAAGTCGTACTGATGCTTCGTCGGCTCGTGCGGCTTGGGCTCGATCAGAATCGTGCCCTTGAAGCCGATCTTGTGCTTGTAGTCGACGACCAGTTGCAGGAAGCGACCGAAGTTCTCCAGCTCGCGCTTGAGATTGGTGTTCAGCAGCGTGTCATAGCCTTCGCGACCGCCCCACAGCACGTAGTTGGCTCCGCCGAGGCGCTTCGTCGCATCCATCATGTGGCGCACTTGCGTCGCCGCGAATGCCCACACCTCCGGATCCGGGTTCGTCGAGGCACCACCCATGTAGCGCGGATGCGAGAACAGATTGGCCGTACCCCACAGGAGCTTCACGCCCGTCTCGGCTTGCTTCTTTTCGAGACGATCCACCGTGAGCGCGAGGTTCTGGACGTGCTCTTTGATATTCGTCGCGACGGGCATCGCGTCGACGTCATGGAAGGCGTAAAAGGGCGTGCCGAGTCGAGTGAAGAAATCGAACGCCGCATCCATCTTCGCCCAGGCAGCTTCTTGATTCATCGCGCCTTGGTTCCACGGCCGCGCGAATGTGCCCGCGCCGAAGATATCTACGCCGTCCCATGCGAATGAATGCCAGTAGCACACGGCCGGACGCAGGTGATCCTCCATGCGCTTGCCGAGCACGACGCGATCCTTGTCGTAGTAGTGGAATGCTAGTGGGTTATCGGAATTCGGCCCTTCGTAACGAATGGGCTCGACGCCGCCGAAATAAGACGTCGATTTCTGAATCGGGGCTGCACTCGACATGGTCACTCTCCTCGAAAACGCGCGCGAAGGTCTTGATAAAGCTTTGAGAACATATGTCTTTTCGGCGCAAGTTGATCGATATCTCTCTGGTTCGGTTCTATTACAACGCGTACCGGAGGCGGCCGGCACACATCCTCCGCCGCTTCTTGTGTCTTGGCGAGGCGCGCTAGGCGCGCTGCACCATAGGCGGGACCCACCTCTGATCCGTCTCTATAGATCAAAGGACGCCCAAGCGCCGCAGCCAGGACTCCACCCCACCACATCGAGCGGGCGCCGCCGCCGATGACGGAAATCTTGTCGATCGTCGCACCCGCCTCGATGAGCACATCGAGCCCATCGGCGAAGGCGTAGGCGACGCCTTCCAACACAGCCTGGCCGATCGCGCTCGCATCTGTGTCGTGCGACAGTCCGAACAGCACACCGCGTGCTTGCGGATCGTTGTGTGGCGTCCGCTCGCCGGACAGATAGGGCAGGAAAATCTCTGGCCCGTCCAAGCGACCCCTCGCCTCCACTTTGCTCAAGAGCTCGGCTGCATCCGCAGCCCCCGTGAGCTTCACCGCCCAGTCCACACAACTTGCCGCGCTGAGCATCACACTCATTTGATGCCATCGTCCCGGCAAACAATGACAAAACGCATGCACGGCGCGATCGGGATTCGGCAGGAACTTCGGTGTTGCCAGGAACAGCACACCCGACGTGCCGAGCGATAGGAATGCATCGCCTGCGTTGATCACGCCAATGCCTGCGGCGCCTGCAGCGTTATCCCCGCCGCCGCCCGCAACCGGGACGCGCGACATGCCCCAGTCATTTGCTACCTCGGGTAACAAGGTTCCTGTTGCGTCCGATCCTTCGCATAGTCGAGGCATGTGAGATTCATTCAAGCCAGTCGCTGCCAGCATTTCCGGCGACCAGCGCCGTTTGGCTACATCGACCCACAGCGTCCCCGCCGCATCAGACGCATCACTCGCCTTTTCGCCTGTCATGAGCAGGCGCACATAGTCCTTTGGCAGCAGAACCGTTTTCGTCGCGGCAAATAGGGATGGCTCGCTCTCTCTAACCCACAGCAGCTTCGGCGCGGTGAAGCCTGGCATCGCGATGTTGCCGGTGATCTTGCGGCTCGCAGGCTCCGCGTTCTCCAGCGCGACGCACTGTTTCTCGCTGCGGCCATCGTTCCACAAGATCGCGGGTCGCAACGGCTTGTCGCTCGCATCCAGGAGTGTCGCGCCGTGCATCTGACCGCTGAGTCCGACGGCACGCACCTCACGACGCGCTTTGGCCGAGAGCGACTTCACCGCGGCGTTCGTAGCAGTCCACCAGTCGGCTGGATTTTGCTCCGACCAGCCGGGCTGCGGACGCGACACATTCAGGGGCGCAGAGCCTTGCTCGATGACGGCATCGTCGTCGTCGACGATGACGGCCTTCACGCTCGATGTGCCGATATCGATACCTAAGTACATCGTCCCCTCTTTGAGCTAGTGCAGCGAGGCAGGTTGTCGCGAATGGTTAGTTCAGCTCCCAGCCAATCGGCCGGAGCTACGCGTCCGCTGCCAGCAAGTGCCTTATGTCAGCCTGTGAATGGACCTGGAGTGATCTCCGGGTGATTGGCATCCCGTTTCGCCAGCCCCGCTCGTCTCATCGGCGACCCCCTGAAACATGGGCCACTTTATCGGGTTGCAGGGTAATGATACCGCTACCAGAATTCAACCAAAGCCGGCGCCAAATCAGTGCTGTATCCACAAAATCTCACACCTTTGTAGGGCAGTTCTCAGCGGCGGCGCCAACGATCGAACAATACCGCGAGTAGTAGGATCGCACCGCGGACCAAGTATTGGTAGAAAGTGGGCACGTTGAGCAGGCTCATGGCGTTTTGGACGCATCCCATGATCAGCACGCCCACGATCACCCCGCTAATCGTGGCGATGCCGCCGGTCAGCGAAACCCCGCCAAGCACGCACGCGGAAATGACTCCGAGCTCCAGCCCGATCGAAGTCTTGGGATCGCCCAGGCTCATTCGGGATGCGAGGAGCACACCGGCGAGACCCGCGACGGCGCCTTGGAGCAAGAAGACCGTAATTCGAATCCGCGCGACTGGCAGCCCAGCAAGTCGGGCCGCCTCGGCATTACCGCCGATCGCAAGCACGTTGCGACCGAAAACGCTGTAATTGAGCAACCAACCGAAGACCGCGAATACGGCGATGTTGATCCAGATCGGAGCGCTGATGCCAAGGAAGGCGCTCGCTCCGATTTCGAAAAATCCAGCCTCTCCTACGATGACGGCATCACCCGACGAAGTGATGTAAGCAAGCCCGCGCACGATTTCCATCGTCGCAAGGGTTGCGATCAAAGAGTTGATTCGAAAGGCGGCCACCACGGCGCCATTGAAGAGGCCGACGAGCGCACCTGCCAACACGCCGGCGCCAACACCCAGAACGACGCTCTGTGCCGCCGTCGTCACAGTTGCCGCCACGACGCCAGCGAAGGCCACGATCGAGGCAACGGAGAGATCGACTTCACCGAGTGCGAGCACGAACATCATCGTCGCGGCGATGCAGCCGATGAGACTGACGGACAGCAGCAATCCCTGCACGTTGCGGACGGTAAAGAAGTTTGGGACGAACGCCGCAAGCAGCACGAATAAGATGAGAAACGCGATCACGATTCCCGAGCCGCCGAACTTGCTCGCAAATGAGCGCGCTTCGAACTTGGACGGCGGAAGATCGTTGCTGGATTCCGGACTCGCGACCATGGATGTCACTCGATATCGTATTCGGCTGCGATCGATTCAGTTGGGCAACGCCAGGCGCACCAAACGATCCGGCGTGGCTTGCGGCCTAGGGACATCGCCAACGAGCGCACCGCCGCGCATGACGAGCACCCGATCCGCGATTCCGGCCACTTCGGCAATATCACTCGAGATGATCAAGAGCGTCTTGCCCGCTTCTGCCAGATCGAACAGCAGGTCGTAGATCTGCTTGCGCGCGCCGACATCGACGCCGCGCGTCGGCTCGTCGAGAACGAACACGTCGATTCGCTCAGCGAGATAGCGCGCCAGAATCACCTTCTGCTGATTACCGCCGGAGAGATTCATGACGGGTGTGTTCTCGCTCGGCGTCTTGATCGACAGCTTGCGGATGTAGTCGCACGCGACTGCACGCTCAGCTTTCATATTGCGCATGAGTCCGAAGCGTACTTGATGACGACGGCAACTCAGATTCACGTTGTCCGAGACAGAGGCCCCTAGAACCAAGCCCTCTTGTTTGCGGTCCTCTGGGGCGAGCGCGATGCCGGACGCGATCGCTTCGCGAGGCGATCTCGCATTCAATCTGCGGTCCGCCACGCGGATCGAGCCGCGCACTGCTCGAACTGCGCCGCAGAGAATCTTGGCGAGCTCCGTGCGTCCGGCGCCAACCAATCCGAACAGACCGACGATCTCGCCTTTATGGGCTTTGAGACTCACCGGCTTACGCAACCCAGGCCCTTCGATATCTTGCACTTCGAACTGCACCGGGCCGAGCGCCCGGGGGCGATAACCGTACACGTCTTCTACTCGCCGGCCGATCATCGCGGTGACGAGCTCGTTGCGATCGATGCCCTCGCCCTTCTCCATGACACAGATGTGCCGTCCGTCGCGGAAGACCGTGACGCGATCGCATAGAGCATCGACCTCGTCCATGCGATGTGTGACATAGATGATCGCGCGACCCTCGGAGCGCAATTGACGAATGATCTGCATCAGCCGCTCGGTCTCGCGCACGGACAGCGAGCTCGTGGGCTCATCGAAGGCGATGATGCTCGCGTTACGCAGAAGTGCCTTGCCGATCTCTAACATTTGGCGCTGCCCGATCGGCAGATTCGCGACCTTCGCGCGGGGATCGATGGGCTCACCGAGACGCTCGAGCTCATGACGCGCGCGCTCGATCATTTCGCGTTTGTTCAACACGCCCGCACGCGCTGGCATGTGGCCGAGCAGCAGGTTCTCAGCCACGGACAGCTCGGGGACGAGATGCAATTCCTGATAGATGATCGAAATGCCGGCGTTAATTGCATCGCGCGTCGTGACGAACTGCTGAGGAACGTCATTCAGCACGACACGTCCCGTCTGCGGCTGAACGACGCCCGACAGCACCTTCAAGAGCGTCGACTTGCCAGCGCCATTCTCGCCCATCAACCCATGCACTTCGCCGGCGCGTACGTCGAGCGACACATGATCGAGCGCGCGCACCGGTCCGTATTGAACGGAGACATCTTCGAGCACGAGCGCGGGAGGCATAGGCTGAGGCTGTAGGTGGAAAGGGCGGAGGCCTCTGACCAACCGCTAACCGCTAACCGCTAACCGCTTCTTCTTCACAGCTGCAGCTCTTCTTTCACCTGCTGCCAATTCTCACGAACCATCAGCGTGCCTTCCGTTTGTGTGAGCATGGGTGGCGGCGCGCCATCCTTGATCCAATGATAAAGGTGCTCCGCAGTCGCGCGGCCATGTGTGGTCGAGCTGACCGCGACGGTGCCGTAGAAGCCGGTTACGCGGTCCTTCGAGAACTCCGCATGCGCTTCGCTCGCACCATTGATGCCGACGCCGATGACGTTCCCCGGCGAGATGCCAAGTTGCTCGGTCGCCCTGACGGCTCCGAGCACGCTCTCCTCGTTCAAGGCATAGATGAGCCAGTACTTCGCATTCGCATGCTTGGCGAAGATTGGCGAAGCAGCGTTAAAACCGCCTTCAGTATCAGTGGTGCGCTGAGGCGCGTCGATGATCTGATCTTTCTTGAAGCCGTTGGCCAGCAGAACCTCGCTCGCGCCGCGAACGCGCTCGCGCGCCGTTGGGAGCTCGTTGCTCGTGATACGCAGCGCGCGAGCTTCTTCGAGATTCCAACCGCGGCGCTTCATCTCGGCGACGAGTGCTTCACCCACTTGCATGCCGATCTTGTGAGCTGAAATGCCGAGATGCGGCACATCGGCGAGCGGCTGACCGTCTGTGCCGACGAGTTGATCGTCAACCGTCATGAACTTCATACCGTGCTGACGTGCACGGGCGACGATCGCAGGACCGAGACGAACGTCGGGCGCGCAGATCACGAAGCCTTGTGCGCCTTGTGCGGCGATATTGTCGATGGCCGACATGACTTTCTCGCCATCTGGCACACCCATCCGAATCACTTGGAATCCGAGCCGTGCGCCGGCTTCAGACGCTGCGCGCTGCTCGTTGATGAACCAAGCCTGCTCGGGCATCTTCACCAAGAAGCCGATCTTGACTTGTTCGCCTTGCGGAGCCTCCGAGGCATCGTTTCCTCTCTCGCACCCGCTCAAGGAAAGACACGCGCACGCGGCAAGAAGCGCCACGATGGATCTGCGCCATATCGTCATCGTTCCGAACCCCCCGACATGCGTTGGCACATGTTTCTGCGGGAGGATTAAACCGGGCTCCAGGCCGTTAGGCAAATTTTATCGTACAAATGGACGGTCGCGCCCGGCGAGCGCGACTAGAGCTGGCGAATAGCGTCGAATGCGAAGGTCTCCGGCCCGACTTGCAGCGGATTCGTGAGCGGCGCGCCGAAGTCGGCAAGCTCGATCTCGAAGACATCGTTTGCCTGAACCCGGATGCTATCGGCAAAGCTCAACGTCGCCGTGCCGAAGAAATGAACGTGCACATCAAGGGGCTTGCGGTGCTCGTCATACTTGAAATGATGGAACTCCAAGTTGGCGAACGTGTGGCACATGTTCGCCTCGCCCGTGAAGAACGGCTTCTCCCATACGACTTGCGTTCCACGTCGCACACGGCTGCGTCCTTCGAGATGCTGCGGCAACGATCCGGTCCTGAGCTCGGGACCGATCGAGCATTGGCGCAACTTCGAATGAGCCAGATATAAATAATTCTGCCGTTCCATCACGTGATCGGAGAATTCGTTGCCGAGAGCGAACCCAAGTCGGTAAGGCATGCCATCCGGACCGATGACATAAAGCCCGACGAGCTCAGGCTCTTCACCGCCGTCCAACGCGAACTGCGGGCGAACGAGATCGGCTCCCGGATCCACGAGCACACTGCCGTTGCCCTTGTAGAACCACTCCGGCTGCACGCCGGTCTCGCCCGATGCGGGTTTGCCACCCTCGATTCCGAGCTTGAACAAGCGCATCGAATCCGTCAGCTCACTGTCCGCCTTCGCGACTTTCTTATGCATCGCATCGCGCGCCTCGGCGCTTCCGAGGTGCGTAAGCCCAGTGCCCGAAACCAAGCAATGTGCAGGATCTGGATGCGTGAGCGGCACCCGCACTCGCCGCGATTGCAGCAGCTCTTGATAAGACTCCTGCGCACCGCCCTCGGTCGCGGAGGCCAACGTGTCCAGCGACGTGCGCTCCGCGATCGCCTGCAATGCGAACTCGTACATCGAGCCGAACCGCGCGACCTGATGGACGCGATCGCCTTCGATTCGACCGATGCGCAGCGCGCCTTGTTTGTCGATGTATTGGATGAGTCGCACGCCGGCTCCTTTACGCGATATGGACGGTCGTGTTCATGAATATCGCTGGATGCATGTAGAAACTGGCCGTCGGCCGTTCGAGAACGGCGTCGTCGGCCGCAAATACCGCACTGTCTGACCCCAACGGTCAACCGTCAACGAGCGAGAAGAGCCATTCTCACCCAAAAGCGATTGCAAACAAATATGGAAAGGAGCAGATTCCATATATAAACCGATATCGAAGAGTTGACCATGCTCACTCCACTTCCTTGGTATCTACGCGCGCGTTTGAAGCCGCGCCAACTCCTCCTCCTAGTCGCGCTCGCGGACGAAGGCAACATTCACCGCGCCTCCGAGATGCTTCGCATGGCTCAGCCAGGCGCATCGAAGTTGCTGAAAGATCTCGAAGACATGCTCGGCGTCGAGCTCTTCGAGCGCCATTCACGCGGCATGCGCCCGACTTGGTACGGCGAATCGTTGATTCGACATGCGCGTATGGTACTCGCGACGTTAGAAGAAGCGGGCGAGGAGCTCGACTCATTGAAGGCCGGCCGGTTCGGTCGCGTCGGCATCGGGTCGGTGACCTCACCAGGATTATCCGTGCTCCCTGCCGCGATCTCGCTCGTGAAGCGCGAGCAACCGCATTTGCAAATCACCGTGCACATCGAGACGAGCGATGTCTTGCTGGAGCGCTTGGGCAGAGGGGAGCTCGACATGGTGATCGGGCGCGTGCTGGAGCGTTTCGACAGCGAGTTACTACGTTTCGAGCGACTTTCGGATGAACCCGTTAGCGTCATCGCACGCCCTGATCATCCGCTATTGTCCGAGCAGAACCTCACGCTCCCGCAGCTCGAACAAGCGCGCTGGGTCATCCCACCGATCGGCAGCGTGCTGCGTCGTCCCTTCGATCAAATGTTCCGACAAGCAGGTCTCGATGGGCCGCACGTCGTCGTGGAGAGCGCATCGCTCCTGTTCATCACCAAAATGCTGGAGGAGAGCGATTTCGTTGCCGTCGTGGCGCAAGACATCGCGGAGTACTACGCGAAGCATGGCATGGTTTCGATCGTGCCGGTCGAACTACCATGTGAGATGGAACCTTTCGGTTTGATCCTGCGCAAAGATCGATTGCTCTCGCCCGCGGCAACGAAAGTGCTGCAAGCGTTGCGCAAGACGGCGAGCTCGACGTACGAGGTGGCGTTATAGGATTGAGCGACGCGGCCGCGAGTGTACGACGCACGAGACCCATCAGAGGTCGAAAAAAAAGCGGCACACCTCATCGAGGTGTGCCGCTGCAATGACAATCCTTGTATGAATCGTGCTTAGAAGCTTCCTCGCAGTCCGACCATTACTGTTCGACCGGAGTCGAATAAGCTGAACGTCGCGTTCGGGTACTGCTGATACGAGCGGCGCTCCTCTTCGGTGATGTTGATCACATCGACCACCAGCTGGGGAACCCAGGTCGATAGCCCTAACATTTCGCCGAAGTCGAAGCTGGAAGAGAAGTCCCACTGCGTGAAGTCATCGCCGAACAACTCGGCTCCAACCACACCCTGCTGGTTGCTGTTAGGACCGCTCGCCTGCGAACCCTGGCTATGCGTGACCGACAGGCGCGCGCTCACTCCGTAGTTCTCGTAGTAAACCGTGGCGTTGTAGCTCTCGGGAGGTACGCCGATCGCGATCGCGGGAGCAGCACCCTCACCCTTCTGATCGATGATCGTGTAGTTCGCCGTGAAGCCAAGGCCATCGAGACCGATGCCCTCGAGCAGGAAATCGAGCGGCTGCACCCAATTGAACTCAAGACCGTTGATCGTCAACCGACCGCTCGCGTTCACTGTTTGACGCAGCTCCACGAAGGCGCTATTTCCGCCACGAGCAAGCACTGCGTCACGCTGCTGCTGACCCAGCGAGTCGAGCGTCACGCCATACTGCGCGAGATCGCCGAACGTCACGTTGCGCGACTGGCGCTGCGTGAAACCCTCGATTCCCTTTCGGAACGCAGCGACACCGAAATAGCCTTCGGCGCCGGTGTAGTACTCGAAACCGATATCTATGTTGTCCGACAGGTACGGATCGAGGTCCGGATTTCCGAGGCTCACCTGAGAGACGTCTGCATTTCCGATCGAAACACCGACGAGCATCTCCGTGGGATTGGCACGCGTCATCGTGCGAGACAAGCCAGCACGGATGATCGCGTTGTCGGTGAGATTCCAGGCGAGGTTCGCTGATGGCAACCAATTCTCATAGTCGCTTTCCAACTCTACATAGTTGGCTACATCGGGCAGGCGCGAGCCCTCAGGCAGCGTCGCGTTGGCAGGGTTCGGCCCTGTCACTCGCGAGGTGACCGCCTGATCCGTTTGCACCCAACGCACGCCAACGTTGTATCGCAATCGGTTGTCGCCGATTTCGATGTCGCCGTTCAATTGCGTGAATAGCGCCGTTGCCTCCTCCGCGATCGAACCCCAGCTTGCCGTCGTCGGAAGACCGCCCGCCTCGAGCGCGGAATCGCGGAACGCGGCGTAGTTCGAGTCGCGAGCAAAGGCGTTCCAATCGACGCTCACGAATCCGTACTCAGTCGGCCGCAAGTAGCTGGGCACCGCCGAGTTCGGGATGAGTGAACCATTGTAGGGTGCTGCGTACGCAGGATAACCCCCTACTCCCGGGACGATCTGTCCCGCATCTTCGCCCCGGCACGGCGGCTGACCGTTCGGCTGCACGGCAATGTTGGTGGGATTGCCGCCGCAGACTGCTGCTTGCCACAAGGCATCGTTCCCTCGTGCCCTGATGTCGCGAGAGATCTCATCGTAAGCACCACCGAATTTGACGTTCAGCGCATCGTCACCCCACGTGAGGGCGAAACGTCCGCCTGTCGTCTCGGTTTCGCGCTCCTCGATCGGAACGTTCACGCGACCCACGTCGTCCGAGGCCGGAACTCGGCCGCGTCCAGGAGTCAGCCAGCGGAAATTCGCCGGATTGTTGATGTCGACACTCGAGGACATCTGCGGGACGCTGCCATCATTCGAGTACGTCACGGTCGTGACATCGGAGATCACCAAGACCGTGGGCGAGTCACGCAAGAAATCGCTCTTCGTGAAGTTGCCTTGCACATCCAGATTCAGCGTGTCGCTGATCTGCCAGTTCATGCCCGGATTGGTGCCCCAGAACTCCGTCTCTTCGAGATACGGGCGGTACTCCAGCATCCACAGCGAATTGGGGAACACGCCATTCGTTACGACGCAACCCGTAGTGCAGTTCTCGCGATCGACCTCCAAGTTCGTCGGAATGACGAAGCCGCCTTGGCTACCCGCACGCACGCCCCACATGATGTCCACGCGTTCGAAGTCGTTCTCCGACTCGCCGTACATCGAATCGATGTAGAAATGCAGATCCTCGCTCGGGCGCAGCTCCAAGCTAAGAACGGCGTTGTAGCGCTGCTTGTCGCCCACTTCAAACATTGGGCGACCGAGTCGCGGAATGACCGCGTTATCGATCTGCTGAATCGTGCGGCCCGGGTTGTTCGCCAACAGCCATGCGTTGTCGATGACATCGCCTGGATTGAGACCGGCTCCTCGAGTGCTCGCGTTATCGGGCACGTTCGGGGGTGTCGCAGGCCCATTGCCGCCCGTGCTGTTACACGCTACCCCTGCACCGCACTGAGCTTGAGTCAGGGACATATTCGCCCAACCGACTGTCTCGAAGCCCTCTGTAGCGACTTTGCTCTCGACCGCCGTGACGCCGAAGAGCGCGCCAAACGTGTCCCACGTGTTGCTCGCCACCAACGAGCCTCGATAGCCGAGGTCATCGGCGTTGCTGTTATCGGTGCCCTGGACTGAATAGCTCAGGCGTGCACCCTCACGATCGAACGGTCGCGCCATACGCATGTTGATGCTGCCGGCTGCGCCACCCTCCACCATTTCTGCGGACGAGGTCTTCGACACGTTCAGCTGCGAGAACAACTCGGGCGGAAACATATCGAGCGGCACCTCGCGATTCGCGCTCGCACCTTCTTGCGAGGAAGACGCGACGGCGACCGGGGCGTTGTTCAGCAGGACCTTCGTGAAATTCGTGTTCAAGCCCCGGATTGCGACTGTCGTTCCTTCGCCGCTGATCTCACGCCCGATCTGAATGCCGGGAATGCGCTGAAAGGATTCGGCGATGTTGGTGTCCGGAAACTTACCGATGTCCTCAGCAAAGATCGAATCCGTGAAACCGACCGATTCGCGCTTGGCGTCGGTGGAGTTCTGCAGACTCTGGCGAAAGCCGGTGACGACGATCTCTTCGACCTCCCCGGCAGCGGCTTCGGTGGTCTGTGCCTGCCCCAGACTCGTTGCGGTCATGCACAGGCCGATCAGGCCCATGCCGCCGAGGAGATAAGGTTTTCTAAGCTTCACGATTCGTCCTCCAGAACAAAATTGAGCGATCCGTATCGCTCGATATCGCGCGAGATGCGCGACCCCCCGTGGATCGTTAACCCCGTTGATCAAGCAACGAGCGGCAAGCCAAACAGTTGCCCTTGCGATGCTCGGCGAGCGAAAAAGTACGCAAGGCGCGATCGACGATCGCTCGCCGAGCATGCTTGCTCCTCCTCGTTGCGCCCCGGTGCTCGGAGCAGAACTCATGCGAGTTCCCCCGATGCGCCCGTCATACCTCTGCGGCATAGTGGCCTGACCAGGCGCGATTCTGCGACCTGGGTCACAGCAGTGTCAAATGCAGCGAAAGCACCACATCAGAGGAAAAATAAAGACTGGTCAGCTAATTAGCGCTGCCATCGGAATGGCGCTGACGCCACGTTCGCGATACGAAAGTCGAGCGTTGTCACATCAAAGGGTGTTATCAGTTGGCCTGGCCAGCGTTGGAAAGATCGTTCGAATGTAGGCCCCGGCACGTATACAATCTGCACGTCCGTGATACTTCGATATCAACCAATACAACTTCCTTCATCCATGGACATCGTCGCGCACAGTCCGAAGCTTTATCAGCGTGTTGCCAACTCAATAGTGGCGGAGATTCGCAGCGGCAAATACCCGCCGGGGGAGCGCTTGCCGCCAGAACGAGAACTGGCGGAGGAGTTCGGCGTCAGCCGGCCCACCGTCCGAGAAGCCATGATCGCGCTCGAGATCCGCGGCATCGTAGAGGCGCGGCGGGGGTCCGGCATCTATGTCATCGAAGTCTCGCCCCCGGAGACCAACGCGACCGAGCAGGACATCGGTCCGTTCGAGGTGACTGAAGCGCGCCGTCTGTTCGAAGGAGAATCAGCCGCCCTCGCGGCGGCCATCATCACCGATGAAGAAATCGAGAAGCTCGAAGGTCTCCTCGCCATCCTGAGCGCGAACACGACGAGCGAGATCGGCGAGCGTGCCGATCGCGACTTTCATATTGCGATTGCAGAGGCCACGCGCAATTCGGCGATTGCAAGCGTGGTCGAGACGCTCTGGGACATGCGCTACAAGTCGCCGATGTGCATGAAGATGTTCGATCGCGCACGCGATGCGGGGGTGCAACCCCGCTTCGACGATCACAGCCAGATTCTGAAGGCGTTGAAGGCACGCGATCCGCAGGCCGCTCGAGCGGCAATGCGCAGTCATTTGGATCGCGTGATCAATTCGATGCTGAACGCCACGGAAACGGATGCGCTCGAACGTGCACGTACGGAATTCGCGGCGCGGCGCGAAGAACTGGCGAAGCGACGCTCGATCTGAAGATTGGAAGTCGTGAGTGGTTAGTGGTCAGTTCAGACGTGCTGTCGCGTAGCAGTTCTTATTAGCCACCAACAACTAACCTCTAACAACTTCGTACCCTGCTAGCGCAGCAATCCGCGCTGCGCGAGGTTCGTCATGAGTTGCGCGATGCCGAATTCCCATCGCGGAGCAGCATCGCAAGTGGTCACCTTGTTCTCGAGCGTGCCCAGGTATTCCGTGGATACACGCACGATATCGCTAGCCTTGTGAGTAAAGCCGAGCCCCTTCCCGCCCCGATCCACGATGGGTGCGAACATCGTACCCAGGAACAGCGCGAACCCGTCGGGATACTGATGGTGCTTCCCGATGGTTTGCGCCACCAGTTCCTTTGGAGCGCGACTGATGAGACTCATCGTGCTCGAGCCCTCGAGCTTGAAGCCATCTTCGCCCTCGATCTCCAAGCGCACGACGCACTCACGCACACGATCGAGCGTGAACTCGGCGTCGAACATCCTGATGAAGGGGCCGATCGCGCAGGAAGCATTATTGTCCTTAGCCTTGCCCAGCAACAGCGCACTGCGCCCCTCGATGTCGCGCAGATTCACATCGTTGCCCAACGAGGCACCCACGATGCGGCCTTCGCTCGTACAAGCGAGCACGATCTCAGGCTCCGGATTGTTCCATGCCGAATCCGATCGCACGCCGATCCAATCGCCCCACCCTACCGATGAGAGCACCGGTGACTTGGTGAACACTTCGGCATCGGGTCCGATCGCAACTTCCAAGTATTGAGACCACAGACCGTCAGCGATGAGAGCCTGCTTCAACCTCTGCGCCGCATCGGATCCAGGCCTTACGGAACGAATATCGGAGCCGATCCGCTCGCGCAGACCGGCGCGGATGCTCTCCGCTTTCGCAGCGTCGCCGCGCGCCCGTTCTTCGATCACACGCTCGATCGCGGAAACTGCGAAAGTGACGCCGCACGCCTTGATGCATTGCAGATCGAAGGGCGACAGCAACCTCGGCTCGCGATGCACGACGTACGATCGTTGCAGGTCGAGCGCCTCGAGCGGGCCGAGATCCTCACCGCTTGGTGACTCTCCTCTCCAGCCATTCAACAACTGGGAAACCGTCGGCGCAACGCGCGAAACGTCATAGACGCGTCCGCGCTGCACGACGACCGGTGTAGGACCGATAGCGGTTTGCAGACGCCCGATGAGTGTCGCGCGCTGCCAATCGTTAGGTAGATGTTCGATCATGGGTCATTCGCGATTGCATCGCGCTGCGCGGCTCGACGCGAGGTGGAGCGACGGAGTCGCGAACCACGAGCTCGTGTGCGACGACATGATCGATCGCGAGCGCCTCGTGTCCGTCCTTGCGTCGCCGGATATCTCGCAGCAGCAGATCGAGCGCCACCTCGGCCATCGCTGCGATGGGTTGGCGGATCGTCGTGAGCTCGGGCCAGACTGTCGTTGCAGTGGGCGTATCGTCGAAACCGACCACGGACAAGTCACGCGGCACGTCGAAACCCTTGCGATGCGCAACGGACACCACCGCGCCAGCCATATCGTCGTTGCTAGCGAAAATCGCCGTGGGTACTCGCTTCTTACTGAGGAGCATTTCGGCAGCTTCGAGCCCAGAACGGTATGTGAAATAGCCCTGCTGGATCAGCGCGCTGTCGATTGCAATCCCTGCCTCATCCATCGCGGCCTGGAATCCGGCGAAGCGCCGCTCGCTGGCTGTCTGATTCGGATGACCTTTGATGAAGCCGATGCGTGTATGCCCGGCTCGCAGCAGATGCTCGGTCATCTCCTTGCTCGCATGGAAATCGTCGATGCGCACGCACGAGATGTCGCCGCGAAAATGGCCAGCAGCGATAGCGACGACAGGGATCTTCGCGCTCACGAACTCAGCCGAGATCGTTTTCGATTCGCACAGCGGCGGCGGCAGGATGACCCCCGAAATGCCCTTCGCCAATTTGCGTGCCGCGGCGCGTTCGCCGGCCGGCTTCAAATCGCCCCAGCGATCGAGCACAAGTTGCACGCCTTTGCGATGCGCTCCATCGAGCGCACCCACCAACAGCTCACTCAGATACGAGGCGCTCGGGTTTGCGTAGATGAGCGCGACTCGGGTGCCCTGCGCGCCTGCGAGCGAGCGTGCGGCCGGATTCGGGGTGTAGTTCAAGTCGCGCACGACACGCAGCACGGCTGCACGCGTCGATTCGTGAACGTTGTTCTTGCCGTTCATCACGCGCGAGACGGTCATGGGCGACACGCCGGCGCGGCGTGCCACTTCGTGGATCGTGACCGCTGTTCCTTTGCGGCGACCTGCTTTTACTTCATTCGCCATGCATTTCTATTTCGTCGACTCTCAAGAGCCCGCGGCAGGTGCGAAAGCTGCCAACTGATCTTGTTCTTCCCCCCATCCTACCCTAGTTTGCCGTCCAGGCGGCTCGTGACGTGCAATTAGTCTCCAGGCTCGCGCATGGCCCCGCTTTGTACAATGCATCGCACAGAGGTGTCACCCATGCTGCATGGTTATCGGATGATCACAATAAGCGTCTCACACACCCGATCGGCTTCGGCTTGAAGACGCTGGCGACAAGAAACAAATCCATTTCCTCGCAGTCGAAGAACGAATTCTCAAGTCACGGATCATCATGAATCCCACACGCCATCTATTTGCTTGTCTTGCTGTAGTCGCCTCGCTCGCGCTCTCTCCTGCCGTGTTCGCCGAGGACGGCTACGATCTGTGGCTGCGCTACACACAAGCACGACCCGACGCCCTCGAGCGCTATCGAGCATCGCTCACGCACATCGTCGCCAGCGGCGCGGACACCGCTACTTTGGATGCAGCTCGAGCAGAGCTGGAGCGGGGCCTGAACGGCATTTTGGGAACCACGTTGGCGAGCCATGATAAGGTCGAGAAGCCAGGCGCACTCATCTTCGGCACGGCGCGCTCCTCGACGATCATCTCGTCACTCGACCTGCCGCTGCGCGAGCTCGGCAATGAAGGATATGTGCTGCGAACCGTGCCGATCGAGGGTCGTACAGCCACGGTCATCGCAGCCAACAGCGACATCGGCGTGCTGTATGGCGCGTTTCATTTCTTGCGGCTGCTGCAGACGGAGCAGCGGATCGACCCGCTCGATGTCGTTTCCGCGCCTCGCACTCAGATCCGCGTGCTCAATCACTGGGATAATCTCGATCGCAACGTCGAGCGCGGTTATGCAGGTCAATCGTTGTGGGATTGGCACAAGCTCCCTGATTATCTGGATCCGCGCTACACGGACTATGCGCGCGCGAATGCCTCCATCGGCATCAATGGGACGGTGCTCACGAACGTGAATGCGAATGCGGTCGCGCTCACGCCTACGTATCTAGAGAAGGCAGCGGCGCTCGCGAATGTTTTTCGCCCGTACGGCATTCGCGTCTACTTGACCGCGAGGTTCAGCGCGCCCATCGAGATTGGTGGATTGAAGAGCGCCGATCCGCTCGATCCTGCCGTGAGGCAATGGTGGGACAAGAAGACCGCGGAGATCTACCGATACATCCCCGATTTCGGCGGTTACCTCGTGAAGGCGAACTCCGAGGGTCAGCCCGGACCGCAAGACTATGGCCGCTCTCACGCCGACGGAGCGAATATGCTGGCCGATGCGGTGGCGAAGCACGGCGGCATCGTGATGTGGCGAGCATTCGTATACTCGAACGAGGAACCTGACGATCGCGCCAAGCAGGCCTATAACGAATTCGTACCGCATGATGGGCAGTTTCGCGAGAACGTCCTCATTCAGGTGAAGAACGGCGCGATCGATTTCCAACCTCGCGAACCCTTCCATCCGCTGTTTGGCGCAATGCCGAAGACGCCTCTGATGATGGAGTTTCAGATCACGAAGGAATATCTGGGCTTTGCGACGCATCTCGCCTATCTCGGAACGATGTTCGAGGAGGCGCTCGACGCCGATACGTACGTGAAGGGCAAAGGTTCGACGGTCGCGAAAGTGTTGGATGGATCGCTACACGGCTATCGACGAACGGGCATGGCAGGTGTGTCGAACATCGGCGCCGATCGCAACTGGACAGGCTCTCACTTCGATCAAGCGAACTGGTACGTGTTCGGACGACTCGCGTGGAATCCGATGTTGAGCGCACGCGCGATCGCCGAGGAATGGACACGCATGACGTTCTCGAACGATGAGCGCTTCGTCGGGCCTGTCGTCGACATGATGATGAAATCTCGCGAGGCCGTGGTCGACTATATGACGCCGCTCGGACTGCATCATCTGATGGGTCGAGGTCACCATTATGGACCGGGTCCATGGGTCGAGGGTGGGCCGCGCGCCGACTGGACATCTGTTTACTATCACCGTGCGACCAAGAACGGCATCGGTTTCGATCGCACGGCGACAGGAAGCGATGCGATTGCGCAGTACGCACCGCCAGTCGCGAAGCTGTTCGCGGACCGCAAGCGCATCCCAGAAGAGTTGCTACTGTGGTTCCATCACGTTCCGTGGGACTACAAGATGAAGTCCGGTCGCACGCTGTGGGATGAGCTCGTGCATGCATATACGCGCGGCGTGAACACGGTGAAGGACATGCGTACGACGTGGGAGGGACTCAAAGCGTTCGTCGACGAAGAGCGTCACGCACAAGTCGCGGCCTTCCTCGCGATCCAGGAGAAGGAAGCTAAGTGGTGGCGCGATTCCAGCATCGCCTATTTCCAGACATTCAGCGGTCGCCCGCTACCGCAAGGCTACGCGCCCCCCGAGCACTCGCTCGAATACTACAAATCGCTCGAGTTTCCGTATGCGCCGGGGCACCACTGAGAAAGACAGAAGTGGATAGCGGATAGGCGATGGGGGATAGAAAACTCCTATCCGAATCCGCTAGCGCCTATCCCCATCCCATCGCCTTCTTGGCTCCTACCAATCCCACATCGCCCCATCTTCGAGGCGCGCGATCGGTAGCTGCTTTGGCGAATACGGATACTTCGCGGCGAGCTTTTCATCGAGCTCGACACCGTGCCCCGGCTTCTCGCCGCAGTGCAGACGACCGTCGCGGAACGTGTAATCGTGCGGGAAGACCTCGTTCGTGAGATCGCTGTGTTGCATGTATTCCTGAATGCCGAAGTTTGGCACCCACGTATCGAAGTGGAGTGCTGTGCCCATGCACACGGGCGACAGGTCCGTCGCCCCATGGAAGCCGGTGCGCACCTGGTAGAGCGAGGCGAAATCCGCCAGACGGCGCACGTGCGTAATGCCGCCCGCGTGCACGATCGTCGTGCGGATGTAGTCGATCAGCTGCCGCTCGATCAAATGCTTACAATCCCAGATGGAGTTGAACACCTCGCCCACTGCGAGCGGCGTCACCGAATGCCGCCGGATGACTTCGAACGCCTGTTGATTGTCGGCTGGCGTGGCATCTTCCAACCAAAATAATCGATACGGTTCCAGGTCTTTCGCAAGCCGTGCAGCTTCGATCGGCGTCATGCGGTGATGACCATCATGCAATAGCTCGATCTCCGGGCCGTGAGTGGCTCTGAGTTTTTCGAACAGCTTCGGGACGACTTGCAGATACTTCGTCGTGTTCCACACCGTTTCCAACGGCAGCTCGCTCTCAGCGGGCTCATAAGCATTCTTTAGGCTCGAAACCCCATAAGCCTTCTTGACGCCGGGCACGCCGCTTTGAGCGCGAATCGCGCGATAGCCCTTCTCGATGTACTTACCGACTTCGTCCACGGTCTCTTCGATGTCGCGGCCGTTTGCATGGCCATACACGAGCACGCCTTCGCGCGAACGGCCTCCGAGCATCTGATACAGCGGCATGCCCGCGAGCTTCGCGAGGATGTCCCACAACGCCATATCGACGGCTGCGATCGCCGTCATCGTGACCGGACCGCGGCGCCAATACGCGCCGCGATAAAGGAACTGCCATGTATCCTCGATCCTTCCAGCATCGCGCCCGATGAGATTCGGAATCACGTGATCCTGAAGATAGGACGCGACCGCAAGCTCGCGTCCGTTGAGCGTCGCATCGCCGAGACCATACACGCCTGAGCGGGTGTCGATTCTCAAGGTGACGAAATTCCGGCCGGGGCAAGTGACGTTCACGCGCGCAGCGACGATCTCTCGATCACGCACCGATCCTTCCGTACGAAGTTGAGAGTTACCTTGGGTCATCACCGCTGCTCCTGAGGAAAATTGTGTTGCGCATTTCTGCGCTGCATAGATGCGTCGTGAGAGATACTATCAACCTGTATGTCGGCGCGCATTTCACCGCCAGCGGATTCGATGCGCCTCGGCTGAATGAAGTCACTCATCTTAAGGATTCAATCGGACGAGATCAGAATGAAAAACGTGCGCGACAGACTGAACGGCGACCGACTGTTTCCCGCGGACACCACCGTGCGCGCCATCGCGCGTCGGCTTTACGCGGAAGTAAAGGATTTGCCGATCATCAGCCCACACGGGCACACGGACCCGCAGTGGTTTGCCGACAATGCGCCTTTTCCGGATCCCGCAGCGCTGTTGCTGATTCCGGATCACTACGTGTTTCGCATGCTCTACAGCCAAGGCGTGCGTCTCGAAGACTTCGGTGTGCGCGCTCTCGACGGCGGCGAGATCGAGAAGGACTCGCGCAAGATCTGGCGCCTGTTCGCATCGCACTATTATTTGTTCCGCGGTACGCCTACACGCATGTGGTTCGATTGGGTACTCGCCAACGTCTTCGAATTGGACGTACCGCTGACGCTTGCGAATGCAGACAAGGCTTACGACACCATTGCGACGAAGTTGAAGGAAGACTCCTTCCGACCGCGGGCGCTGTTCGAGCGCTTCGAGATCGAGGCGCTCGCGACCACGGAATCGCCGCTCGATGACTTGCGGCATCACATCAAGCTTGCGAGCAGCGGTTGGAAGGGCCGCGTTGTGACTGCTTATCGCCCCGACCCGGTGGTCGATCCCGATGCGTTGGGTTTTCGGCAGAACCTCGAGCGCTTCGGCGAGATGTCGAACGAAGACACCCTGACCTGGCGCGGATACTTGAACGCGCACCGCGAGCGCCGCGCGTTTTTTGCGAAGATGGGAGCGACCTCGACCGATCACGGTCATCCGAGCGCGCACACGGCAGACCTCTCCCCCGCGCAAGCAGCGGCGCTTTTTACTCGCATCGTGCACGGGACGATGGAACCGGGCGATGCAGAGCTGTTCCGCGGGCAGATGCTCACCGAGATGGCACGCATGAGCCTGGACGATGGACTCGTGCTGCAGATCCACCCAGGCTCTTGGCGCAACCACAACACCTCGATCTTCGACCGCTTCGGTCCGAACGTCGGCGCGGACATTCCGATGACGACGGACTACGTGCGCGCATTGCATCCCCTCTTGAATCGTTTCGGTAACGATCCATCGCTCTCGATCATCGTCTTCACACTCGATGAGAGCAGCTACAGTCGCGAGCTTGCCCCGCTCGCCGGTCACTACCCAGCGCTCAAGCTCGGCCCCGCGTGGTGGTTCCACGATAGTCCCGAAGGCATGATGCGTTTTCGCGAGCAGACGACCGAGACGGCCGGCTTCTACAACACGGTCGGCTTCAACGACGACACCCGCGCATTCCTGTCGATTCCCGCGCGACATGATGTTGCGCGCCGCATCGACTGCTCCTTCCTCGCGCGACTCGTCGCCGAGCATCGCATGAACGAAGATGAAGCTGTCGAAGTTGCTCGCGATCTTGCCTATCGATTGCCTAAGCAAGCCTACCGTTTGTGAGCACTCGCTCGAGCAACGGTTCCCACGCAGCGGGCTGTGGCGCCCGCTGCATCGGGTTGCGCATTGGCCGAACGATTTACTCAAGCAGCCGCGATGCCTCTCTTCTGTGGCATGCCGGCATAGATGAGCATCAGGCCGATGAGCGCGACACCCCCCGCTGCTGTGACTGCCGTGGCAGCGCCTGACAGTGTCGCCGCGGCTACGCACACTTCCCAGTTGGCGACGATCAATCCGACCAACGCCAGCCCGAGCACGGTGATGATCGCTCCGCTCGTGACCAACGGACCATGGGATCGCGTGAGATCTCCCGCTTGCGCGAGATCGACCTGATCGAAGCGTCCGCGGAGCCAGAACCAGAAGATCAACAGACTGAGCGGATGCATCAGACCCGCAATGATGAACACGATCTGCTGATTACCGGTCCACTGCACAGCCAGTGCGGCAAGCAATGTCATGAACATGCCCCCGATTCCGCCCGTGGTCGCACCGAGCCCCACCACGGAGCCGGAAACTTTCTGCGGGAACATGTCCGTCGCAGACGTAAACAAGTTTGCAGACCATGCTTGGTGACAGGCGGTCGCAAGCGTGATGAACGCAACACTGAGCGTGAAGCTATCGGTGTAGTACGCAATGATCGAACCCGGCATGCATGCGGCCGCGATGAACATCGTCGCCATGCGCGCCTTGCCAACGTGCCAGCCTCGCTTGATCAGGTGCCCCGATAGCCAGCCGCCCGCAATCGAGCCGACGGTTGCGCCCGTGTAGATGAGCGCAAGGAGAGATGCACTTCTCAACGGGTTCTGTCCGCGTTCGCGCTCGAGATACGACGGCAACCAGAACAGGAAGAACCACCAAACCGGATCCGTGATCAGCTTGCCGATCAAGAACGGCCAGATCTGCCGGTATCGAAGCAACTGAGTCCAGGGCAGACGAAGCGTCTCCTGCGCTGGCGGTTGCCCTGCTTGAATATAGTCGAGCTCTTCGCGAGTGAGTCGCGGGTGATCCTCCGGTGCGAAGAACGCCTTCTGCCAGAAGATCAGCCACACGAGGCCGATCGCACCGATCGCAACGAATGCGGACTGCCAACCGAACGTCGTCGCGAGCCACACCGTGACGAACGAAAGAATCACGCCGACGTTCGTCCCGGAGTTGAACAGCCCCGTTGCAAGAGCCCGCTCCTTCTGCGGGAACCACATCGCGACAGCTTTGATGGATGCGGGGAAATTCGCCGCCTCCGCTACGCCCAAGAAGAAACGTACGAGTACGAAGCCGAGCACCGTACCCACTAGACCGTGAGCGGCGGCCATTAGCGACCACAGGATGAGTGCCGCCGCCAGACTCTTCTTCACCCCCCATCGATCGATCACGCGACCAGTGATCGAAGGAAACGCTGCGTACGCAACGGTGAATGCAAATGTGATCCAGCCGTAGTCGACATCCGACCAGCCTAGATCTGCTTGAAGCGTGGTCTTGAGAACGGAAAGCGCGTTGCGATCGATGTAATTGATCGTCGTCGCGAAGAATAAAAGCCCGCAGATCACCCAGCGATAGCGTCCGACTGTCGCAGAAACCGCGGCGGCAGCAGTGGAGGTCATAGATCACCGTGTCAGCTAATTGTTTGAGTTCGTCGCGCGTCGAATGCCGGCACGCGCGTCGTGCCGTCCCCCGTCACGACAACACCGCACCTTATCAGCTTGCACTCATTGCGTAAGAGCGCTCACTCCCACGGCGCTTGAGATCGCACCGCTCGCGACGACTCGCCTGTCCGACGTTCAGGTGGCCAGACCAGTCGAGCCTAAAGCCTCAGGATTCCCCCTGCAAGCGTTAATATTTGATCGTATCTGATCGGATGTGAGCCGATGTGGCCCTCCAAGTTGCACTCGCAAGCAGCTTCGGGCAGTTGACACATCCACGCACTGCACTCCAGAATCAAGTGGCCAGACCACAATAATGTGCCGCCAACGCGCGGCCGACCGGGGGGATCATGCGGAAGGAACAACCTCGCCTATCGAGCCGCACGTCGCGGTCCCACCCTTTGACTATTCGCCCCACGCGCGCTGCATAAGTCCGATCCCTCGGCATGTCAGCGTCGCTTCGTATCAGCGATTCGACTCGCGTAAGTCACGCCATCGCGAGCCCAGAGGGTCCTTGTCCATCCGAACTCACGTCCTTCAATGCACTGGAGACACGATCATGATCACTAGGCGACCAGTTTCGATCGGCGGCTTGGGGCTGCTGAGCCTCTGTATGGGTGCGGGCGCGTACGCGCAGAACACCCAGTCAGATGCCCCCTTGGAAGAGGTGATCGTTACCGGCTTCCGCGGCAGTCTCGAGGTCGCGCTCGAAGCCAAACGCGAATCCGTCAACTTCACGGATTCCATCTCGGCAGAAGATGTAGGCAAGTTGCCGGACAACAACCTCGCCGAAGCGCTCCAGCGTGTTCCGGGCGTGCAGATCTCGCGCACGAACGGCGAAGGACAACAGATCTCGCTGCGCGGCATGGGTCCGAGCTTTGCGCGCGTGCTACTCGATGGCATGCCGATTTCCGCAGCCTCGGAAGGCAGCGTCGATCAGCAATCGCGCAATCGCGAGTTCGACTTCGACCTCTTGCCTTCCGAGATCTTCAGCAAACTGGAAGTCTCTAAGACGCCGCAAGCGAGCATCGTCGAAGGCGGTCTGGCTGGCACCGTGAATTTGCAGACGCCGCGGCCATTCGACTATCCGGGCTTCACTGCCAGCTATCAACTGCAGGGTGCATATCAAGAAACCTCGGAGGAGATCGATCCGCGCGCGAGCTTCCTGATCAGCAACAATTGGAATGACAAGTTCGGCGCCCTCGTGAGCTTCTCCATGTCGGAGCGCACGTTTCGCACGGACGGGTGGAGCTCTCAAGGTTGGACCTCCGGGCGCGTTCCAGGCAATGCACCGGATCCCGGCTACGCCGCTGGATTCGACTGGAATCTTCCCAGCGTTTTCGCGAGCCCTGCGAATCAAGCACCCGACTTTATCAATGAGTCTGGCCTCACGAACGCCGAGCTCGCCAACGCTCAGCTCCCGCGGCTCGGCCGACCGGAAGTTCAGGTGGGTGGACGCGATCGCGTCGGTGGCACGGTCGCTCTGCAATGGCTGCCAACCGACAGCCTGAGTCTCAACCTCGACGTTCTGTACTCCAAGCTGGAAGCGGACTTCGATCGTTATACGAACAACCTGCTGGTTCGAAACACCAACGCCACTACGAACACGCCGACCGGCTTCGGCTATCTGACGCCCGCGAACTTCGTGCTGGACGGCAACAGGACGCTGAGCAGCGGCACGATTCAGGGCGCGAAGTTCTGGTCCGAGAATCGCTTGTTCCAGCAAGAGTCGGATTTTTTGCACGTCGGCCTGGGCGGCGTTTGGGACATCAGCGATAACATGTCGCTCGAGCTCAAGGCGACACGTGCCGAGTCGGACTTCCGCTGGCGCATGACGACTTATCTATTCACTTCGGATCCGGGCGACGTCGATATCACGGTGCGCGGCGGCATTCCGGAAATCAGTCCCGCGGTTAACCTCGCAGATTCCAGTAACTGGATCTTCGACACGATGCGCATCCAACCGCGCGAACGCGAGGAGGAGAACGAGAATCTCGCCCTCAACTTCACCCTCGGCGATGAAGAGCGCAACATCAAAGTCGGTGCCTTGTACAACACGTTCTACCGTGAGCGCCTGACGTACAGCACCTCGATCGGTGTGACGCAGGGCACGGCGCTCGAGCCCTTCGGTTGGACCGGCGGAGCGAATCTCGCTGCATTCGACATCACGAACTTCAGCCGCGTCGTACCGGTGAACTTCGGTGAGCACTTCGATAGCAGCCCGGGATACCGGTCCTGGACGGTTGCGGACCTGCGCGCGTTCAGTGACCTGATGGAGCCCAATGCGCTCGATGCGGCAGCTAACCTCGACTTCCAAAACTCGGGCAGCTTCGAAGAAGACAATCTATCGGCGTATATCGAAGCCAATGCTGCGTTCGATCTCGGCGGTCACACGCTGCGCACGAACGTGGGCCTGCGTTACGTGAAGACCGAGCACGAGATGATCGGATTCATTCGCGTGCCGACGACGCCGCCTGCCGCGAGCAACCTGTTCGGTCTGCGTGCCGAAGATCTCGGCCGCAACACGATCGAGGGCGAGTATTCCGAACTGCTGCCTTCGCTCAACCTGGCCTACGACGTCACGGACGATGTGATCGTGAGGTTCGCGGCTGCACGCGCGATGACCCGTCCAAATCCGGCTGACATTCAGCCCTTCACAGGAATCAGCACGGCTGGCGTCGTCTCGCAAGGCAATCCGAATCTCGATCCGTACTTGTCGGATCAGGTGGACCTCGGCCTCGAGTGGTACTTCACGGATGGCGCCGTCCTCGGCGGCAACATCTTCTACAAGGAGATCACAGGCTTCGTGCAGCGCACGCTCGTACCGCAACCGTTCCGTAACGCTGGCATCCCGCTCGATACGATCACGGATCCGACGATCATCGCGCTCCTGCCGAATGGCCTCGATACGGTGCTGCTCTTCAATACGCCGGTGAACATTGACGCGACGACGTACCTCAAGGGCCTCGAGCTGCTGTATCAGCAGCGCCTCGACATGATCCTCGAGGGTCTCGGCGCAACGGTGAACTTCACGCGCCTGGATTCCGGCGACGAGGTCGTGGTCGGTCTCGCCGACTACAATTACAACGCGGTCGTCTACTACGAGCAGGAGCGATTTGCGGTGCGTCTGTCGTACAACTTCCGCGACAACTATGTGGAATGCACAGTGAACTGCGGCTCGACGTCTCCGGAAGTGGGCTACCGTAAGGAAGCGGGCTACCTGGATCTTTCCAGCAGCTTCAACTTCACGGCCTTCGAGCAGGATCTGACGCTCAGCTTCGAGGCGCTGAATCTGACCGACGAGGAAGAGTATTCCTTCTATGGTTACGAGAATCGCGCCAACACGCTGAACCGTCCGGGCCGCCAATACATCATCGGCATTCGCGGGCAGTTCTAGCGCGCGCCCATGCGCCGGCCACCAGACTGGCCAGAACGACAAGGGGAGAAGCACCGCTTCTCCCCTTGTTCGCTTGAACCACATTTGGATCACAGTGGGGTGTTCGTAGAGTGTCTTTATGTCTGGCCCGCCGACAGGCCCACTCCACGGCGCGATCGTCCTTCTCGCCGCGAGGCCTCCCCGCTGACAACGGCAGGCCTTGCTCTGGTCGACGCCCAGAGGGCAGGTGGCCTTATCGCGCTTGCCTAGGTCCAACCGGCATCCACTTTGTATTCCTGGCCCGTGCACATACGCGAAGCATCCGATGCGAGAAACAGCACGAAGTTGGCGACGTCCTCCGGTTGCACTTGATCCGGCAGACACTGCGTCCGAAACAGCTCTTCCGAAGCTTCAGGGGTGAGCCATCGCTTCTGACGTTCGGTCATCGTCCAACCCGGCGAGAGCGTGTTGATGCGAATTCGATCTGGCCCAAGCGCGCGCACGAGGCCGCGCGTGAGTCCATGCATGCTCGCCTTCGCGGTTGCGTAGGCCGGATAACCGCATTCCTTGATCTGCCAGCCGCCCGAGCCGACATTGATGATCGAGCCGCCGCCGAGCCGTTTCATGCCCGGCACGACGGATTGGATGGCGAAGAACGCGGGACGCTGATTGATCGCCATACGATCGTCCCAGTACTCGGGCGTGACTGCCATGAGATCGTGTCGCTCGTCGTTCGCAACGTTGTTCACCAGCACATGAAAGTCGCCGAGCTCCGCAGCAGCCGCCCGAATGCACCGCTGCAGCGACGGAATGTCGCGCACATCGCATTGGCTCCACCATACCTTGGACTGGCCTGACAACGAGCGAGCGAGCGCTTCCGCGGGCTCGCTCACGATATCGATGAACGCGACCCGCGCGCCCTGCTCTGCGAACGCCTTGACGATGGAAGCACCAATGCCCGTAGCACCGCCCGTCACGAATACGCAACGATCGTGCAAACACTCATACTGGGGTCCGTGATTTTCAGTTGGTCCAGACATGGAGACTCCGTAGTCGTAACGCTCGCTGGGATATGTAATAGGCGCGAAGGAAAGCGCCTGCCGCGTACGGCGTCCAATACCGCTTGCGGTATCCCTTCGCGAAGAACTGATATTTTGCTGCGCCCCGAGAGGACACGTACGATCATGCCAGAAGCCCGCTTCCTTACTTCAAATCTATGCCGCGGCTGACTTTTCTCTACTTTCGGATGAACGCATGAGCGAGAAGAAACCTGTACGTCGCAGCCACGCCTGGTTCCTGCGCAATGATCGCGATGGCTTCATGCATCGCAGTTGGCTCAAGAATCAGGGCTATCCGCATGACCTGCTGGATGGGCGACCGATCATCGGCATCTGTAACACCTGGTCCGAGCTGACGCCTTGCAACGGTCACTTTCGCGAGCTGGCCGAATTCGTGAAGCGAGGCGTGTACGAAGCCGGCGGATTCCCACTGGAGTTTCCAGTCATGTCGCTGGGCGAAACTCAGCTGCGCCCGACCGCGATGCTGTTTCGCAATCTCGCGAGCATGGACGTCGAGGAATCCATTCGCGGCAACCCCATGGATGGGGTCGTGTTGATGATGGGCTGCGACAAGACCACGCCTTCGTTACTCATGGGCGCAGCGAGCTGCGACTTACCGACGATCGGCCTATCCGGTGGCGCGATGCTGAATGGACGGTTCCGGGGCGGCACGATCGGATCTGGCACCGGCGTGTGGGAGATGTCGGAAAAGGTGCGCGCAGGTGAGATGAGCATGGAAGAGTTCACCGCGGCGGAATCGTGCATGCATCGCTCGCAGGGTCACTGCATGACGATGGGCACGGCGTCCACGATGGCGTGCATGGTGGAATCGCTCGGCATGTCTCTGCCGGAGAACGCGGCGATCCCCGCGCCAGACACACGTCGCAAGCGGCTCGCTCAGCTCACGGGTCGGCGCATCGTACAAATGGTTCATGAGGATCTGAAGATGTCGAAGATCCTCACGCGCGCCGCGTTCGAGAACGCGATTCGCACCAACGCCGCGATCGGCGGGTCGACGAACGCGGTCATCCATCTGCTTGCGATCGCCGGACGCATCGGCGTGAAGCTCTCGCTCGAAGATTTCGACCGTCTCGCCTCCCATGTCTCGTGTCTGGTCAACCTGCAGCCATCCGGTGAGTACCTGATGGAAGATTTCTACTACGCAGGAGGCTTGCCAGCCGTGATGCGCGAGATCGCATCGCTCCTGAACCTCGATGCGCTGACCGCAAACGGCAAGACGATCGGGGAGAACATCGCGTCGGCCCCGTGCTACAACCGTGAAGTGATCCGCTCGAGCGACAATCCTTTCAAGCCCGAGGCAGGCATCGCGGTGTTGAGAGGCAATCTCGCTCCGGATGGTGCGGTCATCAAGCCCTCCGCTGCTTCGCCTCATCTGATGAAGCATCGCGGTCGCGCGGTTGTGTTCGACAGTATCGAAGACTTCCACGCGCGCATCGACCGCGAAGATCTGGATGTAGATGAAAACTGCGTGCTCGTACTGAAGAACTGCGGCCCGAAGGGTTATCCCGGCATGCCCGAGGTCGGCAACATGCCGTTGCCTCCGAAGGTGCTGAAGAAGGGCGTGACGGACATGGTGCGCATCTCCGATGCGCGCATGAGCGGCACTGCCTACGGCACGGTCGTCCTGCATGTTTCGCCTGAGGCCGCCGCCGGCGGTCCGCTCGCGTTGGTGAAAGACGGCGACATGATCGAGCTCGACGTCGCTGCGCGGAAGATTCACCTCGATGTCAGCGAGGATGAGCTCAATCAACGCAAGCTCGACTGGAAGCCGCTCCCCAAACCGACACGCGGCTGGTACCGCCTCTATGTCGAGCACGTGCAGCAAGCCCACCAGGGCGCCGACCTCGACATCCTCGTGGGCGGCAGCGGCGCAGACGTGCCCCGCGACTCTCACTGAGGTCTAGACGAAGAAATCTCTCGCAGAGCACGCAAAGACGCAAAGGAGGAGCGAGATGATCGTTCTTCTTTACCCGCGTCTTCGCGCCTCCGCGGGATCATTCGTTGCCGAAGCCGCAGAGTACTCTCCCGTAGAGGCGCATGACGGGGAGATCGGATAGGGATTTCATTGTCCTCCTTGGCGGGCCTTGCGTGCTCTGCGAGAGTTTCTTCGGTGATATGGGCGTTAGGCGCTAAACTGCTGCCATGACACAGCTCTCTCCGCTTCACTGCGTCTGGCCCGCGAATGCTTTGCTCGGCGAAGGTCCGGTGTGGTCAGAGCGGCGGCAGGCGCTGTTTTGGGTAGACATTCTCGGCCGCAAGCTGCATTGCTACACACCGCGCGGTTCGGGCGCGCGCACGTGGTCATTCGATGAAGAGATCTCCGCGGTTGCCGAACGCAAAGATCACAGCTCACTCATTGTATCGCTGCGACATCACTTCGCGTTCTTCGATCCCGATACGGGACAGCTCGAGAAGATCGTCGATGTCGAATCGGACCGTGCCGGGAACCGCTTCAACGATGGCAAGTGCGATCGCGAAGGACGCTTCTGGGCGGGGTCCATGGATTTCACCGGCCAAAACGCGACCGGAGCGCTCTACTCGCTGGACAAGGAGCGCGAGCGCAAGAGACACGTCGACGGTTTTGCAATTACCAACGGCCCAACGTGGTCGCTCGATGGACGCACGCTGTATTTCGCGAACACGGCTACGCGCAAGATCTTCGCGTTCGACTTCGATCCCGCAAAGGGCGTTGTGTCCAATCAACGTCTCTGGCTCAAGTTCGAAGAGAGTGACGGATCGCCCGACGGGATGACGACCGACGCCAGCGGCAATCTGTGGATCGCACACTGGGGCGCCGGCCGGGTCACTTGTCATGCGCCGACCAGCGAGGTGCTCGCGCAGATTGACGTCCCTGCAAGCAATACCACGAGCTGTGCCTTCGGCGGGCCGAACCTCACGACGCTGTACATTACCAGCGCCTCCATCGAGCTCGATGACGCTCAACGTGCCGCGCAGCCCCAGGCCGGCGGGTTGTTTGAAATCGAGCTCGATGTGCACGGATTGCCAGCAGCGCAATTTGCCGGATGACTCCCTCTCTGATGGTTGACAGTTGAGCGTCGACCCTTCAGAAACGCACCTTCGAGCGATCACCGACCACGAGTCGGCTTCGCGACATCCGGGCCCTTTACCAATATCACTCACTACCGATCTCAAGTTCATGCGCACACTCGCACGCGCCTTGCTGGCGCCCACAATCTTCTCCATCAGCACCTCGATCCTCGCCCAGCCCGAGATCGAACCGGTTCTCGTCACCGCGTCGCGACTGCCAGAGCCGACCGCGATCAGCTTGACCGTCTTTGACGAAGAACGCATCGATCGTCAGCACAGCCGCGACGTCGTCGATCTGTTGCGTGCGGCACCGGGTGTTTCGGCAACTCAGCCGGGCGGCCCGGGCGGATTCAGCGAGGTCTTTCTGCGTGGCGCCGAATCGAACTTCACCGTCGTGCTGATCGATGGCGTGCGGGTGAACGACCCATCGAACCCACGTGGCGGCGGCTACGACTTCTCGACATTGAGCTCGGGAGACATCGAGCGTATCGAAATCGCGCACAGTGCACTCTCTGCGGTGCACGGCTCCGACGCGATGGCAGGCGTCATCAACATCGTCACCACACGACCGAGTGCCGAGCCCGCATTGTCGGTGAGCGTGGAAGGCGGCGGTCACGACTTCCAAAGGGCCTCGGCTTCGTTGTCTGGCCCGCTCGCTGGCGATGCGGCTCGCGGCAGCCTCAAAGGCTCGTACGTGGATTTTGGGGAAGCAGTCACCGGCACGAGCCAACGTATCGCCAGCGCGCAGGCCGATCTCGAGCTTGGCTCGGTGGACTCAGCGCTGGGTGAGATCCGAACTGGCGTTCGCTACGTCGAGCGCGATCGCACGTCATTCCCCGACGCAAGCGGCGGTCCCCGCTATGCCGTACTGCGCGAAAGCGAGCGCGGCGAGGCCGACGAGACCTCTGCTTGGCTGCACTCCACTCGCGCGTTCAACGACGAATGGTCGATGGATACCTCCGTGTCGTTCTTCTCGCGTCGCGAGGAGACCCTCACGCCTGCAATCGCGCCGGGCGTGTTCGAAGGCGTACCCGCCTCGACCAACGACAGCCGCTTCAAGCGCGGTCAGCTCACGGTGACGCAGCGCTATTCGCCCGCCGAGAGCATCGAGCTCGGCGCCGGAGTGGACTTGCAATTGGAAGAGGGCGAGCGCGACGGCGAAATCGATCTCGGATTCATGACGCTGCCGAGCGATTTCGATTTGGATCGCGAAGCGCGCGCCGCATTCGCCGAGGCTCGCTACAAGGGTGTCGCTGGATTCGAGCTCCATGGCGCCGCGCGCGTCGACGATACCGATAGCGACGATGCGCGAACCTCTGGCAGGGTCGCCGCGAGCTATGCACATGCGCCTTCGTCCACTCGCTTCCATGCCACTTGGTCGAACGGCCACAAGCAACCAAGCTTCTATGCGCTCGGCGATACGCTCGTCGGCAACGAGGGTTTGCGCGTCGAGACCAGCGAAACGGTCGAGATCGGCGCAGAGAAGGGCTTCTCGGAAGGACGCTTCATCGGCGGGCTCACCGCGTTCAGATCGCGCTATGAAGATCTCATCGACTTCGATTTCGCGACTTTTCGATTGATGAATCGCTCGGAAGCGAGGATCGATGGAATCGAAGTGTCTTTCACTGCGCATGTCACCCGAGCGATCACCGCGCGCGCTCACGCGACACTGAGTGATATCGAGCTCGGTGACGAGGACGCTGTGTTGCTGTATCGACCGGAACAGTACGGTGGCCTCGAGCTCGGCTGGCAACTCGGCGACATTTGGTCCCTGCACGCGCATGCGCAAGTCATCGGCAAGCGCGAAGGCAGCTCGGTGCCGACCGGTCCTGTGACGCTGGGCAGCTATGAGCGTCTCGATCTAGCCGTCTCACGGACGATCAGCGAAGCCGTGCGTATGTTCGCCGCCGTGGATAACGTACTCGATGAAGATTACGAAGAGGCGGTCGGCTTTCCGGACGCAGGTATACAGTTGCGCCTCGGAGCGAGCATGCGATTCTAGGCGCCTTCTCGTTTTCCCGATTCGCAAGCTCGTGAGGGGAATGACATGAGACGTCGCGCGCGGAGGGGATTCATCGTCAGCGCCGGTTTCACGATACTGCTGGGCGCGTGCTCATCGATGCAATCGGGCGATGCACTGCCACCGGCGGCAGAACGAGGTCATTCGCCCTGGGTGTTTCGATCCGTGCTCGATCGTCGCCCACGCATGATTACCTTCGCGCTCTCCAAGACCCTTTGGGCGGCGTACGACACGCAGACCGCCTCGCTCTACAAGGTCTGGCGCGACGGTGTCGAGTTCGACGGTGCCGTCTACACCACCCGTCACGGGCCGCAACCTGCGAGCGAAGGCGGCGGCTACATCGTGAATGACGTTGAAACGCCGTGGACCGTGCGTCACGGCGGACGTGAGCACACGCCTACGGTTCAATACCTCGGCCATCGCTATGAAGGTGAACGAGCGGCCATTCGCTATGCCCTGCGCTTCGGTCAGCATCAGGAAGTCGAGATCGAAGAGTGGCCAGAAGCTGCACCGGCCGACGATGGCCGGCCGGGGTTCTTGCGCCGTTTCGATATCGTCAAGAACGAGTCGAATGCCCAGGTCGTTCTCACGACGAGCGTGCAGTCCCTCCATTCTGCGAATGACGTTGCGGCCAACGGCACCTGGACCGTGAGTGAAAGCGTTCAGCGCGACGGCACGATCGAGGTGCGCGGTCAGCTCACACTCAGGCCTAAGCAAACCTCGTTCATCACCACCTTCGCCGGCGAGCCTGCAGTGCTGCCCGCTGTTGCAGAATCCGTCGTCGATCCTGCTATCGATATCATGGAGAGAAGCGACTGCAACGTGTGCCACAACGCGGACTATCACACGATCGGTCCTTCATACCGACAGATCGCGCAGCGCTACAAGAGCACGCAGAGAAATATCGAGCTGCTTGCGCAGAAGATCATTGCCGGCGGCGCTGGCGCTTGGGGCGATGTGATGATGTCGCCGCACCCGGAAATGCCGCCGGAAGACGCACAGAAGCTCGCAGCGCATGTGTTGAGCTTCGACAAAGAGGACGCCGACGGCATTGAGCTCGGTGCGGTCAGCGCCAAGCCGCAGACTGAGCGCAAGCTGCCGAAAGGTCTCGAGCCCGGTGTCACGCTCAACTACTACGAGATCGAAGACGCGGTTCAAGGTGTCCCCGTCATCGACGAAGGTCAGCCACCGAGCAAGCTCAGTGTCGTGCCCGCAATGTCGCTTACGATGAATCCGAGTCAGCCAGGGGAGTACGGCTTCGAGGAGTTTCAACGCAAGCGCAAATTCGTCATCCACGCGCATGGACTGCTCGAGGTACGCAATGCGGGCGAATACACCTTGCGCATCGACGACGGCACGGGCGATTCGCGGATGTTCTTGGGGGAACGCAAGATCATCGAGACGCAGGCGAATGTGATGCCGCAGGCAAGCGTGCAACTGAAAACGGGCCTGCATCCGTTCACCATCGAATACTCGAACTCCGCTTTCAACGATTGGCATACGCTGCAGTTCTTGTGGACGCCGCCCGGCGAGCGCGAATCGATCGTGCCGGCCTCCTCGCTCGCGACAAAAACACCGAGCCGCGCAGACATCACGCCGGGTTACAAGACGTACAAGCTCATGCCTCCCGTCGGCGTGCCAGGCGACGGATTGCCGCTACGGGCGGTGCATCCGAGCTTCGAGCTCGTCGACATTCGTCCAGAAACATTCCAGCCGAAGGTCGCAGGCATGGACTTTCTCGCGGACGGTCGAATGGTGATGAGTACTTGGAGCCCGGACGGCGCCGTGTACGTGCTGGAAGGCATCGACGGCCATGATCCGAGCGATGTGAAGATCAAGCAGATTGCATCGGGACTCGCCGAGCCGCTGGGCTTGAAGGTGGTCGATGATGAGATCTACGTCATGCAGAAGCAGGAGCTCACGCGCCTCGTCGATCGTGACGGCGATGATCTCATCGATGACTATCAGCTCGTCAGCAACGACTGGACGGTGACGGATAATTTCCACGAATTCGGCTTCGGCCTCGCGTATGAAGACGGCGCGTTTCTCGCAACGCTCGCTTCAGCGGTATTGCCTGGCGGTGCGCCCGCGCGGCCTCAAGCACCTGATCGTGGATCGCTGATCCGCATCGATCCGAAGACGGGACAGGCCGAGATGTATGCGCGCGGCTTGCGCACGCCGAACGGCATCGGCTACGGCGTGGATGGCGAGCTGTTCATAGCAGATAACCAAGGTAATTGGCTGCCATCGAGCAAGATCGTGCACGTGAAGCAGGGCGCGTTCTATGGCTTCCGTGAAGTGAACCCGGAGCGCGATCGCACCTTGGCAGAGATACCACCCGTGGTGTGGCTACCGCAGGACGAGATAGGTAACTCGCCAACGAATCCCGCACCGCTCACCGTCGGCCCGTATCAAGGCCAGATGATGCACGGCGATGTGACGCACGGTGGGCTCAAGCGCGTGTTCGTCGAGAAGATCAACGATGCTTACCAAGGGTGCGTATTTCGTTACGTGCAAGGTCTAGAAGCAGGCGTGAATCGCATTGCATGGGGCTCGGATGGCGCGCTGTATGTAGGCGGCGTCGGTAATCCCGGCAATTGGAGTCACGCGGGCAAGCTCCATCACGGTTTTCAGAAGCTCGTTCCCACCGAAGCGGTCGCGTTCGAGATGCTCGCGATTCGCATCAAGTCGAATGGAGTGGAAGTGGAGTTCACGAAGCCGCTTCGTGCGGGCGAAGGTTCGCGCCCCGAGGACTACCATGTGCGCCAATGGCGCTACGTGCCGACCGAAGAGTATGGCGGCGACAAGATTGATGACGAGACGCTCCGCGTGCGCTCGGTCAACGTATCGAACGATCGCCGCCGCGCATTCCTCGAATTGGATGGCATGCGGCCCGCCCATCTCGTCTACCTGCGCATCGCCAATCCCTTCATCAGCGAAGACAACGAAGAGATGTGGACGACGGAAAGCTGGTGCACCGTCAATGCGATCCCGCAAGACCGCAGCGGCGAGCCGGGTAAGACGCTCGAACCGAACACGCTGACTGCAGATGAGAAAGCGGCTGGGTGGCGCTTGCTATTCGACGGCAAGAGCACTCGTGGCTGGCGCAATTATCAGGCGCCCACGCTCGACAAACGTTGGCGTGCGATCGATGGCGAGCTCACGCTGACGGCCGGGGGCGGTGGCGACATCGTGACGCAAGACGAGTTCGAAAACTTCGAGCTCGAGTTCGAATGGAAGATCTCACCGAACGGCAACAGCGGTGTGTTCTACAACGCGCAGGAAGGCGGCTTCGATGCCGTGTGGCACACGGCGCCCGAGATGCAAATCCTCGATGACGATGGTCACCCCGATGGTCGTATCCCGAGCCATCGCGCGGGAGCCAACTACGATCTTCAAGTTCCGACGTACACCGTGACGAAACCAGTCGGCGAATACAACCGGGCGCGCATCGTCGTGAACGACGGTCACGTTGAACATTGGCTCAACGGTCGCAAGCTCGCCGAATACCAGCTATGGAGCGAGGACTGGAAGGCGATGGTGAAGGCAAGTAAGTTCGCTGACATGCCTTCTTACGGGCGCGCTCGAAGGGGACGTATCGCGATCCAAGATCACGGCGATCGCGTGTGGTTCCGGAACATCAAGATCCGCGAGCTGTAACGCGCGTGTAGCCGAACGAACGCCGAGCAAGTGACCGCGGGCACGCAAGGCCCCTGCCCTCGTTCGCCACAATTCGTCATCGCGCGTCACGGCCTTTGCTCAGCATCGCCCGCATTGCGGCGCTCAATTCTCTCCGAGTCAATCGCGGAGATCGCGCCCATGCCCGACAACATACGCTCTCGACATCCTGGAGCGCTCGTGCGCAAGCGACGGATGTGGCCGCCGCTGAACGCACCGGAACATGTCGAGCCACCCCGCTTCGCACGCTCCGCGCCCTGGGAGCCGCGAACGTGGCACAGCACGCACCCTTCACGTTGTTCGGACGACTTCAGGCGGTAGACGCGTCTGCGACCGCTGTGTCGCCGCTGTGAGCTGCGGGTGACCACGCCCGCAGCGCGACCACAGCGAGGATCGCTGCGGCGATGGTCATCGCCAGCCAAGCCACGCCAACGCCGTAGACGACACCGACAACGCCGTAACGTGCGCCGTACGCAGCGCACGCGACGCCCGCGAGTAAGCCGGCCCACGTCATCACGTTGAACGCCGCGAGCGCACGCGTCGACCCAAACGCTTGCACGATGGCGCTGACGAATCCGTTGATCACTTTGACGAGGCCGGTCACGATGACCGCCGTGAGCAACGCTGCGGAGATGTCATAGCGGCCCATGAGGAAGCGATCCGAGATCCAGGGCGTGACGATCACCACGGCGAGCACCGAAAGAGCAGTAGCCCCGAAGATGATCATGCCTTCGTGCTTCATGAGGCCTCGCACATCGTGGCGACTGCGGCATGCACGCAGACCCGGCAAGAGCGTGTGGCCTACACCGATCTGCAGCATCCGAAACGGACTACCTGCGATGGCAGCGACAACCGCGAACGTCGCGAGGTCCTCCATCGACAGCGTGCGCGGAATGACGAGCCGCTCGAGCTGCCAGAGTACCTGCGTTGCCAGGAGAATGCCGAACCCTGCAATCGACTCGCGAACGAAGTTTCGCAGCGGTGGCGCTGCACCCGTTCCTAGCCGTACTTTCGAGCTCGCACGCCATCCGAGCGTGCTCGTGATCAGATACGAAATGGCGATCATCATCGCGATGGGCAGCGCTTCCTCCCCGCCGATCCACCAGAGCAAAGGCACTGCAAGCAGGAGCACATAGTTGTGCACCTGTCCGAGGAACAGCGAAAAGCCGAAGCGCTGTTGTGTCTGAAGGATCGCCGTGCCGAACCGATTGAAGCTGGATGCAATGGCGGCGACCAGTATGCAGGCAAGCATCGCGCGCTCGACGCCATACAAGGCCCACGCGGCGAACGTGATCACGATGCCGCTCACGATGCTGGTCGTGAGGCCCCATCTCCTCAGCTCCTGACTCGCATCGAGTCGATGACGATTGATGGAGAGATCGAGACCGAACGGGCCGAGCGTGAGCCCCAGCTGGATGAGCGCGAGGAAGAGCGACAGCGCGCCGAACTCGCTCGATGCCAACACGCGCGCGAGCAGGATGTTGGCGATCGCGAATCCGAATCCGCCAGCCATCAGCATCGCGGCGGCACGCAATGCGGGCGAACGCAGCAATGCGCTCAGCTTTTGACGCAAATGCCCTCCCCAGGGACTATCGAGGACGCGCGTAACCCTCGCGGCCGCGCTCGTGTGCCCAAACTCCCGAGGTCTCGCCAGAGTTCCTTGGATAGCGAATCGACAGCGAGGTACTTCACGTTACGCTCCATGCGCACGCTCCTGATCGTCCTCCTCAGCCTGGCGGCGGCGCCGCCAACCCTCTGTGCTCCTGGTATTGAGTGGGACACAGACGGCGGTGATGCGTGGGCGCGCGCTCTCAAACTCTCGGGGCGGATTCACGGTGGCTGCGATGAGATTTGGTTGCGCTCGCCTACTGCACACGTGCTTGGAGTGATCGTCGAGGAACGCTTCACCGGCGTCGTTCCGCTGCTTCCGGGTGATAACGAGATCATCGCCGAGTGCAGGGTCTCATCGCGAACCGTCTCGGAATCTAGACCACTGCACTTGCGCGTTCCGCTCTCCGACACCCCCAAAGCCTGGGTGCGCATCTGGACAGACAAATCTGTGATTCGCCTTGACGCAGGGAGAACAGAGCGTGCGCCTGCGCGTGCAGCACCAATCGTTCGCTACGAATGGTTTAGTGAACCCGACAATCCCGCACCATTACGGACGTCACATGGGGAGCGGCTTCTCGAGCACGCGGGGATCGCCGGAGAACAGCTCCAGCTGGAATCGCCCATCGCACATGGTGAGTACTACGTGAGATTGCGTGTCCTCGATGCGCTCGGCCGCAGCGATGAATCACGCGCGGTGTTTCGAGTCGGTCATCTTGGAGCCGAGCGGGTCGATCTCGATTCGGAGCATCCCAAGTGGGTGAATGAAGCCGTTCTGTATGGCGCGACACCGTACATGTTCGAGCCGCAGAGCTTCGAGGGGGTGCGCGAACGGCTGGATGAGATCGCCGCGCTGGGCGCCACTGCGCTCTGGTTGTCACCCGTGACCGACGCTGCACCGGACGATTTTGGCTATGCGGTCACCAACCATTTCTCCTTGCGTGCACGCTTTGGAGATGCGAACGCGTTTCGGCGACTGGTGCGCGAAGCGCGTGGGAAGGGATTGAGAGTCATCGTCGATTTCGTGCCGAATCACGTTTCGGATCAGCACGAGTATCACCAACGCGCCCTCAAGCAAGGCGCGCGATCACCTTACTACGATTGGTTCGATCGCAATGAAGCAGGCGAGATCACCCAGTACTTCGACTGGGCGCATCTGAAGAATCTCGACTACGACAGCCCAGAGGTGCAGAACTATATGATCGAGGCGTTCCGACGCTTCGTTCGCGATTTCGAGGTGGATGGCTTTCGAGTCGATGCGAGCTGGGCCGTTGCACGACGCGCGCCCGAGTTCTGGCCGAGGTTGCGCGAGGAGCTGAAACGCATCGATCCCAATCTCTTTCTGCTGGCCGAAGCGTCCGCACGCGAGCCATATCACGTCGCGAACGGGTTCGACGCCGCGTATGACTGGACGCATGAGCTTGGGCAATGGGCATGGCACGATGCATTCGTGAACGGGACGGTCAATGCTGCAAAGCTTCGAGCAGCGCTGACGAACGATGGCCAAGGATTTCCGCCCGATACCCTCACCTTGCGCTTTCTCAACAACAACGACACTGGAGCGCGCTTCGTGACGAGACATGGCCTCACGCTCACGAAGCTGGCGGCGACGCTAATGTTCACATTGCCTGGCATTCCCCTGATCTACAACGGCGATGAGATCGGCGCCGAGTTCGAACCGTACGATGAAGGCCCGCCGTTCGAGTGGAACGACCAACATCCGCTCACCGCTCACTACCGCGCGCTCACTGCTTTGCGCGCGCAAACACCAGCGCTCCGCACACGAAAGATCGAGCTACTCGAGACGAAGAATGAAGAGGACGTATTGGCGTACCTGCGCCCGGATGAAAGCGGCGACGACGCACTCGTGATTCTCAACTTTGGGAAGAAGCCGGTCGAGGTGAGCGCCGGCGATGACGAATGCGCCAAGACGTTCACGCGCTTCGCACGAGCACGCGATCTACTCAGCGGCGGGCAAGTCCAGCTGCCGTTCCAAGTCGCACCGCAAGGCGCGGTAGTGCTTGTGGCTGGCGATGACTCTCGCAAAGCGCGCCAAGCCCGCAAAGCAGAAGTTAGACCCAATCGATCAACGCGCTGGTGCACTCAAACAGTCGAACAACAGACAAGAAAAGTGACTCTCGCGGAGACGCAGAGACGCGGAGATAAGCAGCCGGAAGGAGACCCCGAATCATTCGATGGGGCTGGCTGATTCAATCCAACCACCACGCTTCAAAACATACCGTCTAATGTTCTTACCTCCGCGTCCCTGCGTCTCTGCGAGAGCTAATTCTTCTCTGGCTTAGCGAGCTTGGCGTGCTTCGCGAGATTTTCTTATCCCAATACCAGCGGCCGACGTGAGCGAGCTCACTCCGGCCGCTGGTTTGAGCTTTAGCGCTCGGCGAGGGCGGCGACGAGCGCGCCGCGGGCGGTCGCGGTGAGCGGGTCGCTCGCGAGCCGCACTTCCGACACCTGGAACGGCAGTGGACGGCGACGCAGCGCCTTCTCGAAGCGATCGCGAAAACCGTTCGGCTTCGCAGTGCCCCCTGCCAACACGATCGGTAACGCTTGATCAGTACGCGGCAGTCGCTGCGACTTCGTTACGGCGCGGGACAACTCCTCGACCAGCATGTCGATCAGCTTGTCATAGTAGATATGGAGAGCCTTGTCGATCTTGTCGTTCGTCGGGCGGTTCAGGTCGAGCGTTTCTTCCTTGATCGCCTTCACGCGCGTCGCAGGCTCGTGTACCACTGTGCCAACCGAGCTGTCGATGAAGTCGCCGCCGTGCGGGATGCTGAACGTGAGCGAGGGAATCGACAAGAACGAGAAGGCGACGTTGCACATGCCGCCGCCGCAGGAGATGCCGATCCCCGTGAAGTTCTCCTTCGAGAGCTCCGCAAGCACGACCGCGAGACCTTCGTTGACGGCGAGCGGCGTGTAGCCGCGATCGCGCAAGTAACGCTTGATCGTCTCCTCGTGATACGTAAGCTCGGCGCCCATATCGCGCGCTGCAGCCGGCACGGAGAACGCGATCATCTCGCCGGAAGAATGAGCCGTCGGCACGAGCGAGCCCAAGATCGTCTCGAGCACATGTGCCGCCGCAGGCTCGCCCGGATTGAGGATGCCCTTGGCCATGGGGCGGCGCACCTCGGCGTTGAACATGTGCGCGAACTTCTCGGCATCGGAGCCGTAGACGACGAGCTCCTCGCCTTCGCGATAGAACGCCATCTTGCTCTGCTGCAACGAGCTCTCGTGCAGCGAGCTGTAAGGCACCACGAAGAACGCGTTCAACTGCGCGCCCGTCTCAGACTTCTTCGCATCGCCCTTCGCGGTCACGACCTTGCTCGTGCCCACGTCTAGACCAATCCGTGCGCGTGAGCCCGCGCCCGCCTGCGTGCCGCCGCTCGTCGCGTTGCCGGACTCGGCTCCGAAATCGGTTCTGTCTTCCATCGATCTATCCTCGCTTGTCTTGAGTCTTGAGAGTGGGGGATTCGCGCGCTACGTTGGCATCGCTAGGCGCTTGCTTCGTCCATTCCTGATAGCGCGCCTGCCGCTCGCGGCGCACCTCATCGACGCTCGTGGCGCGCTCACGCGCCTCGTCGGCCAACAGTTGATCGGCCGCGAGCAAACCGGGCCAAGGCTCGCCGAGCGTCTTCAAGAAATCGTCGTCATACCGAAAGCCGAATAGCGCAACACTTGGCGTTGCCTGCGCGTACAGATTCGGCAATCCGAATGCCTCGAACGGAAAACCGCGCGCCCAATCGAGGTGATACCCGATCAGCTTGCGTTTGGCGTTCACGCTCGTGAGTCCATGCGTCACGCACATCTCCGGTGCGATCGCGAACCGCTGCCGCAAGTAGTGCGTCAGATTGCGCCCCGCAATGAGCTGCGCACGCGTGATCGGCAGTGTGCGCCCGCCTTCCCAGCGCGACTCGAACGAGACACCCAGGAATGCATTGTTCAAATCCAGATACACGTCCTGATTGCGGGCCCAGATGCCACGCCCGGCATGATTTGCACGCGTTTCGTCGTCGACGATTCGATACACGCGTCCGAATCGGTCGATGAGATAGTTGTAGGCCTGCTCTCGTTGCACGTACCTGATGAGGCTCGAGGAGCTGCGGCGAAGCTCGCGCTCGTAGCCTTCTTGCAACGGCCACAGATCGCTCTCTGAGGTGTGGAAGATGATCCCGACCGGCTTCGAGTGCGTCCCGGATTGCGCTCCGAGCTCACGATGATGGACGACATAGCTGCGCTCCTTGCCTGCGACGGCGTAGCTCGTCTCGATGCGAAGGCCGTTGCTGTACAGCTCCCAACCGGGACCCTTATCCGCGAGCCAAATGGTCGTCGGCACGATGCCGAGCTCCTCGGCAGGCAGACTCTCCGCCACAGGCTCCATGCGCGGCTGAGCAACGGACACGTCCAGACCTTCCGTTGGCGCGGCGACTGCAGCGGATGCGCTCTTTTGCTCCGCGAGCTGCACCGGTTGGTCATCCCCACCAACGTTGATCACGAGGCCTGCGAAGAGCGCCGGAATAAGGAACAAAGTGGCCGCCAAGGCGCCGCCAATCGAGCGCCGCGCTGCACGCCGAGCGATGCGCACACGCTCCACAACGGCCGTGCACGCATCGGATTCATGTCGCAGCAGGCGGTGAAGAGATTCCAGCCCGCGCAGTCGATACCACGCGCGGCGCACGGGAGCGCACGGCACGAGATCGACCGCCCCTTCCTCGTGGCGATCGATGGCGCCACGCAAGTACTTGAGCTTGACCACGGGATCCTCGATGTCGCCCGTAATCCGCGCAAGCTCGGTCCCAAACTCCACGCTGCAGCCCTCGCGTTCGCTGCGATATCGCTCTTCGGGCCGTATTTGCGCCGTGGCCGTCACGACTTAGAAACTCCCCTTTCACCCGCGGCATGAAGTGCATGCATCGTTTTCACGCCCGCGATTGCCGTCATAACCTGCTCGACCGATCCCCAAAGTATTCCGTGTTCCGCGCGGGCTGCTCTCTCAATCGCTCATAGGACCGACTCCTAAGGGGTCCTATTCACGCATGAGGTGCGATCGGGGACGTGGCGGCCCCCTTTAGCGCCAGCTCGAAACAGCATTATTTGATCGGGCTTAGGTCATTGAATCTACGAGGGCCTACAGTCTCCATGTGTGATGCACGTCGCGCAATCGGTGATTAATGACAAATTGCACCGGACGCTCTCTGCGTGGCTCTTCTGGCATCATCCGATAAAGCTGCTGCCGCTCGCCTCCACGAGCCGAAAACGGCGGCAGCCATGCTCGCAGGGCTCTCTGTCCAACGGCCGCTATGGCCTCGAACCTCGGTCCCTCTTGTTTTCGGGGTTTGCCGGCCCATATTCGCGGGGCGGCGCTGCCCATGCCGACAGCGTTCTGGACTATAATCCGCGCCCCCATTTTTCTGACCGATACGTAATTTCTTGGCCAACCCAAAGGAAACCGATGTGGATCAAGCGCAATTAGAGCTGCAGTTGAAAGTGTGGAAGGAGCTTGCGATCAGCAAGCAGGTGTTGATGCGGGGTGCCGCCGAAGCCTTGAAGCTGGACCCCAATTGTTCTCACGACGAGCTCAAAGACGCGCTTGAGGGTGTGCTGAAGAAGATCGCGGCCGCCGAGACAACCGTCGCCGAGACGCGCGAGCAAGCCAAGCAGCAGGTGGCTACGCTCGAGAAGAAGCTCGCAGCAGCCGCAAAGGCACAAACGACGGCTGAATCGCAAGCTGCGGAGCTGCAGAAGAATCTCGAGAACACGACTCAGGCCATCGCGGTCGAACGTACGTCGACGGCGAACGAGATCAAGAAGCTCAAGGAGCGAGTGGCTGAACGAGAGAAGGAAATCAAGGCGATCAACACTGCGCTGTCGGACACGCCGGAGAACGTTCTGAAGAAGATGAACGCGCTCAAAAAGGAAAAGCGTGCAGAGTCCGACCTGCGCAAGCAGGAGGAAGCGACCGCCAACGCCCTGCGCGCCGATAAGCGCAAGCTCGAGCAGCAACTCGCCGATAGCAAGAAGAACGCGACTACGCTTGCGAAGCAGTATCGCGATCTGCACGAAGCGTGCGTGAAGATGCACGAAGCGGCTGCCGGCGCCAAAGACGCGAAGGACATCCCGAGCGTGCCAGAGCTCGACGAGAAGCTGCTCGAATCGATCGAGCAGGACGAATCGACTGCAGCGAAGAAGAAATAAGCTTGTATCGAGGAAGAGGGAGTGACGCCTCTTCCTCGTTCTTGCCGGGAACGGGCGCGGTAGCGCCTCTCACCCGCCCGCTGATCACCAACCACTAACCGTTTTCTTGCGCTAGCCCAGCTGATTCAGACGCGCGAGCAGCTCAACCTGTCTGCTCACACCCGCCTTCGCCAGCAGCGCCTTGATCTGTGCGCGCACGGTTCCCACGGATACCTCGCGCTTTTCCGCGATGGCCTCTGGCGTCTTACCGGCGCTCAGCTGCAGAGCGATATCCGTTTCGGCAGCGGTCATGCCGTAGATGCTCTGCAGGATCGCGGCACGTCGCTCTTTGCTGTCCGCACCGCGAACGACGACCATGACGCGCGGCGTGAACCCGAGCTCGAACTGTCGCGATGCAAGTCCGATGACATCGAGGATCAGCGGCTCGAAATCCCGTTCCGACTTGCGCACCGCCACGGTGCGAGCGAACGGCGCCCCAACGGTGCCGCGATCGAGCACTGCGGCGGCGATCGCATCGTTCAGCGCTTTCGCATCGAATGGTGCTGCGCTCGCAAGTCTGCCCTGGCGCAGCTGCAGTCCTTTCTCCGAGGCGACCAGGCGCTCGGCGGCCGGCGTGAGTTTCCGCACCGTGCCCGCACCGTCGCAGAGAAATGCCGCAACCGACAACGCCTCGAGCGCGCCGGTGAGGAGCGCTTCTTCGTTCCCCTGCAACGCCAAGTGTGTGCGAACTGCGGCTCGCACATGCGGCGCGATCGAGGCGAACACCCTCTTCTCACATTGGTTGATGTGTCCCTGACGATGGGTCCGCACGACTGCAAGACCGATCAGCGAATCGCGCGTTCGATCCAGCGTGGCGAGACAGATGTATGGAACATTGCGAGGGCATGCAAACTCTTGGTAATGCGCGTGACGCGCGTACTCCTCGGGCGTGATGAAGTCGGCTTCGGCGCGCGCTTGTAAGAGCGGCGCCTCCAGCCCCGCTCTTACGCGCGGATTGATCCGCGGATCGCCGCCGCCGATTTCGTCGAACTCTTTGTGGAAGGCCGGATCGATGTTCGTGATGAGGCTCAGCGAGACGTTCCAGTTCGCGCCGATTCCGATCAGCTGTCCGTTCTCCGAGCCAGTGGCCTTCGCGAGCTGATCGAGGGCGCCGTACCAGCGCGTGCCATCCAGGGCAGCTGTGTGGAAAGCATCCGCCAAGTCCAACCATTGCTCATCGCTTCGAATCATCCACCTTCACCTTTGTTCGATCGCCTCTAGCTTCAATGCGCATCGACGGCGTTTGTAGTCGCCGTACTGGAGCACACGAGCGTCGCGATGAGAACCGGGGCGATTCGCAATTTCCTAAAACTGCTAACCGCGTCGTGAATCCGCCGTGGCGCAAGTCACGTTGTGGCATCTGTTCAAAGCATCAAGCGGAGGTCGCAGATGGAGAGAGTAACCACAAAGAACACAGAGAACACAAAAGGAGGAGACCCCGACATGGTCTTGCTTCTGTTCTGTGAGCTGTGAGCTCTTGCGGTTGCTGCTTACTCGGGCTTGAGCTCACCTTCCCACTTCGAAACGACGGCAGTGGCGATGCTGTTACCGACGACATTCATCGCCGAGCGTCCCATATCGAAGAACTGGTCGATTCCAATGAGGAGCACGAGCCCGGCTTCAGGGATGTCGAACTGCGTGAGTGTCGCTGCAATCACGACCAGGGAGGCGCGCGGCACGCCGGCAATGCCTTTCGAAGTGAGCATGAGCACCGCGAGAATCAAGATCTGCTCGGTGAGTGAAAGATCGATGCCATAGGCCTGCGCGATGAACATGACACCGAAGGCACAGTACATCATCGAGCCGTCGAGATTGAACGAATAGCCCGTTGGCAACACGAAACTCGCGACGCGATTACTGCAGCCGAACCGCTCCAACTCCTCGAGTGTCTTCGGGTACGCGGCTTCGGAGCTTGCCGTCGAGAATGCGAGAATTACCGGCTCGCGGATGCGCCGCATGAGCGTGATCACCCTCCGGCCGAGGAACGCGCTCCCAAGCGCGACGAGCACGATTCCGAGCACGATGAGCCCCAGATAGAACTCCGCGATGAAGGTCCCGTAGACGCCGACGATTCGCAGCCCCTGATCGGCGACGGTGCTTGCCAGCGCGCCGAACACGGCAAGCGGCGCGAACAGCATCACGTACGCGGTGACTTTCAGCATGATGTGCGAGATGGCATCGAGCAACTCCACCACGATGCGCGCCCGCTCGCCGAGCGCCGCCATGGCCGTCCCGAAGAACACCGCAAAGACGACGATCTGCAGGATCTCGTTGCGGCTCATCGCATCCACGATGCTGGTCGGAATCGTGTGGGCGATGAAGGTCCGAATGGAAAGCTCGCCGGCCGCCACACCTGTCTGCGTGCCCTCGACCGGCACGGACAAGTCCATCGCTCGCCCGGGTTGAAACAGCTCGACCAGGATGAATCCAATCGTGAGCGAGATGAGCGAGGCGAAGATGAACCAACCGAGTGCCTTGCCTCCCACGCGGCCTACCGCCGCGATGTCGCCGAGCTTCGCGATTCCGACGACCAAGGTTGAGAACACGAGCGGTGCGATGATCATCTTGATCAAGCGCAGAAAGGCCATCGGGATCAATGAGAGCGCGGAGGAAAACGCTGCGCTGTTTTCTGGGAAGTAACGGAAGCAGACGAAGCCGGCGGCGATGCCGAGCACGAGCGCGAGAACGATGAAGCGAGTGAGGCGTTTGGAATCCATCGCTCGGATCACCGTGCCGTCATTTCAGTACGTTCAAGAAAACCGTGATGATCAGCGCGTTCGTGAAGTCGATGAAGAACACACCGACCATGGGCGCGACGAAGAACGCACGCGGAGCGGGTCCGTACCGTTCGACGAGCGTGCGCATCACAGCCATCGCATTCGCCGCTGTGCCCAGCATGAAGCCGATGAAGCCGCCGCTCATCACGGCAGACTCGTAGTTTCGGCCCATCAGTGGGAAGACTGGCCAGGCAGCGACGATGGCAACCGAGATCATCTGTGCGAGCAGTATGGTGATCAATGGCAAGGCCAGCGCCGCAAGCTCCCACAGTTTCAGCGTCATCAGCGCAAGCACGAGAAACAGCGATAAGCAGACGGCACCAAACTGATTGATGAAGCGGGTGGACAACCCAAACCACTGCGTCGCATCGTCGACATTGCGCAGGATCGCGGCAACGAGCATCGCGCCGATATACGCCGGCAGCGTCAAACCGAGAGCGGAAAAGCCTTTGCTCACCCAGGCGCCGGCCCACATGGCGACGAGTATCGCGACGAGGTTCTTGAGAACGGGCAGCACCGCTGCATCCTCATCCTCCACGATCGTGGCTACCGGCGCCGCCTCGCTCGTCAGGATCTGAGCTTCAGGTGCAAGCGCGGCCTGAACGCCGCCCTCTTTAGGAGGCGTCGTAGCGGGACGATTCCGTTCGATCAGGAACGTGCTAACGGGACCGCCGATGAGCCCGCCGAGCACGATGCCGCCCATCGCTACCGCGATCGCAATCGACGCCGCGGCAGGTACGCCCGCCTCTTCGAACAAGGGCGCGAAGGCGAGCCCAGTCGCGGGCCCTCCCGTCAAGGTGACCGAGCCCGCGAGCACACCGAACAACGGATGCAGCCCGAACGGCAGGGCGACGAGAATCCCGATCAGGTTCTGTAGAACCGCGAACGCGCTCGCGATGATGAAGAAGCGAATGACTTGGGGGCCACCGACGCGGAGCAAGGATAAGCTCGCCGCGAAGCCGATCGTCGTGAAGAACGCGATCATGAGCGGCGTTTGCAGCGTCGTGTCGAACTTGAAGAGCGTGACGCCTTGATTCCTCGCGATGAGAACAGCAAGCGCGACGAGGAGCCCACCCACGACAGGTGGCGGTACGTTGTAGCGTCCGAGGACCGGGATGAAATGACACAGCGCGTACCCGACGAGCAGCGCCACTCCGCCGAATGCGAGCGTGTGAATCAGGTCGAGTTCGAACACGCGCCCTCCCGTGCGTGACGCTACGCAAAGCTCAGCAGCAATGCGCCGAGCGCGAGCCTGTACCACGCGAACGGCGTGAACCGGTGCGTCTGTATATAGCGAAGCAGCCACTTGACCGCGATGAATGCGACGATGGCGGAGACGACGAACCCGACACCGAGCTCGGTCCAATTCTCCTCGCCCACCTCACCATCGGCGTACATGTCCATCACTTCATAGGCCGTGGCGGCGAACATCGTCGGGATGCCTACGATGAAGGCAAATTCTGCGGCTGCAGGACGCGAAGTCATTCCCGCAAGCATCGCGGCGAAGATCGTCGCTGCTGATCGCGAGGTGCCTGGAAACACGGCGGCAATGATTTGGCCGATGCCGACCCAGAATGCAACGTTCCAGGTCAGGGTCGCGCGCTCGGGCTGTCGAGCCGCATAAGCCTCGACCGCGAAGATTCCAAGACCCCCAATGATGAGCGCCCAAGCGATCGGAGCCACGGATTCAGGTAGCTCGAGGCCCAACTGCTTGGCGATGAACCCGCCGACGACGGTGATCAAGAACGACACACCCAACTTGTATAGATAGTCGCGATTCTCCGGCTGCGTGAAATGAATCGTCATCTCCCATAGCCTGCGCCAGTAGATCACGACCACAGCCAGGATCGCACCGGCTTGAATCGCCACCGTGAACAGATCCGAGCGGCGCCCCAACCAGTGCTGAGCAATCAACAGGTGGCCGGTGCTTGAGATCGGCAGAAACTCGGTGATGCCCTCGATGATGCCCAGCAGGATGACTTGGACGATGTTTTCCATTAAGTGTGCGACCGGCAAGATGAGCAGGGCCGGTGAAGCACGCAATTATTGTGTTCTGCCGGACTCAAGCCGGAATAATAACGCATGATGCCCCGGCAAGTGACGGAGTGACGGAGTGACCTACGGTACGACGTGACGGAGTCAGACTCGAACACGGCTCGAGTCGGTTCTCACTTCTTTACTCGGTCAGATGGTATATCGATTGGACAGTGCGAAAGGCGCTCCGACCTCGTCACCTCGTCACTCCTTCACTTCGTCATCCTGCCTGCTCAGTGCTCTTCTTTGACGATGTCGCGTGGCGTGATCACGCGCAATGTATCCAGCCTGCGACGATCGGCTCGCAGGACACGGAACTCGAGCCCGTTCATCACAAATGTTTCACCACGTCGCGGCAGACGACCGAGGAAATGCGTGGCGAGCCCGCCGATCGTGTCGAACTCCTCGTCGCTGAACTCAGTTGAGAAATAGGAATTGAACTCGGGGATGCGCGTTTGACCTCTGACCGTGAACTGCCGTTCGCCTTCGCGCCGAATATCGAGATCTTCGTCGGTGTCGTACTCATCGCCGATGTCGCCCACGATCTGCTCGAGGACGTCCTCGATGGTCACGAGCCCGGCGACGCCGCCATATTCGTCCACCACGATGGCCATATGGTGATGGCTGACTCTGAATTCCTTGAGCAGTACGTTCAGCCGTTTGCTCTCCGGGATGAAGGCTGCGGGGCGTAGACATTCCTTGATGTCGAAGTCGTTTCTGCGACCCTCGACGAAGTAGCGCAGCAGGTCTTTCGCGAGCAAGATGCCGACGACCTCATCGCGATCCTCGCCAATCACCGGGAAGCGCGAGTGCCCCGATTCGATGACGACCGGAAGTATGTCTTCCGGGGGATCGTCGCGATTTACGACGGCCATTTGCGAGCGCGCAACCATGATGTCCCGCACCTGAAGCTCGGCCACCCGCAGGACGCCTTCCAGCATCTCCGATGCGTCCTGATCGATGATCCCGCGGTCCCTCGCATGAACGATCACCTCGGAGAGATCTTCGAGGTCCTTCGGCTCACCGCTGAAGGTCTCCGTCAAGCGCTTGAACCATCTTCCAGAAGAACCGTTATCCTCAGACATAGATAAAGCGCTTCATCGCTACGAGTGCGGAAAACAGGCGTAGGTCGCTCATGCGGCCAACCCATCGAGGTACGGGTTGTCGATGCCCATGTGCGCCAGAATGCGGATCTCGAGCCCTTCCATACGCTTTGCGTCGCGTTCGCTCTCGTGATCGTACCCCAAAAGGTGCAGCACGCCGTGCACGATCATGTGTGCCCAGTGTGCATTCAGCTGCTTGCCCTGCTCATACGCCTCGCGACGCACGACCGCGGCGCACACCGCAAGATCGCCCAATTCGCCGATCGCAGGTCCGAGGTCCGAGTGCGTGTGGGACATTGCAGGGAAGGATAGAACATTCGTCGGCTTGTCTTTGCCGCGCCAGGTGCGGTTCAACTTGCGGCTTTCGCTGGCGCCGACGATGCGAATCGTGAGCGCTCTGCCGGATGCCCGTGGCACTCGAGCGACCGCGGCGAACGCGGCGTTTGCCCATCGGGCAAGCGTGCGCGGATGCGGGATCCCGCGGCGTTGCGTTGCGATCTGCACCGTCACAGCGAGTCGTTCGCGCGTCTGCGCACTTTCGCCCCTCTGTCGTGTTCTTGGCGCGGCTGCTCTTCCACGGCTCGCGCGAATCACGCTACTCAACCTTCATCGCCCTCGCCGCGAGAACCCTGTTCGCGCGGCTGCGCTTGATGACGCTCGTACGCTTCGACGATGCGCTGCACGAGTGGATGACGCACGACATCCTTCGACGTGAAGAACGTGAAGGCCACATTGTCGACACCCTGCAGGATCTTGATCACGTGCTTGAGCCCTGACATCTGCTGCTTGGGCAGATCCGTCTGGGTGACATCGCCCGTCACGACTGCCTTCGAGCCGAAGCCGATGCGCGTCAGGAACATCTTCATCTGCTCGACGGACGTGTTCTGGCCTTCGTCCAGGATGATGAACGAATCGTTGAGCGAGCGACCGCGCATGAACGCGAGAGGTGCGATCTCGATGACTTGCCGCTCGATTGCGCGAGCGACGCGATCGAATCCCATCATGTCGTACAGAGCGTCATACATCGGCCGCAGATAAGGATCCACCTTCTGACCGATATCGCCAGGCAAGAAGCCAAGGCGTTCGCCCGCCTCGACCGCTGGTCGCACTAACACGATGCGACGTACCCGATCGGTTTGCAGCGCCTCGACCGCGCACGCGACGGCGAGGTAAGTCTTGCCTGTGCCTGCAGGACCGATCCCGAAGGTCAGATCGCTGGTGCGGATGTTGTTGAGATACTGTTTCTGATTCGGACCGCGTCCGCGGATGCCGCCGCGCTGCGTGTGTATGAGCACTTCATCAGGAGCGCGCGTCACGACCGCAGGCGCCGTGTCCATACCCGCCTCTTGGACTGCAAGATGCACGCGATCAGGCGTCAGCGCTTCGCTCGCGGAAAGCTCGAACAAACGGCGCAACACGTGCTCCGCGGCCACCGTTGCTTCAGGTGCACCGGATACTTCGACCCAGCCACCGCGACGCCGCACCTGCACGTTGAGACGCTTCTCGATGTGCCGGAGATTTTCATCCATGGGCCCGACGAAATTTGCGAGCCGCGCATTGTCCACGGGCTCGAACGCAAGATCGCGAGTCGCGAGGGGTACGCTCATGAAACGGTGGGTGTAGGAAACGACAGCACGTTTAGGCAACGCTTACGATTGGTCGATCTTCCGCCATGCGCGCCGCATTTTCTACCCAACGTCCACGAAGCGAATTCGGCAGCGCCTCTGTAATCAGTACATCGGCGAACTGATTGATTAACGTCTCCGGTCCATCAAAGTTCACCCAGCGCATGTTCTCTGTGCGACCGGCAAGCTGGTGAACATTCTTCTTGGAGGGCCGCTCGACCAACACGCGCTGCACCGTCCCAATCATGCGCTCACTGATGGCGTGCGCTTGCTGATTGATGCGCGCCTGCAATACAGCCAGGCGCTGCTGCTTCTCTTCTAGGCTCACATCGTCAGGCAACGACGCAGCGGGCGTGCCCGGGCGACGGCTGTAAATAAAACTGAAAGACTGATCGAACCCGACGTCTGCAATCAGATTCATCGTTTGCTCGAAATCGCGTGCGTTTTCACCCGGGAACCCTACGATGAAATCGGAGGAGATGCTGATATCGGGCCGTACCGCGCGTAGTTTGCGGATCTTTTGCTTGTACTCGAGGGCAGTGTAGCCGCGCTTCATCGCTGCAAGGATACGATCGGACCCCGCCTGCACGGGCAGATGTAGATAATTCGCGAGTTTCGGCACATCGCGGTACGCCTCGATCAACGCATCGTTGAATTCCAGGGGATGCGAGGTCGTGAAGCGAATGCGCTCGATCCCCTCGACCTCCGCGACGTAGAAAATGAGCGTAGCCAAATCGCACAAGGTGCCATCGTCCATGGGCCCGCGATACGCGTTCACGTTTTGGCCCAGTAAGTTCACTTCGCGCACACCCTGCTCTGCGAGCGCGCGGACTTCCGCCATGACATCTTCGAACGGGCGACTGATCTCATCGCCGCGGGTGTAAGGTACGACGCAGAACGTGCAGTACTTGCTGCAGCCTTCCATGATCGAAACGAATGCGGTCGCGCCATCCGCACGAGGTGCCGGCAGCGAGTCGAACTTTTCGATCTCGGGGAAACTGATGTCGACGACGGAGCGGCCGTTGCGCTTGAGCTCCTCGATCATCGCGGGTAACCGATGCAAGGTCTGGGGCCCGAAGACGAGGTCGACATACGGTGCGCGGCGCGTGATGCCCTCGCCTTCCTGGCTCGCGACGCATCCACCCACGCCGATCAAGACGTGCGGCTTAATCTTCTTGAGCTGCCGCCAACCGCCAAGCTGCGAGAACACCTTCTCCTGTGCCTTTTCGCGCACGGAACAGGTGTTCAGAAGCAGAAGATCCGCCTGTGTGGGATCTTCCGTGAGCTCATACCCGCCGCCCTCACGCAGCACGTCCACCATCTTGGCGGAGTCGTACTCGTTCATTTGGCAGCCGAAGGTTCGAATGTAAACGCGAGGCATGGAGCGAACTAGAAGTGACTAGCGGTTAGCGGTTAGTGGTTACGCAGAATCTAGGAGTCGCGGATCGCGATCGTAAGTCATCCGGGCTTCAGGCGCCGTTTCCGAGCTAACCGCTAACCGCTAACCGCTTCTCGGCTCAGAACGGAATGTCGTCGTCGAACTCGCCGACGTCCGCGGCCGGAGGTGGGGCTGAGCGATCTTCCGCAGGCGCCGAACGTGCGGGTCGCGGCTCGCCACCGCCTCCTCCAGCCCCGCCCCGACCGCCTAGCATCTGCATGTCGCGAGCCACGATCTCGGTCGAGTAGCGATCCTTCCCTTCCTTGTCCTGCCACTTACGGGTGCGCAGGCTGCCCTCGATGTACACCTGCGAGCCCTTTCGCAGGTATTCGGCGGCGATCTCGCCCAGTTTGTCGAACAACACGACCGTATGCCACTCGGTGCGCTCCTGCTGATCGCCGGTCGTGCGATCCTTCCACGATTCGCTCGTGGCAATGCGGATGTTCGTGACAGCCTTACCGCTCGGCATATAACGGGTATCCGGATCCGCCCCCAGGTTGCCGACCAGAATGACCTTGTTGATGCCGCGCGCCATGTAAGACCCCTAGACGTAAAGAAGGCGGATTGTAACGCGGTCCTTCCGGAGGAGCAGGTCCAAATCCGGTCGGATGGGGATTTACGAGGCATGGAGGGGCTTCCCGGCCAGGCGCCCTGGGCCCAGGCGCTTTGGTTTGGTGGTTTTGCCCCCACCTCAGGGCGACCTTATAGTGTTTGGTCCGCTTCGCTGCCCGAGTACTCCGGCTCCTACACCTCCATGTCGTCCATCGTCATCCGTCGCGCGCGCACTCACAATCTCAAGAACGTCGATCTCGAGCTGCCTCGCGACAAGCTGATCGTCTTTACGGGCCTGTCAGGCTCGGGTAAATCCTCGCTCGCGTTTGACACCATCTACGCAGAGGGCCAGCGTCGTTACGTCGAGTCGCTATCGGCGTATGCGCGCCAATTTCTCTCCGTCATGGAGAAGCCCGACGTCGACTCGATCGAGGGCCTTTCGCCGGCGATCGCGATTGAACAGAAGTCGACATCGCACAACCCGCGCTCCACGGTCGGCACGGTCACCGAGATTTACGATCACCTGCGTCTGCTGTTCGCGCGCGTCGGCACCCCCCGGTGTCCCGATCACGGCGTCGACCTCGCTGCGCAAACGATCAGCCAGATGGTCGACCAGGTCCTTGGGCTGCCCGAAGGGACGCCTCTCGCGCTGATTGCACCGATGATCGACGCCCGCAAGGGCGAGCATGCACACGTACTCGAACAGCTACGTGCGCAAGGATTCGTGCGCGCCCGCATCGACGGCAAGCTGGTCGAGCTCGATGATCCTCCGAAGCTAGATCCAAAGAAGAAGCACACGATTGAAGCGGTGGTGGATCGCTTCAAGGTACGGGCCGATGGCGCCCAGCGCATCGCTGAATCGTTCGAAACGGCATTACGATTGTCGGAGGGCATCGCTCGCATCGCATTCTTGGATGACTCGCAACGCGACGAGCTCGTGTTCTCCGACAAATTTGCCTGCACGCTATGCGGTTACAGCCTGCCGGAGCTCGAGCCGCGCTTGTTCTCGTTCAACAATCCGGCGGGCGCGTGCTCCACTTGCTCAGGTCTCGGCGTGCAGCAGTTCTTCGATCCGGCGCGAGTGGTTCATCATCCGCAGCTCTCGATCGCCGGCGGCGCTATTCGCGGATGGGATCGACGCACCGCGTACTACTTCGCGCTGATGACCTCGCTCGCGAAGCATTACAAGTTCGACGTGGAAACGCCGTGGCAAGAGTTGAATGCGAAGCATCAGCGCGTCGTGCTCTATGGGAGCGGCGATGAAAAGATCGACTTCCGATATGTCGATGCAAGGGGTGGCACGATCCGCCGCTCGCACAAATGGGAAGGTGTCATTCCGAACCTCGAAAGGCGCTATCGCGAAACGGAGTCGATCGCGGTTCGCGAGGAGCTCGCAAAGTATCTGAGCAATCAACCATGCCCTGAGTGCGGCGGCACTCGGCTGAACAGAGCTGCACGCCACGTCTACGTGGCAGAGCGAACGCTGCCGGACTTGGCGCGTCTCCCCGTCGGCGACGCATTGCAGTTCAGTCGCGGACTCACGCTCGATGGCTGGCGTGGCGAGATCGCCGCGAAGATCATCAAGGAGATCGCGGATCGCCTGCGCTTCTTGAGTGACGTCGGGCTCGACTATCTCACGCTGGATCGCAGCGCCGACACGCTCTCAGGCGGCGAAGCTCAACGGATCCGACTCGCGAGCCAAATCGGCTCTGGACTCGTGGGCGTGATGTACATCCTGGACGAGCCTTCGATCGGCTTGCACCAGCGTGACAACGACCGTCTGCTGCACACGCTCACCCGCCTGCGGGACCTTGGCAACACAGTGATCGTCGTGGAGCACGACGAGGATGCGATCCGCCAGGCTGATTACGTCGTCGACCTCGGTCCCGGTGCTGGAGTGCACGGCGGCGAGGTGATCGCGAAGGGCTCGCCGGGTGAGATCGCCCATAGTGCAGCGTCGATCACAGGTCAGTATCTCTCGGGCGCGCGCGAGATCCCTGTCCCAACGATGCGAACGCCTCCGCAGAAGGATCGCGTGCTGCGCATCGTGAATGCGCGCGGCAATAATTTGCGCGGCATCAGTGTAGACATCCCACTCGGTGTAATGACCTGCGTCACGGGTGTTTCAGGCTCAGGGAAATCGACGCTCGTCAACGATACGCTCTATCGTCAAGTTGCGCGCACGCTGAACGATGCCTCGACTGACCCGGCGCCGTGCGACACCATCGAAGGATTGGAGCAGATCGATCGCGTGATCGACATCGATCAGACTCCGATCGGCAGAACGCCGCGATCGAACCCTGCTACGTACACCGGGCTCTTTACGCCGATTCGCGAGATCTTCGCCGCGGTGCCGGAGGCTCGTGCGCGCGGTTATGAAGCCGGCCGCTTCAGCTTCAACGTCAAAGGCGGCCGCTGCGAGGCCTGTCAGGGCGACGGCGTCATCAAAGTAGAGATGCACTTCCTTCCGGATGTTTATGTCTCGTGCGACGTGTGCAAGGGCCGCCGCTACAACCGCGAGACGCTCGAGATCCGCTACAAGGGAAAGAACATCAACGAAGTGCTCGAGATGACGGTCGAGGACGCGCTGGAATTCTTTCGCCACGCGCCTGCCATCGCGCCGAAGCTGCAGACGCTCATGGACGTCGGCCTCTCGTACATTCGCCTGGGGCAGAACGCGACCACACTCTCCGGCGGTGAGGCACAACGCGTCAAGCTCGCGAAAGAGCTCTCGAAGCGCTCGACCGGTCGCACGCTCTACATCCTCGATGAACCGACGACGGGCTTGCACTTCTACGACATCGAGCAGTTGCTTGGCGTACTGCATCGACTGCGCGACGAAGGCAACAGCATCGTCGTCATCGAGCACAATCTCGATGTCATCAAGACCGCCGATTGGATCATCGATCTCGGGCCCGAGGGCGGCAACGGCGGCGGAACGATCGTCGCGACCGGCACTCCAGAAGAGATCGCGGACAATGAGAGCTCATACACCGGACGCTACCTGAAGCTCGCACTCGAGCGAGCGCAGAAGCCTAGACGGAGAACAGCATGACAGCTGGCCTATCGGCAAACTGGCCACTAGCCACTGGCCAGAAGCAGATGCGAATCGCGTCCGACGGTGCCCGAGCAGGCAGCTGCGCTACTCCAACTCTGGCCAGTGTGCAGCGGCCAGTCAGCCAGCAGCCGCAGAGCGCTCTTGCGCTCTGCTCCTTCAGCGGCGGTAAAGATTCCTGCCTCGCGCTGTGGCGTGCCCAGCAGAGCGGCCTGGACGTGCGAGCGTTGCTCGTGATGTTCGAGGAGCGTGGCGAGCGGAGTCGCTCGCATGCCCTGCCCGCCGCGCTGCTCGAGAGGCAAGCAGATGCACTCGGCATGGAGCTGATCATGCGTAGCGCGAGTTGGGCGACTTACGAAACTGTGTTCGTCGCGGCGCTCCGAGAGCTCAAGGCCCGCGGCTATGAACAGGCTGTGTTCGGCGATATCGACCTGCAAGCGCATCGAGATTGGGAGGAGCGCGTGTGCGCGGCTGCAGGATTGCAAGCTCGCTTGCCACTTTGGCAGTGCGATCGCAACGAGCTCGCGCACGAGGTGATCGATTCGGGTTTCCGCGCCGTAGTCGTTTGCGTCGACTCGAAGTACCTGCCCGATGAATTCTGCGGCCGGGATTACGATGCATCTTTCATCGCTGACCTACCCGAAGGCGTGGATGCCTGCGGCGAAAACGGCGAGTTTCACACCTTCGTCTATGACGGACCCAATTTCGCGAACCCGGTCGAGTTTTCCGTCGACGGATTCGAACCGTATACCGCGCCGAAGGAGTATGGAGGGGGACGGTATTGCTTCGCGAAGCTCACGTGATGTAGGTGATGAAAGTCACGAAGGCGAGAGGACTCCTCTGACCCACATCACTTGCACTTGCATCGCTTGCATCACGGTCGCGCTCCGCGCGACCTAAACACCTGCTTCACCTCGCCATGCGAGAGGGTTTCCCGGTACTTGCCTTCCGTGTAGTCGGCCACGATCGAGCGCCAAAACGCGACGGCTGTCTTGTTGTAGAGAAATTCGGTGATGACCCAAGTGCCGGCGAAGCGATTGAAGATGAGGTGAGCGGCATCGCGTCCGATACCGAGTCGCCGAGACTGCGGAACGATGAAGAACTCGGCCATACAGAAATCGATCTCATCGCGCTGATTACGCGGCGGGCGGCTGACGAGCGCAAAACCCGCAGGCCGCTCCTCTTTCAGGATGATCAAGGGATGCGAGCTGTCATCGGCGAACCATCGCGCCATCAGCTCGGGCTCACGTTCGCCATATGCGGGGAACATCCCCGTGTTCATGCTCGTGTTGGAAAGATCGTCAAGGTACTCGGGATAGTGCCGCTGTATCCAGAGACGATCTTGAGGGGAATTGTTCGCGTCTCGAATTCGCACTGGCACGAGAACGATCGGCTTCGCTAAGCCGCCTCCATCGAAAGGCTGTCGAGATGGTCTACCTCCGTGCGACGGCGGTCAACGAGCAATGCTCGCGGATGCGTAAGACCGAGAAAGGAGTAAGCAAAATCGAAATGGAGTCCTGAGATGCCAGGTGGCTCACAGAGAATCAGGCGGGCTCGCGCCCGCCTGATTCAGGCACGCATGATTACTGCGCGGGTGCCGGCTCAGTCGTGTCGCCTTCAGCAGCGGTGTCCGCCGGAGGCGTCGTGCCGTCAGCAGGAGCCGTGCTGTCCATCGTCGTGTCTTCGGCAGGCGGCATGGCTTCGGCAGGTGCCGTGTCAGCAGGAGGAGCCGTGGTCGCTTCAGCAGGAGCTTCCTCTCTCTGTCCGCAAGCAGCCATCGACAGTGACATCATCAGTGCAGCAAGAATCAGCTTCGTGTTCATGTGATCATCCACCCCGTGGCGAGTTAATAACGATGTATATAACTACTAAGCGAGAGGACAGTTCCTCCGTTAACAGCGCGGCAAATTCTAGAGCGTTTCAGTTTCGTTTGAAACCACTTTACACAGGCGTGCTTACTAACAAAACGTTGACATCACGTTGTAAGCGATACGCGAGAAACACTTGTTTTCTAGCGTTTCTCGCACTTTCGGCGTGCTTGACTCGACAACACATCGACGCTGCGATCGTGACGGCGATGGAGCGCGACGAGCCGCTTCCTCTCGCTCATCGCATTGACGAAACGTTGACAATTGAGCGTGCGTACGACGTGCAGAAGAGAATCGTGCGCCACACATTGCGAGAACGAGCTCCGATCGGCTTCAAGGCAGGGCTCACTTCCGAACCGGCGCGCAAGCGATTCAATGCAGACGCTCCGATCGCCGGCGTTCTGCTGATGCCTGCGGAGCAAACACCGCGCACGATAAACCTGAGTGACGCGCGCGGACTTCATCTCGAAACGGAAGTCGCGATGCGTATCGGCCGTCCGATTCGGACGCGAATCGCAAGCACCGAAGCGCTGCGGACCCACATCGACGGAGTTGCACCGGCGATCGAGCTGCCAAATCTCGATTACGAAATGCCCGAGCGCCTCACTGCCGCCGACATCGTGGCAACCAACGTCGCCGCCGCGTACTTCGTCGTGGGAGACTTCGTCGCGCCGACCAGTCGCGATCCCAACGAAGCGCTGGCGCGGCTCGCGTGCGATGAGAAGGAGCTCAACGTGGGGCGGGCGCGCGATGCGATGGGCGATCAGTGGACGGCCGCACTCTGGCTGGTGAACACGATGATCGAGCAAGGATGGACGCTGGAGCGTGGCCAGGTTCTTCTCACGGGCGCGCTCGGGAAAATGCTTCCAGCACAACCCGGCGACTGCGTCGCGGATTTCGGCACATGGGGTCAACTCGCGATTCGTATCGCGCCTTGAGAATCCGAGAATTCACCACGCGTTCGCCACTCTCGCGTACGGCAGCAAACACGTTTTACACTGCCCTCCCCTGTCGCACGAGCTAGCAGCCATGCTCGACTCGCTCTACTCGGATCATCTGCAGATCCAGCGTCAACGTCTCGATGCTGCGCTTGCGGCGAGCGGCTACGAGAGTCTCGCGATTTTCGCCGGCACGCCGCACGTGCAGTTCCTGGACGACCAGGCGTATCCGTTCAAGGCGAACCCGCACTTCAAGTTGTGGATCCCTGCTGCGAACATGGCCGGCAGCTGGTTACTTTACCGATCGAGCGGCAAGCCCACACTCATCTTCTTGCAGCCCGCGGACTATTGGCACAGGCCACCCGCGGCCCCGAGCGGTGCTTGGACGACGCACTTCGATATCGAGATCGTGCGTGAGCCTGCGCAGGTGCGATCGCTGTTGGGCCAGCTACCTCGGTGTGCATTCATTGGCGAGTGGCACGAGGAGTTCGCAGCCCATCGCTTTGCCGAGTGCAATCCGATGCCGCTGCTCACATTGCTCCATTACACGCGCGCGCTCAAGACCGCATACGAGATCGAATGCATGCGACGCGCGAGCGTTCGCGCAGCGCGTGGGCATCGTGCGGCAGAGGCTGCCTTTCGCGCTGGCGCATCCGAATATCAGATCCATCTTGCTTACCTGCAAGCTTGTGAGCACACCGACGCTGAGCTGCCGTATCAAAGCATCGTGGCGTTGAATGAGAACGCCGCTGTACTGCATTACCAGCATTTGGAGCGCACATCGCCCGCCTCGCGCCACTCGTTCCTCATCGACGCCGGAGCAGAGTTCGCAGGATATGCGTGCGATATCACACGCACGTATTCATACGCTGATGACGAGTTCGCGGCGCTGATCGAGCAGATGCATAAGCTGCAGCTGCGGCTGTGTGCGCAAGTACACACAGCCGTCGATTACGCGGAGGTGCACCGCAATGCGCACATGATGATCGCCGAGCTCTTGCGCGAATCCGGATTCATCTCGCTCGCTGCGGCGGATGCCGTTGCGTCCGGCCTGTCGAGCGTGTTCTTTCCGCATGGAGTTGGGCATTTGTTGGGTCTACAGGTTCATGACGTCGCAGGTTTCACGATCGATCAGCAAGGCACGCAGAAGCCCAGCCCTCGCGAATATCCCTACCTGCGGCTCACCCGTACTCTCGAACCAGGCTTCGTCGTCACGATCGAGCCCGGCATCTACTTCATCGACATGCTACTGGCACAGGCGCGCGAATCCGGCCACGCGCGCCATATCAATTGGAATCAGGTCGAGCGCTTCAAACGCTGCGGCGGCATCCGCATTGAGGACGATGTCGTATGCACGACCGGGGAGCCCGAGAACCTGACTCGAGATGCATTCGAAAGCACGGTCGCGGTGACCGGCGTCGCTGCCCTTGCGTAGCAACGCCGGCGAGCACTGCACTACCTGCGATCCTTGAGCAGATCGCGAATCTCCTCGAGCAGCAATTCTTGCTTAGAGGGTGGCGGTGGCGGAGTCGATGGCGCGACTTCCTCTTTACGCCTCAGGCGATTGATCATCTTAATCACGAGGAAGATGGCAAACGCGACGATCGCAAAATCGAATACCGTTTGCAGGAACGCGCCATAGTTAATCGTGACCGGGTCGCGTCCGTCTTGAATCGCAGGCAGTGTTGCGGCCAGGTCCGTGAAATCCACTCCGCCGATGATATAGCCGAGCGGTGGCGTAATGACGTCGTTCACAAACGACGAAACGATCTTGCCGAAGGCTGCGCCGATGATGATACCGACCGCCATGTCGACGACGTTGCCTTTCACGGCGAATTCGCGGAATTCTTTTACGAAGCTCATGCGGATCTCCTTGAGATCAGGCTGTAGGCAGTGTGGCTGTAGGCTGTAGCTAGAGAAGTATGCATGAAACGCAGCTGCTGCAACCGCTCGGCCGACTAGCGCCGGCCGAGAATGTGACACCGGAAGAGTGCTCTTTGTTTTTCTGGCTACAGCCTACAGCCTAAAGCCTAAAGCCTAAAGCCTACAATCTACAGCCGTCTCAAGTCAGCCTGTTGATCCCGTTATACGCAGCCACGCGATAGGCCTCGGCCATCGTGGGATAGTTGAACGTCGTGCGCGTGAAGTATCTGACGTCATTCAAGTCATGGCTCGCCATCACGGTCTGGCCGATATGCACGATCTCCGAGGCCCCATCGCCGAAGCAGTGAACGCCCAAGACTGCCATGCTCTGGGCATGAAAGATGATCTTGAGCATCCCCACTTTCTCATCGGTCATCTGTGCTCGCGCGAGATTCTTGAACGCACAATGCCCGACCTCGTAAGGGACGCTGGCCTCCTGCAACTCGCGCTCCGTGCGCCCGATCGAGGAGATTTCCGGAATGGTGTAGATGCCGCTAGGAATCATCTCCTGATGATGAGGCTCGATCGAAGGGTTCAAGATGTGCTGCACGGCGTATGAGCCTTGCACGTAGGCGGCGCTCGCGAGCGCCGGCGGTCCAACAATGTCGCCGACGGCATAAACATGCGGGACAGCCGTCTGGTAATGACCGTTGACGGCGATCTGACCGCGAGAATTGCCGGTCAGCCCGAGAGCCTGCAAATTGAGTCGATCGGAATTGCCCGTGCGACCATTCGCCCACAGCAACACATCCGATTTGATCTTGCGTCCGGATTCGAGATGCAGCACCACGTCGCGCTCTCGTGCTTCGAGGGCCTTGAACTGCTCGTTGTGGCGAATCACGCAGCCTTGCTCTCGCAGGTGATAGGAGAGCGCTTCCGTGATCTCATCGTCGAGAAAGGACAGCAGGCGATCTTGCGTATTGACGAGCGTGACCTTCGCGCCCAGGTTGATGAATATCGATGCGTACTCGCAGCCGATCACGCCGGCTCCGTAGATCGTGACCGCGAACGGGTGCTCGGGATAACGAAGGATAGAATCGCTGTCGCGAATGCGCGGATGAGCGAAATCCAACTCAGGCGGATGATACGGACGCGATCCTGCAGCGATTACGAAATGCTTACCTGAGAGCCGAAATGCGTTGCCAGTCGATGGCCGCACTTCCAATGTGTGAGCATCGAGGAAATGCGCGTCGCCGCCGAAGATGGGGACGCGATTGCGCTCGTAGAATCGACGACGACTCGCGGTTTGGGTCTCGACGACTTTCGTGGCGGAAGCCAGCAGCTGGGGGTAGCTGAGCTTCGATGCGTCGCGGAACTCACGCAACAAGGGATTGCGCCGCAGGTCATGGAGAATCTTCACCGCATGACGAAGCGCCTTGCTCGGGATCGTGCCCCAATGCGTGCACCCGCCCCCGACTTCGAAGTAGCGCTCTACGACCGCAACCGAGCGATGATTTTTGGCGGCCATCATGGCAGCGCCTTCGCCTGCAGGACCGCTGCCTACGACGACAACGTCGAACTCATTCATCTTGCGCGCTCCCTTAACCAATCGAGCCGTGAGTTAGACAGGGTTCTGCCTACGCACGAGATGGGAACGCGGCTGAGCGATCAACCATTGCGCGCGCTCTTTCGTGACGTCCCCTGCATACAAAATGGAATTGCGGACATCCGCAGTGGTGCAAAGCTCGTTGCGTACACGCAAAACGCTTCCGCTGGCAGGACAAAGACAGTACCCTTCGTGCGACGTACGTTAGTGTAGTTGATTCCGCTGCGCGGTACGTGTGAACTGCCGGCCAACTCGATTCACCTGACGCATAACGCGAATACCAAGTACGAGTGTCGATGGTTAACTAGGGGGATTCTAATGAGCTCACGAAGCATGTTGTTGCGCGCGACCGTGCTCGCGACGTTGGCGGCAGCCGCAGCTCCGATTGCCGCACAGGAAACCCAGGCTGCTCAGGAAGACAGCCGTCAGATCGATACCATTGTGGTCACGGCGCAGAAGCGCGAGCAGAGCTTGCAAGACGTGCCGATCGTCGTGACGACGATCTCGGAGCAACTGCTGCAAGACACGGGTGTCGAGGACATCAAAGATCTCACGCTGCTGACGCCCGGACTGATCGTGACCTCGACGACCAGCGAAACGGTCACGACTGCGCGCATCCGTGGCATCGGCACGGTCGGTGACAATCCTGGGCTCGAATCTTCCGTCGGTGTCGTCATCGATGGCGTATACCGCCCACGCAACGGTGTGAGCTTCGGCGATCTCGGCGAGCTCGAGCGCATCGAGGTCTTGAAAGGCCCGCAGGGAACGTTGTTCGGCAAGAACACCTCGGCGGGCGTCATCAACGTGGTGAGCAAGCGGCCCTCTTTCGATTTCGGGTCTCAAGTCGAGGTGACTGCGGGTGACTACGGCGATCTTGGCGGCTCCGCCTCGATCACCGGACCGATCGCAGGCGACACCGTCGCTGGCCGCTTGTACGTGGCCGCGCGCGAGCGAGACGGCTTCCTCGATGTGGAGACCGGAGCCGGGCCGCGTACTGCGGATGAGGATTTCGATCGCAGCTACTACACCGTGCGCGGGCAGCTGCTCATTGAGCCATCCAGCGCGTTCGACGTTCGCATCGTCGCCGATTACACCGAGCGCGACGAGAACTGCTGCCTGGGCACTCAGATCTCGCTGAGCCCAAATCCCGCCGTGCTGCAGGTGCTGAATGCAATCCAACCGGGATCCTTCGCGAATCCTGCCGATCCCTTTGCGCGGCGCGCTTATGCCAACCGTTCGACTCAACAAGAGATCGAGGACATGGGAGCGTCGGTCGAGCTCAATTGGGATCTCAATGCGCTGGGCGGTGCGACGTTCACATCGGTCACTGCATGGCGTAACTGGGAATCGATCAACGGCCAAGATTCGGACTTCACCACAGCAGACATCCTGTACCGCGCTCCGGACGGCAGCTACGCGAACGAGTTCACCCAGTTCAGCGAGGAGCTGCGCCTCGCTGGCGAGACGGATCGCTTCAGCTGGCTCGTTGGCGCGTTCTACGCCGATGAGGATCTCGACTCGGCGAATGCCTTGACCTATGGCAACCAGTTCGGCAGCTATTTCGGCGGACTGCTTGGCGGCAATCTGCCAGCATCGATTCTGGCCGCGTATCCCGCCGGTATCGGACAAGCCGATCGATTCGAGCAGAACTCGCAGAGTTGGGCCTTGTTCACGAACAACAGCGTCCGCTTCACGGATGCCTTGGAGCTCACCGTCGGTCTTCGCTACACGGACGAATCGAAGGATCTCGATTCGCAGTACGTGAATGGCAACAACGGTGCGGGCTGTGCGGCGCTGCGCACCAACCTTGCGACGGTCAGTGGTCTGTTGGGGACGCTGTATGGCGCGCTACCGCCGGAACAACGCGCCGTTGCGATACAGAGCGCCCTACGATCGATCTACGGCATCGGGTGCGCGACGTACGCGGATCCCGTGTTCAACAATCTGACGACTGTACAGACGATCGATGAGAATGAATGGAGCGGCACCGCGAAGCTTGCCTATCGCTTCACCGATGATGTGATGAGCTACATCTCTTTTGCGCGCGGCTACAAGGCGAGCGGCTTCAATCTGGATCGCGAACGGACGAACAATAACGTCTCGAATAATCCGTTGGATCCGAGCGGTCCGATCGGCGCAGATATCGATACGGTCTTCGAAAAAGAGATGGTCGATTCGTACGAGCTCGGCATCAAGACCGAGTGGCTCGACGACACGCTGCTCTTGAACAGCGCCGTGTTCTACCAGGATTACGAGAACTTCCAGCTCAACACGTTCACGGGCATCTCCTTTGTGGTGACTTCGCTGCCACAGGTGGTTTCGCAGGGCGTTGATCTCGACTTCCTGTGGAACACTCCTCTCGAGCAGCTGAGCTTGCAGGGCGGCGTCACGTACGCGGAGACGGAGATCGAGGAGTTCGGCTCGGCAATCGCTTTCTTCCGTTCTGAACGAGAGAACGATCGCCTATCGTTCGCCCCGAAATGGTCCGGCAGCCTGGCCGCTACTTATGAGCAACCGGTGGGCAATACGCTCGTGTTCCGCGGCAACGTCGGTGCGAAGTACACGTCTGAGTACAACACTGGATCGAACTTGGATCCGCGCAAGAAACAGGACGCCATGACGCTCGTCAATGCCCGCCTCGGCCTCGGCGCGGACAACGAGTCTTGGATGGTGGAGTTGTGGGCACAGAACCTGACCGACGAGGAGTACTACCAGGTCGCATTCGATGCGACGTTGCAGGGTTCCTCGGCGGATCTGCCACTACCGACCAGCACGGTCAATGCATTCCTCGGTGCACCACGCACTTACGGCGTCACTGCACGCTTCAAGTTCTGAGCGCTGCGCTACGCGTCAACGCCCTCCCCGCTTTTTGCGAGGAGGGCGTTTTCATTGGTAGCGTGCCTTACTCCTAAGGCGAATCTTCCTCGGTCTCATTACAGACCGCCGCCACATCGGGTAGCCTTCGCCGCGTGGGCTTATCGGGCACGACTTCGCGCCACCAACTTATCGCCCCAGAGAGTTCGATGAAGCGCGCACTGAGCATCTTTTTTGCCTTACTCACTACCGCAACCGCACGTGCCGAGTGGATCGAGCACGTCGAGGACGGAATCATGGGCACGCGCATCGTCGTGGAGCTCTGGAGCGAGGACCGCGCAAAGGGCAACGACGCTGTACGAGCCGTGCTCGCCGAAATGCGTCGCATCGATGCAGCGATGAGCACGTATAAGCCGACGAGTGAACTGTCGCTCGTCAATGCAGGAGCAGCGGCCCAGCCGATGAAGATCTCGCAGGAGCTGTTCGATCTGCTCGCAACGTCGGTCGAATACTCCAAGATGACGAATGGTGCGTTCGACATCACCTACGCCAGTGTTGGTTACCTTTACGACTATCGAGAGCGCGTTCGGCCGGACGAGAAGGACATCCAGAGCGCACTGCCGGGCATCAACTATCGGCATCTGCTTCTGGACCCGAAGACACGAACAGTGAAGTTCGCGCGCGAGGGCGTGCGCATCGATCTCGGTGGGATTGGCAAAGGGTATGCGGTCGATCGTGGCATCGCCGTACTGCAGGAACGCGGCTTCACGCAGGCCTTGGTCACAGCCGGAGGCGACAGCCGCATCATGGGCGATCGATTCGGCAACCCGTGGGTCGTCGGCATCCGCCATCCGGATCGCAAGGACGAAGTGATCGCACGCATTCCGCTCGAAGACGCGGCGATCTCGACGTCAGGCGACTACGAGCGCTACTTCGATGAGAACGGCGTTCGCTATCACCACATCATCGATCCCAAGACCGGCCACTCGGCAAGCAAGGTGCGCAGCGCGACGATCATCGGCCCAACGGCAACGCGGACCGACGGTCTTTCGAAGACCGCTTTCGTCCTGGGAGCGGAGAAGGCGATCGAGATCTACAACAGGCTCGAGGACATCGACGCGATTCTCGTGACGCCGGATGGCCAAGTGCTCTACACGAAGGGGCTACAGGCGCCTGAATAGATTGAAAGAGGTTGATCTCGCGGCGAACGCGGCGGCCGCGGCAGAGGGATGAGAGCAGCAAGAAACCTTCCAGGCTACCCGCGTTCCGGAGTGTGACCTTGGTGTTTTCGCCGCAGTCGCCGCGAGAGTCGCTCTGCGATTTCCGTGTCGGCTACTGCCACGACGCCCGAAAGAAAAAAGCCCGGTTTGAACCGGGCTTTTTCGTTGACTACTTCTTGGCAGACTTCTTCTTTGCTGCCGCCTTCTTCTTCGGCGCCGCAGCTTTCTTCTGCGTCTTGACCTCGGCCTTCTTGGCCTTGGCTTCCGCCTTCTGCTCGGCCTTCGCCTTCTTCGCCGCTTTTTCCTCGGCGCTCTTCACCGTCTTTTTCTTGGGCGACACTTTCTTCTTCGCAGCGGCCTTCTTCTTCGGCGCCTTCTGCTCCTCGCCCTCGCCGCCAGCCGCCGGCGCAGCTGCGTCAGCGCGCTCCGGCTGATCGAGTAACTGCATCAGCGCCATCGGCGCTGCATCGCCTGGACGCGCGTCCATGCGCAGGATGCGGGTGTATCCGCCTGGGCGACTCTTGAATCGGGGCCCAAGGTCTTCGAACAACTTCACCACGACCTCGGCGTCACGCAGCTGCGAGAACGCACGGCGGCGGTTCGCGTCGCTGTCGTCCTTACCGAGCGTGATCAACGGTTCGACGATGCGGCGAAGCTCCTTCGCCTTCGGCACGGTCGTGCGGATGGTCTCGTGCCGAATCAAGGAGGCCGCCATGTTACGGAACATCGCCCAGCGATGCGGCGCGTTGCGGCTCAGCTGCCGCCCGGAGAGTTGGTGACGCATTTTCTTAGACTGTAGGCTGTAGGCTGTAGGCTGTAGCTAGAAGCAGCGTCAGCATCTGGTTCTCACCAACCGCTAACCGCTAACCGCTAACCGCTTCTTCAGATGAGATCTCGATCGTCGTCGCGCTTCAAGCTAACAGGCGGCCAGTTATCGAGGCGCATGCCGAGCGTCAAGCCGTGGCTCTCGAGCACTTCCTTGATTTCGGTGAGCGACTTCTTGCCCAAATTCGGGGTGCGAAGCAGCTCGACTTCCGTGCGTTGCACGAGATCGCCGATGTAGTGGATGTTCTCCGCCTTCAAGCAGTTCGCGCTACGCACCGTGAGCTCGAGCTCATCGACCGGGCGCAGCAGGATCGGATCGAACTGCTGTTCCGCTGCCTTCGACGCACCTTCGTCCTGACCCTGCAGATCGACGAATACCGAGAGCTGATCCTTGAGAATCGAGCCAGCGCGGCGAATCGCCTCTTCGGCGTCGATCGTCCCGTTCGTCTCGATGTCGAGGATGAGCTTGTCTAGGTTCGTGCGCTGCTCGACGCGCGCGCTTTCGACCGTGTAGGTCACGCGGCGAATCGGGCTGAACGACGCATCGAGCTGCAAGCGCCCGATCGGGCCGCTCGACTCCTCGAACGTTGCACGCTGGACTGCCGGACGATAGCCGCGACCGCGCTCGACTTTCAGCGTCATGTTGAGCTCGCCCGCCTTCGTGAGGTTGGCAATGACGAGATCGCTGTTGAGCACCTCGACGTCGTGATCGAGCTGGATGTCGCCGGCGGTCACAGGGCCAGGGCCCTTCTTGTGGAGACGCAGCTCGGTTTCTTCGCGCGCGTTCAGGCGGATCGCAACCTGCTTTAGATTCAGCAGGATGTCGACCACGTCTTCCTGCACGCCTTCGATGCTCGTGTACTCGTGCAACACGCCGTCGATCTCTGCCTCGGTAATCGCGCAACCGGGCATGGACGACAGCAGCACGCGGCGGAGCGCGTTACCCAACGTGTGACCGAACCCTCGCTCGAACGGCTCGATCACGACCTTCGCCTGACGTGGGTTGGTGGGCGTGACTTTGACGACGCGCGGCTTCAGGAATTCGCCAACGGATGCCTGCATGGACCATTCACCTGCTTGTGTGCCGTAACGGCTGACGCACTCGACTCGACGAGTGCAAGACTTGACTCAAAACAACTCGAACCGAACCATCGGCGAACGAGCACTACTTCGAGTACAGCTCCACAACGAGGTTTTCGTTGATGTCCGGCAGGATTTCGTCCCGATCCGGAAGCTGCTTGAAGGTGCCAGAGAATTTCTTCTCGTCGACCTCGACCCAATTCGGGAAACCGACCTGCGCTTTGATCTGCAGCGCCGTCTGAATGCGCAGTTGCTTCTGCGCCTTCTCGCGCACGGCAACCACGTCACCCGCTTTGCATTGATAAGACGGGATGCTCACAGTCACGCCGTTCACGGTGATGCCTTTGTGGCTCACGAGCTGGCGTGCCTCGTTACGCGTCGCGGCAAAACCCATGCGATACACGACGTTGTCGAGCCGGCCTTCCAGCATCTGGAGCAGATTCGAGCCCGTGGAGCCCGGACGTCCCGACGCTTTGATGTAGTAGTTACGGAACTGACGCTCGAGCACTCCGTACATGCGGCGCAGCTTCTGCTTCTCGCGTAGCTGCAAGCCGTAGTCCGACAAGCGACCGCGGCGCTCGCCCTTGACACCGCCCGGCGGCACTTCGAGCTTGCACTTGGATTCGAGCGGCTTCACACCGCTCTTCAAAAACAAGTCCGTGCCTTCGCGGCGTGACAGCTTGCACTTCGGACCTAGATAACGAGCCATGAAACTTCCTCGAAAACTTTTAGACGCGACGCTTCTTGGGCGGGCGGCAGCCGTTGTGCGGAATCGGAGTCACATCGGCGATGTTCGTGATCTTCAATCCACAGGCATTGAGCGCACGCACGGCGGACTCGCGACCCGGGCCGGGACCTTTCACGCGCACTTCCACCATCTTCACGCCGTGCTCCTGAGCAGCAGTGCCTGCCTTCTCAGCGGCAACCTGCGCAGCAAACGGCGTGCTCTTACGCGAGCCGCGGAAACCGCAGCCACCGGAGGTGGCCCACGACAACGTGTTGCCCTGCCGGTCGGTGATCGTGACGATCGTGTTGTTGAAGGACGCGTGCACGTGCGCGATCGCGTCGGTCACGTGCTTCTTGACCTTCTTGCGACCTTTCGTGGCAGCCGCGCCTTGCCCTTGTTTCTGCTCAGCCATGTGTCTCTCTGTGTGAAGTGACCAGTGACTAGTGATCAGTGACTAGTCAAGAGCACTTCGCGTAACTCATCTGCATCCGACTAGTGACTAACCGCTAATCACTAGTCACTTCCAGTTATCAGCCCTTGCCCGGAGGCGCGTTCATCTTGACTGCAGCCTTACGTGGGCCCTTGCGCGTACGCGCATTCGTGCGGGTGCGTTGACCTCGCATCGGCAAGCCGCGACGATGCCGAATGCCTCGGTAGCAACCGAGGTCCATCAGGCGCTTGATGTTCATCGAGACTTCGCGGCGCAAGTCGCCTTCCACCGTGAGCTTGCTGACTTGTCCACGCAGTGCGGTGACCTCAGCTTCGGTCAGATCCTTGACGATCGTGTCGGGCTTCACGCCCGCGGCAGCACACGCCTTCTTTGCCTGCGTGTTACCGATGCCATAGATATGGGTGAGTCCCACCCATACATGTTTATTCATCGGTATGTTGATACCGGCGATACGGGCCATTGCGAGCACTCCCCGCGACGAAAAGCGCGGAACTTTATAACAAAAAACCTATTAACTCAATGCTTTAAGGGCTGATCGGGTGCTGGGTACTGGGTTCTGGCAAGAGGACCGCTTCCCCTTCTGGCCAGTAGCCCAGTACCCAGCGCCCAGAGCCCTTCCTTCTCAGCCCTGCCTCTGCTTGTGTCGGGCGTCGCTGCTGCAAATCACGTACACCACGCGCCGGCGGCGCACGATCTTGCAGTTCTTGCAGATTTTCTTGACGGAAGCACGGACCTTCATAACTCTCTCTCTCCGCGATCGCGGTGCGATCGCTCAGGTATCCGGGCTGTAGACGGTAGGCTGTAGGCTGTAGCTAGAAGAAGAAGCGCACGCTCTTCCGTTCTGACCTACAGCCTACAGCCTACAGCCTACAGCCTCTCACTTCTTAGCTTTGCCCTGGGCGGCCGTAACCGCGCAGGTTCGCCTTCTTCATCAATCCTTCGTACTGGTGCGACATCAAGTGCGCCGCCACCTGCGCCTGGAAGTCCATCACGACGACCACGATGATCAGCAATGACGTACCGCCGAAGTAGAACGGCACGCTGAAGCGCGAGATCAGAATCTCAGGTATCAAGCATACAAGCGTCACATACAACGCGCCCCACACCGTGAGCCTCGTGAGCACTTTGTCTATGTACTCACCGGTTTGCTGGCCCGGACGAATGCCGGGGATGAAGGCACCGGACTTCTTGAGGTTTTCCGCTGTCTCGCGCGAGTTGAACACGAGCGCCGTATAGAAGAAGCAGAAGAAGATAATCAAGCTTCCGTACAGCACCATGTACGCCGGCTGTCCGGGGGACATGGCTGTCGCCACCATCTGGACCCATGACATGCCACCGCTCGTACCCGACCAACTCGCGATTGTCGCGGGGAACAACAACAAGCTCGACGCGAAAATCGGCGGGATCACGCCCGACATGTTGAGCTTGAAGGGTAAATGGGTGCTCTGCCCCGCAAACAGCTTGCGCCCCTGCTGGCGTTTCGCGTAGTTCACTTGGATACGACGCTGCCCTCGCTCCACGAAGACGACGAAAGCGGTAACGCCGATCACCATCATGAACAACACGATTGCAAGCGCGGCGTGAATTTCACCCGTACGCACGAGCTCGAGGGTTCCGCCAATCGCCGACGGCAATCCAGCGACAATGCCTGCGAGAATGATCATCGAGATGCCGTTGCCTAGACCGCGCTCCGTGATCTGCTCGCCCAACCACATGAGGAACATGGTTCCTGCAATCAACGTGGTGCTCGCGACGAATACGAACTGCGCACCCGGATTGATTACGACGCCCTGGTTCTGGAACGCGATCGCGGCCGAAGTGCCTTGAACCAACGCCAGCAGAACCGTTCCGTAGCGTGTGTACTGCGTGAGCTTACGCCGTCCCGACTCGCCCTCTTTCTTGATGGCAGCCAGCTGTGGCACGACCACTGCCATCATCTGGATGATGATGGAGGCCGAGATGTACGGCATCACGCCCAAGGCGAAAATCGACAAGCGCTCCAACGCACCGCCGGAGAACATGTTGAACATGTTCAGGATCGTCCCTTGCTGATCCTGGAAGAACTGGGCGAGCGCAACGGGATCGATCCCCGGAACGGGGATGAACGTGCCGATGCGATAAACCACGAGTGCGCCGATCAAGAAGAACAGCCGCTGTCGCAACTCTGCGAAGCGGGTCATCTCGCCGAAGGCGGACAGGTTTGCTGCGGTGGCGGATTTGGTAGCCACAGATTCCTAGCTTTGACTCTCGGAGTTAGGCGTTTTCGATCTTGCCGCCGGCCTTCTCGATCGCGGCACGGGCGCCCTTGGTCACATGCACGCCTTTGACGGTGACCGCCTTGGCGAATTCACCTGAAGACACGATGCGCGCGCGTAGAGCCTGAAGTGGGACCACATTCGCCGCCTTCAAGGAGTCCAGGTCGACGACATCGCCCTGCACCTTCGCAAGCTCCGACAGGCGCACTTCCGCGACGGTCGGAGCGACCTTCGAGCGGAAGCCGGTCTTCGGCAATCGGCGCTGCAGCGGCATCTGGCCGCCTTCGAAACCGACCTTGTGATAGCCACCCTTACGCGCGCGCTGGCCCTTCACGCCGCGTCCGCACGTCTTACCTTGGCCCGCAGACGCACCGCGACCGACGCGAAGGCGCGTCTTCTTGCTGCCCGGTGCTGGGGAAATGCTGTTTAAACGCATATGCATTCTCTCGAATGATTCGTGATTCGTGACTGGTGACTCGATCTTGCGACCCGCAATTCACGAATCCCGAATCACTACTAAGCCTCTTCTACCTTCAACAGATGGCCAGATGCCCGGATCATTCCGCGAATCTCGGGCGTATCGGCGAGTACCGCACTGTCGCGGATGCGACGCAGGCCGAGGCCGCGCACGGTCGCACGATGACGTTCGAGCTGTCCGAAAACGCTCTTCACGAGCGTCACTTTGATCGTCTTGGCCTTCGCGTTCGCCATGTTCGTCTCTCGTTCGCTTCGTTAGCGGCGCGCTTTACGCCACGATCTCTTCGACGCGCTTGCCGCGCTTCGCCGCGATGTCATCGGGCGACTGCGTGCTCGTGAGCGCATTCATCGTCGCGCGCACGACGTTGATCGGATTACGTGAGCCGTAGCTCTTCGCAAGCACGTTGCGCACGCCCGCGCACTCGAACACCGCGCGCATCCCGCCGCCCGCGATCAAGCCTGTACCGTCGGCAGCAGGCTGCATGTAGACGCGAGTGGTGCCGTGTCGTCCACGCACTGCGTAGTGCAGCGTGGCATTGCTCAGTGCCACGGTAGCGAGGTTCTTGCGCGCCGCCTGCATCGCCTTCTGAATGGCGACCGGCACTTCACGCGCCTTGCCGTAGCCGAAGCCCACCTTGCCGCGACCGTCGCCGACGACGGTGAGCGCTGTGAAGCCGAACTGGCGGCCGCCCTTCACGACCTTCGCCACGCGATTGACTGCGACGAGCTTCTCGATGAACTCGTCCGTCGCTGCCGTTTTCTCAACTCTGGCCATTGCCTATTTCCTGTTTCAGAAAGGGGCGGTAGCGAATCTCAACTAACCGCTACCCGCTAACCGCTAACCGCTTCTCTGTTAGAACTCCAACCCGTTCTCGCGTGCCGCATCGGCGAGCGCCTTGATGCGACCGTGGAACTTGAATCCGGAACGGTCGAACGCGACCTGCTTGATTCCGGCTGCCTTCGCCTTCTCGGCGATCGCTTTACCTACAGCGGCAGCCGCGGTCGCGTTGCCGGTGTTCTTCAAGCCTTCGCGAACGTCCTTCTGCAAGGTTGACGCTGCCGCCAGCACCTTTGAATCGGCATCGAAGATCTGCGCATAGATATGCTGCGACGTGCGATGCACGGACAGACGCAGCGCTTTCAGCTCGCGAATCTTCGCGCGGCTCCTCACTGCACGTCTCAACCGTTGGGCGTTCTTGTTCATCACTTAATTTCTCTCTATGAAGTGTCTGTGCGTCTGTGCGACTGCGCCTTCGAGGAAGGTCTTGCCCGTCACTCGTCACGCGTCACCCGTCACTCTCTACCTAGATCACTTCTTCTTCGCTTCCTTCAGCTCGATCTTCTCGCCTGCATAGCGCACACCCTTGCCCTTGTACGGCTCCGGCGGGCGGAACGCGCGGATGTCCGCGGCGACCTGGCCGACACGCTGGACGTCCGAACCCTTCACGATGATTTCCGTTTGCGACGGCGTTTCGATCGTGATGCCCTCGGGCGCGGCGTAAACGACGGGGTGCGAGAACCCAAGCGTCAGGTTTAGATTCTTGCCTTGCGCTTGCGCGCGATAGCCGACGCCGACGAGCTCAAGCTTGCGCTCGTAACCTTTGCTGACGCCTTCGACGATGTTCGCGAGATGCGCACGCGTCGAGCCCGCGACCATATCGGCCTCGCGCTCCTCGCTCGCCTTCTCGATCTTCAGCACGTTGCCGTCTTGCACCACCTTCACGTGGCGGCTGTTGAGTGCAAGGCTCAAGGTGCCCTTGCCGCCCTTCACGGTCACTGCATCGGGAGTGATCGTCGCGCTCACGCCTTGCGGCAGAGGTATCGGTTGTTTAGCTACTCGAGACATGGTCTGCGATTCCTAAGAGATCACGACACGATGCAGAGCACTTCGCCGCCGTGACCGGAGGCGCGTGCCTGGCGATCCGTCATCACACCTTGCGAGGTGGAGACAATCGCGATGCCCAGTCCGCCGAGGATCGAGGGCAGCTCGTCTTTGCCTTTGTAAACACGCAGTCCCGGCCGGCTCACGCGCTCGAGGCGATCGATCACCGGGCGGCCCTGGTAGTACTTGAGCTGCACGGCAAGCGTCGGCTTACCCTCGTGCAGGCCCGAGGAAAAATCTTCGATGTAGCCTTCGTCCTTCAGCACTTTCGCAATCGCGAGCTTCACCTTCGAAGCCGGCACGTTGATCTCGGTCTTGCCCGAGGACTGGCCGTTGCGAATGCGAGTGAGGAAGTCGGCAATGGGATCCGTCATGCTCATGTGTTAACTCCAGTGGTTCCAGCTGTTACCAGCTGGCCTTTCTGAGTCCTGGAACTTCACCGCGCATGGTCGCCTCGCGCAGCTTGGTACGTCCTAATCCGAATTTGCGGTAGAAGCCCCGCGGCCTACCGGTGATTGCACAGCGATTGCGCAGGCGGCTCTTGCTCGAGTCGCGAGGCAATGCCTGCAGCTGTGCAACAGCAGCTTCTCGCTCCGCCGGACTCGACGTCGGCTTGCGAATGATCTCTTTCAAACGCGCACGCTTCGCGGCGTGACGCTTCACCAGCTTCGCACGCTTCGTTTCGCGATTGACCATCGATGTCTTGGCCATACTTTCGCCCTATCGCCTTACGCCGTAATTGCGACGTTTACTTGCGGAACGGAAAATTGAACGCTTCGAGCAGCGCACGACCAGCCTTGTCGTCTTTCGCCGTCGTCGTGATCGTGATGTCCATGCCTCGAATCGCATCGATCTGGTCGTACGCGATCTCGGGGAAGATGATTTGCTCTTTGACGCCGAAGTTGTAGTTACCGCGTCCGTCGAACGAACGGGCACTGACTCCACGGAAGTCGCGGATGCGCGGCATCGCGATGTTCACGAGGCGGTCCAAGAACTCATACATGCGCGCACCGCGCAGCGTGACCTTCGCGCCGATCGCGAGGCCATCGCGGACCTTGAAGGTCGCGACGGATTTGCGTGCGCGCGTCACGAGCGGCTTCTGCCCCGTGATCTTCGTGAGATCAGCGACGGCGTTGTCCATGATCTTCTTGTCCGCGACGGCTTCGCCCACGCCCATGTTGACCGTGATCTTGGTGATCTTCGGTACTTCCATGACGTTCGCGACCCCGAGCGTCTTCTGCAACTCGGGCACGATCTTTTCGCGGTAATGCTGTGCAAGTCTGGCCATAAAATTTCCTGGCTACTGGCTAACTGGCTACTGGCCAGAAGGTGCTGCTCTCATCTCTGGCCAAGTGCCAGTGGCCAGCAGCCCCCTCGTTCAATAGCGTGCCTGTGCTCTAGAGTCTGTCTATACCTCGATCACGCCAATGTCTGGCCGCGCTTACGCGTCAACAACTTCTTTGTTCGACTTGAAGAAGCGCACCTTGCGTCCGTCCGCGAGCGTGCGGAAGCCGATGCGATCGCCCTTCTTCGCAACTGGGTTCCACAGCATGACGTTCGACAGATCGAGCGCCGCTTCCTTCTCCACGATGCCCCCTTGCGCATTGCGCTGCGGATTCGGCTTCGTGTGCCGCTTCACCATGTTGAGGTTCTCGACGATTACCTTGCCTTCGAGCACCTTGATGACTGTGCCGCGCCGACCTTTGTCTCGGCCCGCGATCACGACGACTTCGTCACCTTTGCGAATCTTGTTCATTGCGAAATCTCGGCTAACTGGTCAACTGGTCAACTGGTCTCTGGCCAGAAGCCAGTCGCCAGTCGGCCCGTTGGCCTCTTTAAAGTACTTCCGGCGCCAACGAGATGATCTTCATGAACTGCGCGGTTCGCAGCTCACGCGTCACGGGTCCGAAGATGCGCGTGCCGATCGGCTCGAGCTTGTTCGTCAAGAGCACCGCGGCGTTGCCGTCGAAACGGATCAGCGAGCCGTCGGCCCGACGCACACCGAACTTCGTGCGCACGACGACTGCGTCGTACACCTCGCCCTTCTTCACCTTGCCCCGCGGAATGGCATCTCGAATGCTCACCTTGATGACATCGCCGACGGTCGCATAGCGACGCTTCGAGCCACCCAGCACCTTGATGCACATCAAGCTGCGCGCGCCGCTGTTATCAGCGGCATTCAACATCGTGCGCATCTGAATCATGGCGTCGTCTCTCCCGTCGTCGTCCCAACCTGCTCGGCGCGGCTGATGACCTTCACGAGTCGCCAGCTCTTGTGGCGCGACAGCGGGCGGCATTCCTCGATCGCGACGACGTCGCCTTCATTGCACTCGTTGTTCTCATCGTGTGCGATGAAATTGGTCGTGCGGCGCTGATACTTGCCGTACGTCGGATGCGGCACGTAGCGCTCCACGGCCACGCGGATGGTCTTCTGCATCTTGTTGCTGACGACCTTGCCGGTGAGCGTCTTCGCCGACTTCTTGGCGCCCTGCGCCAGCGGTTCTTGGTTGCTCATGATTACTTACTCTTCTGCGCAGCCCGGCGCTGTTCGGCCATCACGGTCTTGAGGCGCGCGATGTTGCGACGGACCTTCGAAAACTGATCCGGCTTCGCCGTCTGGCCGGTTGCACGCGCCATGCGGAGATTGAATTGTTCGCGACGCAGATCGAGAAGCTCTTTCTGCAGATCGGCGGGCGACTTCTGTCGCAGTTCTTTCGCGCTCATTGTTTAACCTGCTCTGACGTGTCGAACCACGAACTGCGTGTCGACCGACAACTTGGAGGCCGCCAGGCGAAACGCTTCGCGAGCGATCTGCTCCGTCACGCCTTCCATCTCGAACAAAACCTTGCCCGGCTTCACTTTGGCGACGTAGTACTCGACATTGCCCTTGCCGCTGCCCATACGCACTTCGAGCGGCTTCTTCGTGATCGGCACGTCCGGGAACACGCGCACCCAGATCTGACCGCCGCGCTTCACGTAGCGTGTCATCGCGCGCCGGGCCGCTTCGAGCTCGCGCGCGGTCATACGGGCACGGCTCGTCGCCTTCAAGCCATAATCGCCGAACGCGACATAGTTGCCGCTCTGCGAAAGGCCGGCGTTGCGGCCCTTGAACTGCTTGCGATACTTCGTGCGCTTCGGTTGCATCATGTCGTTATCACTCCAGGCTTCTGGTCAACTGGCTACTGGCTTCTGGCCAGAGGCCGATGGCCAGTGAGCCAGTCGGCCTTGCTCAGGCCGTCGCCTCCGCGGGGGCTTGAGCTGCCTGACCTTCGGTCGGCTCCGCCACCTGCTCCTGTTGATTGAAGACTTCACCCTTGAAGATCCACACCTTCACGCCGATGACGCCGTACGTGGTCTTCGCTTCAGAGAAGCCATAGTCGATGTCCGCGCGAAAGGTGTGCAGCGGAATGCGCCCTTCGCGGTACCACTCGGTGCGCGCAATCTCGGCGCCGTTCAAGCGGCCGGAGACGCGCACCTTGATGCCGAGCGCTCCGATGCGCATCGTGTTCGTGACCGCGCGCTTCATGGCGCGACGGAACATCACACGGCGCTCGAGCTGCTGCGCGATACCTTCCGCGACGAGCTGCGCATCGAGCTCCGGCTTACGAATTTCAGAGATGTTGATGCGCACGTCAGTGACGGGCATCGCCATCATTTTCGCAACCTGCCCACGCAGCTTCTCGATGTCCTCGCCCTTCTTGCCGATCACGATGCCGGGACGCGCAGTGTGAATCGTGATGTTCACCTTGCGAGCCGCGCGCTCGATGTTGATGCGGCTGACGGAAGCTTCGGCGAGTCTCTTCTTCAGAAACTCACGCACCTGAAAATCGGTGTACACGTGCGACGGGAAGTTCTTCGTCGAGGCATACCACTTCGACGTCCACTCGCGCGTAATGCCGAGGCGAATTCCGACTGGATTGACTTTCTGACCCATAAGTACTCGCTACGCTCGTAGGCTTTCGGCTAACTGGCCACTGGCTGCTGCAAGAGCGCTATGCGCCTCTCGCTTGAGCTTGAGCCTCTAGTCGTCCTTCCTTCCGTCTCCAACCGTGATTGCAATGTGGCTGTTGCGCTTCCAGATGCGATTGCCGCGGCCCTTCGCTCGCGCATGGAAGCGCTTGAGCACCGGAGCCTCATCGACCGTGATCGTCTGGACCTTCAATTCATCGACGTCCGCACTCAGGTTGTTCTCGGCATTCGCGATCGCCGATTCCAGCACTTTGCGAACGAGCTTCGCGCCCTTCTTGGGCGTGAAGCGCAATGTGTTCAGTGCCTGACCCACGGGCTTGCCACGCACCAGGTCAGCCACGAGGCGGCATTTCTGCGGAGAAATGCGCGCGTACTTCAACTTAGCGGCGACTTGCATGATCAGCCCTCGCTTGTCTTCTTGTCGCCCGAGTGCGCTTTGAACGTGCGCGTGGGGGCGAACTCACCGAGCTTGTGACCGACCATGTTCTCGGAAACGAGCACGGGCACATGCTGACGGCCGTTGTGAACGGCAATCGTCAACCCGACCATGTCCGGCAGAATCATGGAACGGCGGGACCAGGTCTTGATCGGACGGCGATCGTTCTTCTCCGCAGCCAAGCGAACCTTCTTCGCGAGATGCAGATCGACGAACGGGCCCTTTTTAATCGAACGAGGCACTGTGTGTTTCCTCTAGGCTGTAGGCTGTAGGCTCTAGGCTCTAGGCTGTAGCGAGAGATGCGCGACATGCCGCGCTCATCTGACTAACCGCTAACCTCTAACCGCTAACCGCTTCCTCTCAATCAGTTACGGCGGCGAATGATCATGCTCGCCGTGCGCTTGTTGCGACGCGTCTTCTTGCCCTTGGTGTTCCAACCCCATGGGCTCACCGGATGCGGATTACCTTGGCCGGACTTACCTTCACCACCGCCGTGCGGGTGATCGACCGGGTTCATCACCACACCGCGCACCGTCGGGCGAATACCGCGCCAGCGAATCGCACCGGCCTTGCCGTAGCTGCGCAGGCTGTGCTCGTCGTTGCTCACCTCGCCGATCGTGGCGCGGCAATCGACGTGCACCTTACGCATCTCGGTCGAGCGCAATCGGATCGTGGCGTACGCGCCTTCGCGTGCCGCGAGCTGCGCGGAGCCGCCGGCACTGCGCGCGAGCTGACCGCCCTTACCGGGCTTCAACTCGACGTTGTGAATCGTCGTACCGATCGGAATGTGGCGCAGCTGCATGCTGTTGCCGGGTTTGATCGGCGCTTCAGGACCCGAGATGATCGTGTCGCCCGGGACCACACCTTTCGGCGCGATGATGTAACGGCGCTCGCCATCCGAGTACAGCACGAGCGCCAGATGTGCCGTGCGATTCGGATCGTATTCGATGCGCTCAACCTTCCCTGCGACGCCATCTTTGTTGCGCAGGAAGTCGACGAGACGGTACTTCTGCTTGTGACCGTTGCCTTGATGCCGAACCGTCTGACGACCGAAATGATTGCGTGCGCCGGTCGAGTTCTTACGAACGACCAACGACTCCACCGGCCCACCCTTGTGCAGGTGCGAGCGCGAGATCTTCACCTGGAAGCGTCGCCCCGGCGAGGTCGGTTTTGACTTGATCAGTGCCATCTTTACGTTCCTGACGCTTAGCCTTCGGTGCCTGTGAGCGACTCGATCTTCTGACCGGGCGCGAGGCGGACATAGGCCTTCTTGAAATCCTGCCGGCGACCGAAACGCTGACCGAAGCGCTTCGTCTTGCCTTGCGTGTTCACGACGTTCACTTCCGCGACCTTCACTTCGAACATCAGCTCGACAGCGGCCTTGATGTCCGGCTTCGTCGCATCGCGACGAACGCGGAAGACGAAGTGATCGGCGCCTTCGGAAATGCGCGCGCTCTTCTCGGACACATGCGGTCCGATCAGCACGTTCATCAAGCTCTCTTTACTCATGCGAGCCTCTCTTCGAGCAGACGCACCGCACCGACCGTGGCGAGCACTTTGTCGTGGCGTGCCAGACTGAGCGGGTCGAGCGCGCTGACGGGCAGCACGTCGATATACGGCAGGTTGCGAGCGGCAAGCTCGAGCTTCTCATCGAACGCTTCGACGAGGATGAGCACGTTCTGCCCGAGCTCGAGCTCGTTGAGCTTCTGCACGAGAAGCTTCGTCTTCGGAGCATCGAGCTCGATGCCATTCACGACGAGGAGCCGCTCCTGACGGGCGAGCTCCGAGAGCATCGCGCGCATTGCGCCGCGATACATCTTGCGGTTGACCTTCTGCGCGAAGTCGCGGGGCTTGGCAGCGAAAGCGCGACCGCCGCCGACCCAAATCGGGCTGCGGATCGAGCCGACGCGCGCCTGGCCGGTACCCTTCTGGCGCCATGGCTTGATGCCGCCGCCGCGTACTTCGGCTTTCGTCTTCTGCGCCTTCGTGCCTGAGCGACCTGCCGCGCGATACGCGGTCACGACTTGATGCACGAGGGCTTCGTTGAACTCACGCGCGAACGTCGCATCGGACACTTGGAAGTCCTGCGCCTGCGCACCCTTGCTGACCAGCTTTAGATTCATGGCGGCCTACTACTGCTGTTCCTGGGTTACTTCTTCGCCGGTGCCGCTGCTTTCTTCTTCGCAGCGCGCGCCGCCGCCTTGATCGACGGACGAACGATGACTTGGCCACCTGGCGCGCCCGGTACGGCGCCGCGAATCAACAGCAGATTGCGCTCTGCATCGACGCGAACGACCTGCAAGTTCTCGATCGTGCGCCGACGAACACCCATGTGGCCCGCCATGCGCTTGCCCGGAAATACACGACCCGGTGTCTGACGTTGACCGATGGAGCCAGGAACGCGGTGCGACACAGACGCACCGTGAGTAGCGTAGCCGCCCGCGAAATTGTGGCGCTTCATCACGCCGGCGAAGCCTTTACCAGTCGTCGTGCCCGTGACATCGACGATCTGACCTTCTTGAAAAAGGTCGACCTTGAGCTCGCCGCCGGTCGCGAGATCCTTGCCCTCGTCGCCATTCAGGCGGAACTCGACGAGCGACTGACCCGGCGCGACCTTCACCTTCGCGAAATGGCCGGCTTCCGCCTTGTTCAAGCGGGAGGCTTTGCGCTCGCCGACGGCCACTTGGAGGGCACGGTAGCCGTCCACTTCCTGCGTACGGACTTGCGTAATGCGGTTCGGCAAAGCTTCGATGACGGTCACCGGTACGGTTTCGCCCGCATCGGTGAATACACGCGTCATACCGGCCTTCCGACCGACCAGACCCAGGGTCTTGGCAGCGCTCATCGTTAATCCTCTTCTAAAGCGACACTAGGCCTGACGGCAGGGCCTAGCACCGCAACGGTTCAATACGCGCTCAGCTGCGATTGGCTGAGGCGGTTAAGCGAATCTTTGCTGGACCGGCAGCGCCTTAGCGGGACGCTGAATCAGACCGGTCACGCCCGAGAGTCATCTGGGCGTGGATCAGGCTAGGTAGGACCGGAAAGAGAGGCCGACCAGACACACTTCGTGTCGGTCACGCCGCTCGAGCGGTACCCCGTTAGGGCCAGACCTCGGCGCAAAGAGGCGCGAATTATAGTGAGGTCAAACAGCTTTGCAAGTGACGAATCAACTTTGATTCGTCATCCCCGCGGAGGCGGGGGCCCATCCTGTTCGCCCTTCCCGATAGATCCCCGCCTTCGCGGGGACGAATTGAGCCGTGATCCCGCGGAGCGGGATCGAGCTCAATTCAGCTTGATCTGCACATCCACGCCCGCCGGCAGTTCCAGCTTCATGAGGGCGTCCACCGTTTTGTCGGTGGGGTTCAGAATGTCCATGAGGCGCTTATGTGTACGAATTTCGTACTGGTCCCGCGCGTCCTTGTCGGCGTGCGGGGAGATGAGCACTGTAAAGCGCTCCATTTTCGTCGGCAGCGGCACCGGGCCGCGCACCGTTGCGCCCGTGCGCTTCGCCGTCTCGACGATTTCACGCGCCGAATTGTCGATCAGTCGATGATCGAACGCCTTCAGGCGGATGCGAATGTTTTGATTGGTTGCCATTTCGTATCTCACTACAACTGCGGGTTAAACGTTGATGCGGCCCGTAGAACCGCAGTTGCGTCCCGACAAATATGCGGCAGCCGTCTCCGGCTGCCGCGCTTACTCGGAATCCACTGGCCTAGACGCTTTTCCTCTCGCTTCGAGAGCCCGGGCCTAGTCCCGATGGATCCTCGCTTTCGCGAGGATGACCTCGCTACCGCGAGGTCACTTCAGAATCTTCGCCACCACGCCTGCGCCAACGGTGCGGCCGCCTTCGCGGATCGCAAAGCGCAAGCCGTCTTCCATCGCGATCGGGCTGATCAGCTCCACCACCATCTTGATGT
>JAEZFW010000043.1 GCA_023417315.1 Pseudomonadota bacterium
CCCGCGCCAGCGCGGGAGCGACCACCGAGATCAGTCCTGATCAGTCGGGGAGGATTACGGAGTCGATGACATGGATGACGCCGTTCGAAGCAGCGATATCCGCCTTGACCACAGTGGCTTCATCCACCATGACCGTCGAACCTCGCTTCGAGACGTTGATCGCCGAGCCTTCAGCGGTCGTGACGGAACCTGGTTTCACTTGGGCAGCCATGATCTTTCCAGGCACGACGTGATAGGTGAGGACGGCAGCGAGCTTCTCCTTGTCCTGGAGCAACGCATCGAGCGTGCCTGCCGGCAACTTCGCGAATGCCGCGTCGGTGGGTGCAAAGACCGTATACGGTCCTTCTTGCTTCAACGTGTCGACCAGATCTGCCTCTTTCAACGCGGTGACGAGTGTCTTGAATTGCCCCGCTGAAACTGCGGTGTCGACGATATCTGCACCCCACGAGACGGAGGAGACAGCCAACAATGCTGCTGCGGGGATCAGACGAGTAGTGATTTTCATGAAACGCTCCAGCTTGAGAAAGTTGAATCAATGGTGTGAATCGAAACACTTCCTCTGATCCAGCGGAGATTCGCGCGGTTTCAACTTTCCTTGGGTCTCACAGACGAAAAAACTTGAAACTTATGTGGGCAGCAGTGAGTCAATCGTCGTTCATTGCAGCTCGTATCGCCTGCCCGTATGCTGGGCGCCGATGGCAACCGCAGATCAGGACTTCGAGCTTGTAGGACTTGCGCAGCAGGGCGACGCACGCGCATTCGAAGCGCTCGTCGTCAAGTACCAGCGCCGTATCGCTCGGCACGTCGCTCGCTACTTGAAATCCGCCGCCGACGTCGAAGATGCGGTTCAAGAGGTATTCATTCGCGTCTATCGAGGCCTAAAGTCCTTTCGAGGCGAGAGCCAGTTTTATACGTGGCTGTTTCGAATCGCGACCAACGTCGCTTTGCGTCACTTGGCGCGCAAGCCCAACGATGTGTTGCTCGGAGACGAGAGCCCTGAGGAGCGCGCAGCGGGATTCGAGCCGGGGATTTCGGATTCTGCTCAACCCGAACGCACAGCCATGGCCGCGCAGATTGCAGAAGCAGTGCACAAGGCTATGGCCAAACTGCAACCGCAACTGGCCGAGCCGCTCGTCCTATACGAAGTCGAAAACAAGTCCTACGCGGAGATCGCTGCGATGTTGGATATTCCGATCGGTACCGTGCGCACGCGAATCTTTCGCGCGCGAGAGTACGTTGCCAAGCGGCTCGCACCGGTACTTGGACCACAGCGCGCCGAGAGGTGGTGATCATGACTCAGAAAATCTCGGAGCTGCTCGACGGCCAGCTCGACGCCAAGCAGACACACGAAGCGCTTACGGAATTGAGCGGCGATCGCGAGGCACGCGATCGCTTCACGCTCTATGGATTGATCGGAGATGTCCTGCGGGGCAACAGCACACCAGACGATGGCTACAGCAAACGCATCTTCGAGCGTATCCGACGCGAGGGCGTACAGCCGGAGGAAGGCTTCGACCCATTGAAGGACGATCTGTAGCCATCGGCCCTCGGCATCAACTCTCAGGATCCCAAACGAAACGCCTGCCTTCAGACTTGAAGCGACCTAACCCAGGGAACGGAAAGTGCACCGCGTAGATTCGCTGCCCTGCTTCGGCGTTCGTTGAGATCATCTCTTTACGGCTCGCCTGTGCGGTCGATGCATCGCGATCGAACTGAATCGTCCACTCTGGCTCTTGAACAGAGACCACGTAGTGATGAGCTGAATCGCCTATATAGAGTAATGATTCTGCTCCCGAGGTAATCAAATAACCCGAGTGCCCCGGCGTGTGTCCTTTGATCTCCACCCCCTTCACCACGTTGGGCAGGATCTCCAGGCCGGGAGCGAAGGCCTTCACCTTGGATCCCCACGCTTGTACCTGCGCAGCACGATTGGCGTCGCTCTCGGCCGCCGCCTTCACCGCATCCCATTCAGGAGATGAGATGTGCACTGTTGCATTCGCGAAGACGAGTGCACCGCTCGCATCGACCAAACCGCCGATGTGATCGCCGTGCGCGTGCGAGATGAAGATATCGGTGACGTCCGACGGTTCGATGCCCGCCTCGCGCATCGACGTTACGAGTCGTCCAGCCGTTTCGCCCGCGCCGGACCCTGCACCGGTGTCAAAGAGCAGCGTCTGTTTGCCTACCTTTACGAGCAGCGGCTGGATGCTCAACGAAAGCTCATCGGTAGGAACGCCCGCTGCTGCCAGCACCTTCGCCACATCTTCGGATGACCGGCCGACACCGAAGACCTTCGTGTCGTTGGGGAACAGGAACGTGCCGTCTTTCAGCGCGAAGGCCGTGAGCTCGCCGATCTTGAACTCGTGCACGTTGCCGGTTTTGGCCGGTGCCTGCGCCGTCGAGGCGGCGGGCTGCGATTCAGTCTGCGGCACTGGGTCTTTGCCGCAAGCCCCGAGCAATATCATCGCCAGCAGAACAGGAAGCGCGCGGAACGTAAGCATCTATTTCTCCAGTGCCTCGAGCGGAAACGTGGGTTTCGGATTCTCGACCGAAGCTCGCACGACGTCCACTAGCCGCACCTCGGGCGAGCTCTTCTCACCGATGTCGCGGGGGCCAAGAAGCCCTGAGCGATCGTTCATGAACGAGGGCCCTGTGCTCGCACCGATACGGCTACAGCAAAGCGTTCGCGAGCGGCACGGTCAGAAATGACAACACGATCCCGATGCCTAATATGGCATTGGCGAGCGATGGCTCGAGATCGTTCTGCTCGGCCATGATCGCGGCTGAGATCATCGGAGCCATCGCTGCCTCAAGGACGGCGATCGAAAGTATCGGGCCGCTCGTTTGCAAGAGACTGCCCACGACGTACACGATCGCCGGCGCCAGCAACAGCTTCCATCCGAGGCCCAACGCAATCGGGGCCTGCTGCTCGCGAGCGAATCCCAGCCGAAACTGCAGGCCCACGGAGAAGAGCGCGAGAGGTACGAGCGTCGCTCCGATGCGGCTCAACACAGGCTCGACGAACTCGGGCCAGCCTCCACCTGCTCCCACGATCAGTCCAATGACGAGCGCGGCGAATGGAGGGAAGAAGACGATCCTCCGAGCGATCGCGGACGTCTCGATGCGCCCGCCCGAATATAGCGCCGCGACGATCGTGCCTCCGGTCGCTAGTGCCAAGAAGCAACCGGCTTGATCGGCCACTACGGCAAGTTTCAGTGCATCCTCACCGCGCAGCGCCTCGATCAATGGAAACCCAATGAAGGAGGTATTGCCGAATCCGCACGTTAACGTAAGGGCGCCGATTCGCTCACGAGACCAATGCAGAACACGCCCGATGACTGCGAAGAAGCCCCACGCTCCCAAGAACACGAACCACATCGAGGCGACGAGGAACCACAGGTCGCGATCGACGTGCAGCCCAGCGATGAGCTGCAGAATGAGCGCCGGCAATGCCACGTTGATGACCCACCAGTTCAGTCCTTGTGCGAGCCCTCTTGGAGGCTTGCCAACGCGCGCGACGACTACGCCCAGAAGAAAACATGTGACGAGTAGCAGCAGTGAGCTCATTCAAGACCCGTGAGATCCGTAGACGAGAGCATCGCAGATTCTTATGTAGATGCTCGAACCCGCTTCCGCGCGTGCAACTCAACGGCGCGCTCGTGCCGCCATCCATCGCCGATCAAACAGTGTCGCGTACCAGCCGACATCAGGGACCCGACGTAAGTGTTAGCACATTCGATCGATTGTGGCGCTGCGCCTCACAGCATAGCGTGACCCAGCGTAGTTGCTAGACACAGTGAGGAGGATATATGAATACGCTCTTGATGAAGATCGCGACGATGCGATCCGCTCTAGTGCTTTCGTTACTGACAGTGCCCGCCCTGCTGGGATTCTCGAGCTCAGCCTCCGCGGCGCTCGTAGAATATGCAGGCGCGAATACCGTAACCGGCAGCGATGGTGTGAGCCGATACGTGCAGGTGTGGATGATCTTCGACGATCAGTTCGTCAAGAACCCGGGTACACCGCCGCCAGTTCCGGGTCCATTCAAGGACGAGTCTTTCGGGCATTTCAAGATCGTCAGCTATACGGTGCATGTCACTGGGGTAGGCGTCTTTGTCGGCAGCAACGGTCGCTTGAATATCTGGTACAACCGTACGCCCGCCGCATTCACTTATTACACCGAAGAGCTCGAGGTTCTCGAAGACCACGGCCTGATGCAGTTCATGAACGGCAGCGGCAATCCATGGAGTTGGTCACCGTGGTTCGCCTCGCCGGCCGATTACGAGCTTCCGCCTGAGCTCATGATCCCGCGTTTGAATGTAGCGCCAGGCTACTCGTACGATGTGGGCAATGAGATCCACCTGTTCCCGGTTTGCCGTTGCAGGACGCGCAGTGAACTACCAATAAAAGGCTGATCCTGCTCGAGGACAGCGTCTCCGGCGACTGCATCGCTCACTGGATGCGACGGTCGCATGTGGGACGCCCGGCAGCAGCAAAGAAAACTCGGTGGACATCCAGTGAGTGCCACGTCGGCGATATCGGATGAAAGGCCGTTGGATGCCCACCCTCTGAATGGACGAGCTCATGAGCCGGCGAACGCACCTCTACGTGCGAGCACGTCCTCGGTGTTCGCGACGAGCGCCTCGAACAACTCGCGTGCCTTGCGATGCCGGATCAGCGGTGCACTTTGGCCGGACCACAAGGGCAGCAGGTCGCTGCGTTCGCGCTCGACAGCCGCTTGCCGGTAACGACTCGTGAGCCAGGCCTGCACGGGATACCGCGGCAGCTCACTTTCGTGCGCTCGCCTCTCTTGGATAAAGCGATTCTTGATGCCGCGCGCAAGTCGCCCAGTGAATGCTCGGGTCAGTGCAGTATCGCGCGCTTCAGGGCTGCGCAGCGCGTTTCGATGTACTTCGGGTGCGGCGGATTCGTCGCAGGCAAGAAAGGCTGTGCCGACCTGAACAGCCTGTGCTCCCAAACAAAGCGCCGCCGCGATGCCTCGGCCATCCGCGATGCCGCCCGCCGCGATCGCCGGGATTCGCACGGCATCGACGACCATCGGTACGAGCGACAAAGTGCCGGTCAGACTTTCTTCTGCTGCACGCAAGAAGGAGATGCGATGGCCGCCGGCTTCGAACCCAGAAGCGACGACTGCATCCACCCCTGCCCTTTCGACAACTTGCGCTTCTTCGACCGATGTCACCGTAGCGACAGTCACGATGCCGAGCTCGCGACAGCGCGCCAGGACTTCAGGTGCCGGCACTCCGAAGACGAAGCTGAACACGGCAGGTTTCACGTCGAGTAGGGCATCGATCTGCTCAGCATACGGCGGCGTGAACCGCACCGGCCTCGAGGGCACAGGCACTCCGAGCTCTTCGTAGTAAGGTCGCAACGTCGCGATCGCATTCTCGAAGGCTTCGTCGCCCAATCGAGGATCTTCGCTATCCTCGTGCGGAATCCACAAGTTCAATGCGAACGGCCGATTCGTGCGCGTGCGGATCGCGCTCGCAACCTTGCGAATGCCACCCGCTTCGAGATGATGAACGCCGAAGGAACCGAGACCGCCCGACTCGCTTACAGCAGCCGTGAGCTCAACCGAGGATAGTCCGCTCCCGAACGGACCTTGCACGATCGGCGCAGCAAGGCCGAGGCGTTTCGCGAGCGGCGTCGAGCGCCAATCCGTCGCTCGCATCGTTAGGCAGCCTTCTTCACGAGGCCTTCAGCCGCGAGCGCCGCCTGCACCGTCTCGCGCGCACGCACGCGCTTCATGAAGGAATCGAGCGCCGAGAGACCCTGCAGGTCTACCGCCATCCGCCCCGCCCAATTCGTCACCACGAACAAGTACGCATCCGCCGCGGTGAAGGTCGCGCCCGTGAGAAAATCGCCGCGTGCCAAAGCGCCGTCGACATACTGGTAGCGCTTGCGTAAGGCGGCTCTGAACCACGCCTTGCCCTCCTCGTTGAAGTCGGGTTTGAACAACGGCGTGTACGCCTTGTGCAATTCCGTGGAGACATAGTTCTGCCACTCCATGACGCGGTAGCGCGACATCGTGCCCGCGGCAGGCATGAGATCGGTTCGGCCTGCGCGATCGCAGATCCATTGTGCGATCACGGGACCTTCTGTTAGACGCTCTCCATCGTCCAACTCCAACACCGGCACGGCTCCTTTCGGATTCACCGCATAGTAGTCATCCTGCTCTTTCAACTTGTGGCTCGCTAGATCGACGCGTACCAGATCGAACGGCAACCCCGTCTCGCGCAACACGATGTGCGGTGCGAGCGAGCAAGCGCCAGGCGAATAAAAGAGCTTCATGAGATCTCCTTCAGATGCTTCCAAGATGCGCATCAGGGTATGCTGTAGCAGTCCGTCTGTTAAGTACGCACCTTTTGGTACCTATCTATGCCGCGCCCCGATCTCTACAATCCACGCTGTCCTTCGAGAAGCATCCTGCAACTCATCGGCGGCAAGTGGTCCATGCTGCTGTTATGCACGTTACGATCTGGACCAGTGCGCACAGGCGCCTTGCGCCGTGCGATCGGCGGCATTTCGCAAAAGATGCTCACGCAAACGCTGCGAGAGCTTGAGCGGCACGGACTCATCGAGCGTATCTGCTACGACGAGATACCGCCACGCGTCGAGTACAAGCTCACGCGCTTGGGCCGCTCGCTGAGCGAGCTCATCGTCGACATAGAGCATTGGGTTGAGACGCACTACTCACGCATGAGCGATGAGGCGCGCGCCTTCGACGTGCGCTGCCGCGCGGCGTAGATTCGGCGGACGCTTGCTGTGCAGCGATTGCGAGTTTGTGCGCGCAGGCACGATGCGGCTCTAGCCCTCACAGGATTCGCCGCATGAGCGCGCCAGGAAATACGACGTTCGGCGCGAGCTCAACTTCGATGCTCCGGATCGTCTCGAAACCCAAGGCAGTGTAGAAGCTCACTGCATTGAGACTCGAGTAGCACTCGAGGACTTCGACCCCCGCCGCGCGTGCGGCGTCAAAGCTCTTCGTGCCCAGCGCCCTCCCGATGCCTTGTCGGATCCATCCCGGGTGGGTACCGAAATGTCGCATGTGCCCAAGGCCCGGCTCGATCACGTCCGATCCTGGGCGCTCCAAAGTCCAACCTCCGCAACCGATGATTTCTGCGCGGCTCGAGATCGCAACGTAGTAGGTCCCTGAACGCAGTAACCGCGCACTGGACTTCGTCATCAGCTTCAATGCGGGTACGAGAATCTCTTCAGCGTAGGAAGACGACATCAGCAGCGGGTACGAAGTCCGCAGCAAGGCGTCGATGCCCTCCTCATCCGCAGGAGTCGACGCCCTCAAGGAGTACTGCGGCTGCATCTACACCCTCTACATGGTCGCATCGTCGAGCTTGAACGAGGAAGCACATTCCTTCGGCACAACGTGAACCTACGCCTGACCGCTCGATTGCAGCAGGTGAAAAGCAATCGCGCAATGGTGCGGGTGCGATCGCCTGCTCATGTCACTTCAATACGCGAGTGTACGGCTCGCTCTTGGAGGTGCTGCGTTGCGGCGTGCAGGTGGGGGGACATCCATCTCCGAGCGGCGTAACCTTCCACATGACTCATCCGCAATCGATCTGTCAGGTCCAACCCAATCGGGAGAGAGCGATGGCCGACCAGGTCCCGTGGCATCTTTCCGGCGACTACTTCGAGAACTGCAGTTGCAGCCTCATGTGCCCGTGCCTCATGTCGGCCGCGCCTCCGTTGACTGAACAACCCACTGAAGGGTTCTGTAATGTTCCACTGATCTTCCACATCGAAAGCGGCCTCTACGGCAAGGTCGCGCTCGATGGACTCAACGTGCTCGTCATTCTCCATGCGCCCGGCGTCATGGCAGATGGCAATTGGTCGCTGGCCACCTATGTCGATCAGCGCGCTGACGATGAGCAGACTGCCGCCTTGGCGGCAATCTTCAGCGGCGCCGCCGGTGGCCCAATGGCGGCGTTCACACCACTGATCAGCAAGAACCTAGGCGTACGCAAGGTCCCCATCACGTTTCGGATCGAGGGCAAGACGCGGTTCGCGGAAATTCCGGATATCCTGCACATGTCTGTCGACCCGCTGCCGACCATGCACCCAAGCGGAGAGATGTGCGCGAACATCGGGCACCCGGTGAGCCCCGACAAGATGGTGTTGGCAGTTGGCGCTCCCGGGAACACGTTCAGCGATCACGGGATGCGTTGGGATAATTCCGGCAAGAATGGTCTCTATGCGTCCATTCGTTGGTCGAACGCGAACTGATGCGCCGAGAGCCGCAGGGGCAATCACCGGGTAACGCGTGGATCGTGAGCATCCCAGCCGACGGGCGTTAGATGCTTGCGGCGAATCACTAGTCACTCATCCCTACGAGCGATGCGTGTCTCTGCAGCCTGGTTGCGTGAATCAAGAACGGCTTACGTAATTGCTCTGGCAGCTTGCGAAGGAGGCAATCGTTAGGCTTGGCTCCACGAGCTGGTGCATATGACGGCTTGCGATGCGGGGTTGCCACCCGATGTAGCACGGAGGGCTAGGTCATGAAAGCGCATGGGGTAGTAGGCTCATCATTTGGGATCGTTGAAGCTCCTTTTCGATATCAACGAAAGCGACAGGTCAAGCTCACTGCTTCTCACCGTAGGAGGGTAACTCCAAGACCCGCGGCTCATTGAGACATCGCCGATGTCCTCCACAGAAAGGTGGATCGCGTCGCAATCGCGAATGCCACGCGATACGTCGATGAGCGGCAAACGGCTCGAGGAGTTGATCGACGGACGTCTCCAGTCGGCCGTATCCACTGTGCCCCTCATCTGCAGCGCGCTGACGCCGTGGTCTGGTTTCCTTCTCGAGCGGAATGTCTGCGTCGATGGGCGCGCGGGAAGCATTCTGTTTCCACACACCGAGCTGATCCTGGTCATCGCGGGATCCGTCCGAGTGGAATACCGCGAACTGAGTGTTGATGGGCACTTCGTAGCCATCGCGGGCAGTATCACGCTCTGGCCGACCGGTCACGAGCTGAGTCCGGTTTCGTGGAAGGCAGAGCCCAAGACTGAGATGCTGAGAGTTCAGCTCGACATGTCCGCGCTCGAGCGACTCGCGCCGCAGAATGCTCCCATCGCGCGCGTGCGCCTGACTCAACAATGCGGAATTCAAGACGCACCCCTAGCATCGCTCATGCGACTCATGGAAACGGATGTGGCCGCTGGATGCCCTGCGGGGAAGCTCTACGGCGAGTCCTTATCACTGGCGCTCGCCGCGCATGTTACCGCCCGTTATTCGAGTGGCTCGCTTGAAGGTCTTCCGCGCGACGGGCTCGCGCGCCCCGTGCTTACGCGCGTGCTCGACTACGTCAACGCCAACCTCGGGCGCGACCTGACGATTACAGAGCTCGCTGCAGTGGCCCACATGAGCCCGCATCACTTCTCTCTTCGCTTCAAGCGCTCCGTCGGCATCACACCTCACCAATGGGTCGTGCGTGTACGTGTTCGCGAGGCGGAGCGATTGCTGCGAACGCAGAGCATGTCGGTTGCTGAGGTGGCGCTCGCGCTCGGGTTCGCAAGTCAAACGCACTTCACCGACGTATTCCGCCGGGCTACCGGCACGACACCGCGACACTATCAGCGTCTGTGCTGATCCCAAGCTCAGCCAGTTGCCTTCTCAACGGACCTCCCCACCTTCTTCGGATGAATCTGCAAAAGAATCGGACGATTTCGAAAGATTTTGCAGATCCGTCACTCGCATTCTCTCGCGAGCGTTGCTGCTCTTAATTCGCTCGGGAGGAGTCATGAGACCATCTCAACGGCTTTCCATTAAATGCATGTTGTTGGCTGCCACTGCTGTTCCTGGCGTGATCGCACAAGCCAACCCAGAGCCAGATCACTACCGCTTCAAGCGAGGACCGATCGTCAATACCACGGATGGCCCCGTCCGCGGCTTTGTGAGGGAAGGAGTGAGGACATTCCTGGGCATCCCGTATGCAGCGCCGCCTGTTGGCGACCTGCGTTGGATGCCGCCAGAGCGAGCCGAGCCGCACGGCCTGCTCAGCGCCACCGAATTCGGCAACACGTGCCCGCAGGTGACAACGCTCGGCGCATTCGCGGGCCCGGCGAGCACGACGGAGGATTGCCTCTATCTCAACGTGTTCACGACGAATCTCAGGGGATCAAAACCAGTGATCGTCTGGATCCATGGCGGCGGAAACGTGACGGGTGAAACGAACGATTACGATGGAAGCAAGCTCGCCACCGGCGGGCCGAACGGCACTCCCACAGTGGTCGTCACGATGAACTATCGTATGGGCTTGTTCGGCTTCCTATCGCAGGACGATCTGAACACTGAAGGTCATCCGTGGGGGAACTATGGGATCTTGGACATCCAGGCGGCGCTTCGCTGGGTACAGGACAACATCGCTGCCTTTGGTGGCGACCCCGACAACGTCACGCTGGGCGGTCAATCCGCTGGCGCCTCGGACACCAGCGCGAATCTGATTTCGCCAATGGCGGAGGGACTTTTCCACCGAGCGATTCTCCAAAGCTCGCCCACTTCAAGCTTCTTGGCGACTGCTGCCGGTTCCGCAGCGACCGCCCTGCAACGAGGCAACAGCTTCGCTGAAGCAGCGGGCTGCTCGGATGCCGAATGTCTGCGTGAGCTGTCCTCGGAACGAATCCTTCAGTTGCAAGGCACACCCAATGCGAACGGTCCGTACGTCACGGGTCCGTTCGTGGATGGGACGGTCATCCCTCTGCAGCCCGAGGTCGCTTGGAGCACCGGGCAGTACCACAAGATGCCGATCATGGGCGGCGCCACAAGAGAAGAGTCGACCTTCGGGGAAAGCATTCGCCAATACTTCGCACCTGGCTTTGCGCCTCTGACAGCGGAGGAATATACGGCGCGCGTCAACGCTGCTTATGGCCCGCCTCTGTATGTTGACGGTGCTGCGGCACAAGTGCTCGCGAACTACCCACCCGGGTCGAATCCGCAAGCCACCTATGAAAGAGCGTTCACCGATCCAGGCAAATGCAGGACGTTGCACGTTCTCGAACTGTTGGCCGCCTCGAACCCGAAGCCGGTGTGGGGATGGGACTTCACGTATCAAGAGGCACCGTATTACTTCCCGAGAATGCCGAACCCAGAGAACCCGTCGGGTAATTTCTTGGCGAAGGCCTCTCACACGATCGACATCCAGTTCCTGTTCCCAAACTGGCGCGGTGGGAACTTGGGTGTGAACTTGGACCAGTTCACCGGCCAGCCGCGCGAACTGGAAGGCGAGGAGATCGCGCTGTCCGATCAGCTAGTCGCGACATGGACGAACTTCGCAGCCACCGGCGACCCGAACGGAAAGGGAGCGCCGAAGTGGCCAGAGTTCAGAGCTCGCTCGCCGCAATTCCTCGAACAGGACATTCCCACGTCGATCGAAACGGAAGCGGAGTATCGCGACTTCTATCAATGTGACTTCTGGGATCCGCTCATCGTCTACCCGACCAACTAGAACCTCCCGGCGGCTGCGTCTATGGAGTGACGCAGCCGCAAGGGGCCTGAAGATCAGCGTCTCGCAGCCTCGCGGCAGTCCGATTCAGCACAACGTAGCAACCACTGCTCGCGACCACCTTTGATCGCGCGCTTCGCCCTGCGATGAAATCGGCAGATCTACTTTAGCTTGAAAGGCACTCGAGGCTCACGCTCGCAAGATGCGCTGAGATCGCGCACGGAGGCGGTCTGCACGAGCCGATCGTAGAGGCGAGCAACGCACTCGTTCCACTCCGTGTGACCTTTGTCCTGAAGAATCACTTCTGCGCGATTCGTAAAACCCTTCGCGACTCGCGCCGTGTACCAGAGCGGTGCGGCAGGATCGCTATCGCCGGACACGAACAAGGTTGGTGCCGATGATTGCACCAACTCCCGATAATCGGACGCCAATGAAGCTTTCGGCCAATGCCGACAGGCGGCTTGTTGTTGCCGCACTCGGTAGACACCCAGATAGGTTCTCCGCACAGCGGGTACCTCGTCTTCTTCGCGAATGAACGCCACGTCCTCGTTACACGTGATCGAGAAGAACAATCCGAAGCTGAACGCGGTATTCGATGCGACTCGGTTACGAGCATCGGAAAGAATGCCTTCGACGATGGGTGCCCAGTCTCCGACGTAAGCTCGATGGATGAGCCAGGGCACCTGCGAGGCGCTTCGAGTTTGATACGTTCTCGCGCGCAGCCACTCGATGAATCGCCCTCGAGTAACTTGCGACGCCTTGGAACGATCGTCCAACGGGACGTACACGCCCGCGTCGAGTCGAGCGACAACTTCCTGAAACTCAGCGCGCAGGTTCGGATACGTCGCGCGACACTGCGAATCCGCTGCACATGCAACGAAGGTCTTCTCGAGTGCCGCTTGAAACGCCTTCGCAAACTCAGGCGGAGTCGACACATCCATGGGAACGGCGCTGCCCATGAACACGGTGCGGACGCTGCTGCCATACTCCTTGAGATATGCTTGAGCAGCCCGTGTGCCGTATGAGGCTGCGAACAAGTTCAACCGGTCATACCCTAGAGACCGTCTGACCCGCTCCAGATCATGTGCGAAGTGGCGATACGAGTACTGCGCCAGATCCGCGCGCGCACGCAATGCTCGCTCGCAGCGCTTCACTGCCTCGATCGGAAACACGTCCCGAAGGTTATCCGCGTCCTCTGCCGGCGAATACATGTCGCATTGCAGTCCACTCGATCTCCCTGCGCCTCGTTGATCGAGCAGCAGAATATCTCGCTCCGCCCGCACTGATGCAAACAGCTCGAGAAACCATGCGCCCGCACCGACTGCGTCCTCGCCCGGACCACCCATCAGGAGAACGATCGGATCGCGGCGGGGTGTAGAAGCAAGCGCTGGAATGACGGCAATGTTGAGCGTTATGCGACGGGTATCTTCCTGCGCCGGGTTCTCTCCCACTTGAAGCGTGCCGCATGAAGCAGACCCCGCCACATCTTCCAGACCGCACGGCGTGAGTGAGATAGCGCGTGGCGACGTGACCGCCGCTTGCTCGCGGGCCAGCACGTTGCTTGCGATATGCAGCGAGATGATTGCGATCAACATTCGGCGCATTTCAGTACCCCCTTTTGCCTTCTGCCGCCAGCGCTGCGGATCCGTCCTAGCGTAGCGCGCCTCCGATGGATCGATCTCGCACACCAGCGCGCGCGATTGCTCGTCCGAGATCTTGCTCCGTCGAGCCAAACAAGAGGGTTCCCATCGCTTCCATGGATGTGACATCTATGGCGTTTCGCCCCCAAAGTTGACGACACCTCAGGCTCTCGTCAACACCAAGCGACACACTCGCGGACGCGGCCAGCCGCGAGGACATCAGCTGCGTCCCGGGAACCCTTTTGTCACGAGACTCGTCGGTGCTGAATGCCTAATTTCCACTTGAGGAGATTCCAATGAGCACGCGTGCAAGTATTGCCGGACATCCAATACATCCGATGCTGGTGACAGTGCCCATCGGCCTTTGGCTGTTCTCGTTGATCTGTGACTTCGGCTTCATCATCACCGGCGATCAGCGGTGGGCCGATACAGCGTACTTCACGCTCGGCGGAGGGATCGTGGGCGCGCTGATTGCCGCACTACCGGGCCTCATCGATCTCCTGGGCTTGCAGGATGCACGTGCGCAGCGCGTCGCTGTCTACCACATGGTCCTGAATCTGGCGATCGTCGCCGCGCAGGCGGTGAACTTCTGGCTACGCATGGCGGATGAGGTCGTTGGGGCATTGCCGAGAGGAATCTCTATCGTTGCTATCGCGGCGCTCGTCGCTTCCGGATGGCTCGGGGGACATCTCGTGCACGTTCTGGGTGTGACGCAGCCACAGGCCGACGCTCACGCCGCCCCCACACGCGATCAGTTGCATCCTCGCACCTGAGCGGACGACGCCGGCTTTCCATCATAGGCAACCATATGGTTGCCTTTCGATGCTCTTCGCGCTAGAGTCATACGCAACCAGGAGGTTGCCAATGACTCAGACCATCGACCGCATCGTGAAGCAGATCGTCCTACGCGCCCGTCGCGAACGAGTCTGGAATGCAATCAGCGATGCCACCCAGTTCGGCACTTGGTTCGGTGCCGAATTTCAGGGCCAGTTTGCCGTGGGCGCGCATCTCGAGGGCAAGATCGTTCCCACGAAAGTCGATACTGAGATTGCGAGCTGTCAGGAGCCCTATGCGGGAATGCCTTTTCACGTCTTCGTTGAACGCATCGAGCCCATGCGCCTATTCGCATTCCGTTGGCACCCTTATGCGATCGACCGCGGACAGGACTATAGGAAGGAGCCGACTACGCTCGTGACGTTCGAGCTCGAAGAAGCGCCAGAAGGTACGTTACTGACGATCACTGAATCTGGGTTTGATCAAATCCCCCTGGAGCGCCGCGCAGCCGCGTTTACCGAGAACGAGCAGGGGTGGACCGCTCAGACTCAGCTCATCAAGAGGTATCTGGAGCAGACGTCAGAGGAGACACGCTGAGGTGGTGCCGAAATCGAAGGCTCACGGAACGGCGAAGGTCTCGAACGCTGCGCTGGTATTCGCTGCACTCGGGGATGTCACGCGGCTGCAGATCGTCGTACGGTTGTGCGATGGCGGTCCTCAGTCCATCGTGCGGTTGACGGAAGGATCCCACGTCTCACGTCAAGCAGTGAGCAAGCACCTGCGAGCGCTGTCAGATGCGGGACTCGTTCGCGGCGAGCGCCTCGGGCGCGAAACTTTGTGGGAGCTCGAGCCAAAGAGCTTCGGCGAAGCGCGTCAATACCTGGAGCGTATCTCTGAACGGTGGGATCGCGCGTTGCTGCGCTTGAAAACATTCGTGGAAGAGTGAGCGATCCAACTGTGCGCCGATATTCGACGCCAGCGAGTGAGTTCAAACCGCAGCTCCTGACTCGCCAGGTACTATCTCGCACGCGCTACGGCGCGAGGGCGTGTACCTCGTGTGGGCTATCTAAGATGTAGAGCTTGCGCTCCATCATCTCGACGGCATCGAAGTCTGCACATTCGAAGCTCCGCTTATTGAGCCCCTTGCCTGCGCGACTTAGCGGAACTTCGCCCTGCCAATATCCGCATACCCGCAGGGTAGATGGTGAACGATCGCCATAACCGAACAGCGTCAGCGACGTGATGCCCCAATGCGTGCAGTACTCGGCGAACTTCGTACTGAGGAGCATCTGATCATCGATGCGCACTCGTACCTTGATGTGATGCACAGCCGCGCACCAGCCGCGCTCGCTGGGCGGAGCTATATCGAATGTGGCGACGAGCTCGTGCGTACCAAGTGCGCAAGAGACGGCCTTGGTGCCGCCCTGCTCGTCGAGCGTGTGCTTCACCTCTTCGCCGACGGAGGGCGCGTTCGGCCTTCTCGGCTTCTCAGGATCGAGCGAGACAACGAATTCATCAGGTCCGCAGAAGGTGAAGAACGCTGAAGGACGCAACATCTCTGGTGCATCCGCCTCGATTGAAGTGGGGTCCACGTATGGAGAAGCGTGGGCGGCTTGCGCCAGCAACAAGATGTACAACAGTCTCATGGTCCGCATGGGAAACAGATTCCTTGAGAAAGGCTTGACGCCGTCCATCATACTTACAACTTATGAGCATAGATCGGTGCGTGACGCGGACTGCTCACACTACGCTAGCGCACTGCCTACAGCTCTACATATGCGTGCTTGCCCCGTCAGCCCGCGACGACCTGAACACTCAAGCAGAGATTGGGGAGTGTCCCGACTGTTTACTGAGCCGCGCCTTCAGATTCACCACCACTGCCCCACCCGCGACCACGATCCACAGGACCGAGACGTAGATCTCGTATGCCCCGAGTCTCTGATCGTCGCTCATCTCGGGGAACAACATCCCCGTGATCGTTCCGCTCGCATTCATACCGAGATGCAGCAGTATCGCTCCGGCGAGGCTGCCGGACGTGCGATTGAACAACCACGTGTAGATGAAGCTGGAGCCGATGACCGCCAAGAAGAACAAGGACACGAGGTAAATGTCGACCTGAAACCCGCTGATCGCCGTACCCGTCTCGGCCCAGAACAGCGGCGCGTGCCACAGCGCCCAGATGATTCCGATGATGATGCTCGAAGCAATCGCCTTGTTCTTGTGATCGAATAGCGGTAACGCGAAACCTCGCCAACCGAATTCTTCCGCTAACGGGCCGAATACGATCGGTACCACAAACACGATCGGCAGCCAGGGTATCAATCCATAGTTGATCGCACCGATTTCTCCGCCCAGCAGTACGTACAGCCCGGTGGAAAACGCATAGATAAGAGGTCCCACCAGAACGGCGAGCAGCATCCAGCTCAGTCTGCTCTTGATCGCCAGCGCCCTCTTGAAGAGATCCCTCAGGCCCGTGCGCCCGCCATAGAAATAGACCATGGCGATGCCGATCAACGTCGGTCCATACGCTCCGAGAAAGAACAGCAACACGCTCGCCAGAGTACCTTCGAACGGGTTCTCGCCGAGGGAGTCAATAATCGGTAGCCAGCAAGACCACGAGAACAGATACGTCGCCAAGGTGAAGATGACGAGCTTGCGGGACATAGACATTCCTTTGGTGTTGTTTTGACTTCCACCGCCTCGGACTGCGGTGCGTGCTCTTGAGACGCTGCATCGCGGCGTAGGGTTGCAGGGGTTAGGAATGCTTCATATACAATCGTGCATTCCACCAACAGTGCAGGGAGTGCCGTGATGCAATCCATCCCGGGTTTCAAGGCGTTCATCATCTTGTGCGCCGTGCTCGCGGCGCCCCTTTGCCAAGCGAAAGAATCGAAAGCGGCTCAGAAGGCGGCGGCATCTTTGCCGGCTCCCGAACGGATCACTTCGGTCGAAGGCATCACCGAGTACCGCTTGGCGAATGGCCTGCGGGTGTTGTTGTTCCCCGATGAGTCCAAGCAAACCATCACGGTCAACATCACGTATCTCGTCGGTTCACGGCACGAGAACTATGGCGAAACCGGTATGGCCCACCTGCTCGAGCATCTGCTGTTCAAAGGCTCGAAGCGCCACCCGGACATCCCGGCCGAGCTGACCGCTCACGGTGCGCGCCCTAACGGAACGACTTCTTGGGATCGCACCAACTACTTCGAGACATTCGCTGCCACTGAAGAAAACTTGCGCTGGGCGCTCGATCTCGAAGCCGATCGCATGGTGAATTCGTTCATCGCGCAGAAGGATCTCGACAGCGAGATGACCGTCGTACGCAACGAGTTCGAGGCAGGGGAGAACAATCCGATCGGCGTGCTGTTCAAGCGGCTGCTCTCGGTTGCTTACGATTGGCACAATAATGGCAATACGCCCATCGGAGCGCGATCCGATATCGAAGGCGTTCCGATCGAGCGTCTGCAGGCGTTCTACCGCACGTACTACCAGCCCGACAACGCAGTGCTGCTCGTCGCGGGTAAGATCGATGAAGCTGCCGCACTCGCGCTGGTCAATGAGTACTTCGGCCCCATTCCGCGACCGGCACGCGTGCTGCCAAAGCTGCATACCGTGGAACCTACGCAGGACGGCGAACGCCAAGTCGTTCTGCGCCGTGTCGGCGACGTGCAATGGGCTGCCGTCGCCTATCACATCCCAGCCGGCACGCACGAGGATCTGCCGGCGCTGGTGATCCTCAACGAGGTACTCGGTAACACTCCCGCCGGCCGATTGCACAAAGCGCTCGTCGAGCCAGGCAAAGCAGCTGCAGTCTTCACAGCGAGCCTTCAGGTCTTCGATCCCGGCATGACAGCGTACGCCGCACAGGTGCGCGATGGTCAGCCGCTCGAGCCGCTGCTTGCAGAGCTCATCGACATCGTCGAGAAGCCAGCCGCGCAAGCAGTGACCGATGCCGAAGTGGACCGCGCACGCACGCAGTTGCTGACGCAGATCGAGCTGAATCTCAATTCCTCCGACAACGTCGGCCTGGCGCTGAGCGACTGGATCGGCATGGGCGATTGGCGCCTCATGTTCATCAATCGCGATCGGCTGCGCGCAACTACAACGTCCGATGTGCAAGCCGCCTGGGCACGCTATTACAAGCAGTCGAACCGGACCGCCGGTCTTTTCTATCCGACCAAGACACCGGATCGCGCAGAGATCCCATCGGCGCCGGAAGTGCTCTCGCTCGTCAAGGATTACAAGGGCGACCCCATCAAACAGGCCGGTGAGTCGTTCGACGCCACGCCCGAAAACATCGAAGCTCGTACACGGCGCATCAAGTTGCCCGGCGGTCTAGAGATGGCGCTCCTGCCGAAGAGGACTCGCGGCGGCGCCGTCTTCGCAGGCATGGCGCTGCGCTTCGGCGACGTGCAGAGCCTCCACGGGCTGAGCACACCGGCGAGCATGAGCACGGCAATGCTCATGCGCGGCACGCTGAAGCACACTCGCCAGCAGCTGGCGGATGAGCTCGACAAGCTCAAGGCCCGCGTCAATTTCAATTCGTGGGGATCGGGAACGTACGTCTCCATCGAGACGACACGCGAGAATCTGCCTGCGGTCTTGACGCTCGTGACGGAGATCTTGCGCGAGCCCGCTTTCGATGCGAAGGAGCTCGAGCAGTTACGCACTGAGATCCTCGCCGCCTTGGAACAGCAACGCAGCGATCCGTCGGCCCTCGCGTTCAATCAGTTCCAGCGATTACTCAAGCCCTATCCGCAAGGCGATATCCGTTACACCGAGTCGATCGACGAAGAAATCGCCGCCGTCAAGGCGGTCACCCGCGAACAGCTGCAGCGCTTTCATCGCGATTTCTTCGGGACGCAACCCGCGCAGCTCGCCATCGTCGGCGACTTCGACGCCGCCGCGCTCGAGCAGCAAGTGGCAAGCTTGCTTGGCGATTGGAAGAACGCGAAGCCTTTCACACGCGTGCCGAATGAGTTCTTCGATGTCCAGGCTAAAGAGATCGTCATCGAAACGCCCGACAAGGCACAAGCTTTTTTCGTGGCCGGCCAGAATTTGAACGTGCGCGACGATGATCCTGACTATCCCGCGCTCTTGCTGGGTAACTACATGCTCGGCGGCGGCTTCCTCAATTCGCGGCTGCCTGCTCGTATTCGCGGCAAGGACGGCCTCAGTTATGGCGTAGGCTCGCAGCTGCAGGCCGACAACTTCGACAAGAGCGGCATGTTCCTGGCCTATGCCATCTACGCACCGCAGAACGCCGCAAAGTTGCAGGCAGCATTCAACGAAGAGATCGCACGCGTTCTCGCAGAGAACTTCACCCAAGAAGAAATCGAACAAGCCAAGGCCGGCTGGCTGCAGTCGCGTACCGTGGCGCGCGCACAGGACAATGAGCTCGTCGGAGCGCTGAGCCACTGGCTCTTCGTTGGCCGCACACTCGCATGGGATGCCGAGCTCGAGAAGAAAGTCATGGCGCTCGATGCCGCACAGATTCGCGCCGCGTTGCAGCGGCATCTGGTGCCGGCAAAATTCGTCATCGTGAAGGCTGGCGATTTCGCGAACGCATCGACGAAGGAGCGCGTCGCGCCGACGGCCTCAGCACCTTGAATGAGCAGCAGAGACACGGCGAATGCAAGGCGCGTCGAGACGGAGCCTAGCTAAGCGGTTTCAGGGGCTGCGTGCCTCCCGTGAGAAGGCGATGGACGCTCGTCCTGAGTCATGGCACTCGAATCCAGTGACCCTTGGTGCACTGCGAGAGCAAGCCATCGGGTGTCTTGACCTAGATCAAGGCCCGCCATCGTACGTCGGATAAGCTCACGCGTAGATTGTTGCTGGGAGCTCGAGATGGAGAAGAGAAATCTTGGCGACCCCGTAGGCCCGGTAGCCTGCCGCTCGTGCGATCTCTTCGAGATCTGCTCCATGATCGATACGCTACCCGCGGCGTCGAACCTTCCTCGATCCCCGACGATGCGCATCATCGAGCGCGGCGAGACGCTCTACATGGCAGGAGAACCTGCCACTCACGTGTATGCACTTAGAAAGGGCCTAGTTAAGTCCGAGAAACTGGTTGCGACGACGGATAAGCGCGTACTCGCACTGCATGTCCCGGGTGAAGTCCTCGGCGAGGAAGCCGTTCTGAATGAGCGCTACTCGAGCAGCGTCAAAGCCATCACTCGTGCAATCTTCTGTGAGCTTCCTTTGCGAAGCTTCCTCGGGTGGGGTGCAGGGGCGAATGCACTTCGCAGCGGACTCGAAGCGCTCGCTCAACCGAGATGCACCGTCTCGCCACGACGGCCGCGGCGAGTGCAGGAGCGTTTGACTCATCTCGCCTGCGATCTTGGGGATCGGCTGCGTTTTCGCGGCGTGACCTCACGGGAGATTCCACTCGACATACCCAGACGCGAGCTCGCGCGGATGTTGGGCGCGAGCGTTGCTTCCGTACATCGCGCGCTGATGCAAACGAACGAGCACGACGCCATACGCCTGCAGGATAACCGAGTCATACTTCGACTGTAGCGCTCGTCCGCGTGTAACATTCACTCACGAATCGAACAACTCTCGCACGCGAACATTTACAGAACAGGCTTGATTGGTGACTGCTCGGCTCTGCGAGAAAGAGGGTGAGTTGAGGTGAGCTACACGAAACGCATTGCTTCAGCACTATCGCTGATAGCGCTCTTGGTTGGCGCCCCTGCTTCGGGCCAAGAATCTAATGACAAGGCGGTCGCTTTGGCCCTGCCTACTCATCTCCGTGTGCTGCTGATCGAGGAGATGCAAGCTGTGCTGCAAGCGAGTAGCACGATTTTGGATGCGCTCGTGCGCGGACAGGATGAACTCGTAGCCAAGAACGCGCAGGCCATTCACGACAGCTTCATCATGGCCAAGAAGATGACGCAGACTGATCGTGAGGCGTTGCACTCCGCCGTACCGCACTCCTTTGCGGAACGAGACGCCAGCTTCCACGAGCTGAGCGCGCGGCTCGCAGAAGCCGCACGCGCTCGGGACAGGCCGCGCCAGAGGGAGCTCTTCGCCGAGATGGTCACGGCCTGCGTGGAATGCCACGCAGCTCATGCTACGAACCGCTTTCCGGAGCTAGCCGCTAGAACTTCCGATTAAGCATTCGGGCTGCTGCTGTCGAAGTTCTCCTCGACTAAGGGCTCGTAGTCGGCGCACGCGAAACCGATCTGAATGACATGCACCCAGAAACCCTGAAGTACAACGAGAAACAAGAACCTGGCGAGAAGGAAGTATGCGGTCTTCTTGCCGAGGAAATCGAGCGAGAACTCTCTGGTGCTGAGAACAAGGTGTGGCACGGCCATCCGGTTTGGTTTCTAGATGGAAATCCGATCGTCGGATACAGCAAACAAAAGCTGGGGATACGGCTGATGTTCTGGAGCGGCGCGAATTTCGAGGAGCCCGCGCTAGACGTCCTCGGCAAGAAGTTCAAGGACGCCTCAGTCTTCTATCGGGAGGTTGCGGAAATCAGCAAGAGCGATCTGCATCGCTGGCTCCAGAAGGCGAGAGAGATTCAGTGGGACTACAAGAATCTCGTCCGGCGAAAAGGCCGGCTGGAGAGACTGAAGTAGCCGAAGATAATGAGCGATTGAGTCGCTCTGATTCGTTAGGACGGCTTCTGCGAGGCATCCTTCCTCGATGCGGGTGCCGATGCGCCGTACGAATCCAATCCACCGACCTGGTAGTCGCCCACCTTTTCGTCCAACTCGGCGTCCGTCGATAGATCCTTCGTTGTATCTACCGGTTCGCGGTTGACCAGCTCCTCTGCTTCACGCCTCGCCTCCTCGCGCACACGCTGCTGTTTCGGATCGGGGGCATAGGGTTCGCGTTCTCCGCGAAATACGTACTCATGTGCCATAAGACTCTCCCGTTGACTCCGGCGATTCGCAGTACACCTTCGCTTTTACACGGCTCGCCGTGCGACTCCTTCGATTGAACTAGTCCCTTTACGCTGATGTTCCATCTGTGGATCGCGATCGGCTATTTCATAACACTTCGCGTCGACAAGGCGAGATCGGGCTTGGGTGTAGACGCGCTGCTGGGAGGGAGGACCGGCAACGTGACGCGGGGCTGCTCACCCGTGAGGCTTCGAAGAAACGCCGTAATGGCGTCGACTTCGGTTTCGTTGAGCTCGCGTCCCAGCTGACTGTCACCCATGATCGCAACCGCTTGCTGCAGATTCCACACTTCACCGCTGTGGAAGTAAGGCGGCGTCAATGCCACATTACGCAGCGGCGAAGCGCGAAATACATACTCATCGCTCGCCGTGTTGGTCACAGCAAAACGGCCCTTGTCCTCCGCAGGCAAGATATCGGCACCCGGTCGCTTGACGACGCCGAACGGAAAATACGCCTGGCCGCCCAGATTCACGCCATTGTGACAGGCCGTACAGCCCGTGCTCATGAAGAGCTCGAGCCCTTGCTGTTGCTGCTTCGTGAGCGCTTTGTCGTCACCCCGCAGGAAGCGATCGAACGGTGCATTCGGTGTGATGAGTGTCGTTTCGAAAGCCGCCAATGCACGCGCGGCGTTATCGAAGCTCACGGCATTTGGACCGCCGAATGCTTTACCGAACTCCTCGACGTACTGCGGGATGCTTTTCAGCGTCGCCTCGATACGTTCCGGTGTGTTGTTCATCTCGACAGGTGCTTGCAGAGGTCCTCTTGCCTGCTCCTTCAAGTCTGCCGCACGGCCGTCCCAAAATTGCGCGGCGTTGAATACAGCGTTCAAGACCGTGGGATTATTGCGAGGCCCCTTCTGCCAGCCATGGCCAATGGACACCTTCACGTTGTCGCCGCCACCGATACTGAGATTGTGGCAGGTGTTGCAGCTGATCAGGTGGCTTCGCGAGAGCCTCGGATCGAACCACAACTTCTGACCGAGCTTCACTTGCGCTTCCGCGACTTTCTCCCCGTGCAGTTCCGTCACGCGCTCAGGTATCGGTTTGAATATCGCATTAGCCCGTTCTCGCAGAGCTGCGTCTGCATGCGCGAGATTCGCGGCTAGTACCAAGCTGGTGCAAATAGCTGATCGTGAAAAGGCCGCGTTCCGCATCATTTCGCTTCCCTCGTACGCTTTAGTGGCTGGTTGTTCTAGCGCTGCTAGATCGCATTCTCATGGCGCTGCATAGCACATCTCGCCCCTAGTCCGCCGAAATTCAGTTGGGTTCCATGCGTCAGGCAAGATGTACGTATTCTTTGGCTAGCGCCAGCTTCCACAACGCGCGAATCTCCCTCGTGCGCGGCGCCGCGCAGCGTTGTCTACGTCGATCCGCAATCGTCGTCAGGCATCCAGCGGTCTCCACCAAGCTCGAGGACTCGGCATGAGTATGAAAGTCGTTCAGGTCGCGAAACCCAACGGACCTCTCGAAGTCGTCGAGCGCGACGTACCTGATCCCAAGCCAAGACACGTTAGGATCAAAGTCCAAGCATGCGGCATCTGCCACAGCGACGTATTCACTGTGGAGGGTCTGTTTCCCGGGATCCAGTATCCGCGCGTGCCGGGGCATGAAGTGGTCGGCGTCATCGATGCGGTGGGTGCAGACGTGCCGGATTGGCAAGAAGGGATGCGAGTGGGCGTGGGCTGGCACGGAGGTCATTGCGGTCATTGCGAGCCGTGTCGCCGAGGCGACTTCATCCTCTGCGTCCGTGGCCAGGTACCTGGCATCGCATACGACGGCGGTTACGCCGAGTACATGATTGCGCCATTCGAAGCGCTGGCTGCGATCCCGGAGGACTTGAAAGCGGAGGAGGCAGCACCGCTGCTCTGCGCGGGAATCACGACCTTCAACGCACTCAGACACAGCGGCGCTCGTGCAGGTGATACCGTCGCAATTCTAGGCATCGGTGGATTGGGCCATCTGGGCGTGCAGTTCGCTGCCAGAATGGGATTCAAGACAGTAGCGATCGCGCGTGGTGAGGATAAGGGCCCGCTCGCAGAGAAGTTGGGCGCGCAGATCTACATCGACAGCACGGCGCAGAACGCGGCCGAAGAATTGACGAGGCTCGGCGGTGCGAAAGTGATCCTTGCGACCGTGACGGACGCCAAGACGATGAGCTCCGTCCTCCCTGGACTCGGCAGCAATGGAAGGCTCGTGGTCGTCGGAGCGAGCGGCGATCCAATCGAAGTTTCGCCGCTGCTTCTCATCGGTGCGCGACGGTCGATCGCGGGATGGCCCTCGGGCACTGCACGCGACTCTGAAGACACACTACGCTTCAGCGTGCTGTCGGACGTGCGCCCGATGATCGAAACATTTCCGTTGGCGAAGGCCGCAGAAGGATATCGACGCATGATGAGCGGCAAAGCCCGCTTCCGCGTCGTTCTCACTCCCTGAAGCGGTGCGTCACTCGTTCTTCCTGTTCTCTGAACGTTGTAGCCACTCATCAGCCGCACACTCAGCGATCTCGCGCGTCACATCGCTCCAAGGATGTTGAAGAACGCACCTTCGTGCTTGAAGCTCAAGTCCGTGAGGTCTTCCGAGAAGTCAGTAAAGTTGTACCCCACCCCCACTTTCACGTGGTTGCCGAAGTAGCGGTACATCGCAACGAGCGCGCCGCTGCGCTGCTCGTTCAGATCGGTCATCTCCAGCATGCGTCCTTCGACCATGCCTTCCCAATGTTGTCCGACTCGGACATCGCTACGCACGATATACAAGTGCGCGCGGTTGTCGAAGAACTCTCGCGATTCGCGATCCAAGCTCACCTGACCTAGCCGATAGGCGTACTTCCCGCCGACCGACACGCGATCGGTGAGGTCGTACGTGACGTCGAGTGCCGCGATATGGCTCTTCTGAATGAACTGTGCGGCGAGGTGCTGCGGCGTCACTTGCTCGGTGGTCGGGACGTTATAGAAGTATGTGTACTTCGCCAGCGCGTTCAAACGATCGTGCGCCACGGGACGATAGCCGTAGCCGAGAACGGCTTCGGTATAGCCGCCATCGTAGAACTGCCCGAGCGAGCTGCTGCTGTCCGCGTGATTGAACTTGCCGATGAGGCGCCAGTTCGGCGTGACCTGGTATTTGATGCTGTTTCGATACAGCCACGTTTCGCGTTCGGATTCGATCTGATCGGGTTGCATCATCTTGTCGACGCGATACTCGACCGCGCTCGAGAACTGCACCGAATCGAAACCGTACCCCATGCGAATGCCGCCAGCCTCTCGATCGATCTCCGCGCCTGTGCGCGAATCGACCAGCGTGCCGATATCGGTGTTGGTGCCGAAGTTCCAGCGATCGTTCGGCGCGAGGCTCATGCCGGTCGAGTGCGTGAGCCCCGAGGCAGAATCGGTCTCTTGATAGCGCTCCTCGACGTACATGCTGCTCGAATCCGAAAGGCGCCGCTTCATCCCTGAGATCAGGTTGCCGCGACGGCCGTGCAATCCGTTATCGGTCCGCTCGTTCTCGAGCGCGTAGTTGAGGTACAAGCTCGTGCGCTCCGAGTACAGGAAGTTCGTTCCGACCTTCCCGCCCGGCCCGAGATCACCATCGGATACCTCCACATCCGCGCGGAAGCGATCGGTGAAACGATATGAACCGCCGACACCGACGCGACCGTTGTCTTCTCGCTCTTCCGACTTCGACAACGTCTCTTGCACGAAGCCATAGGCACGCCAAGTCGCTCGCGAGTCGAAACCGACCTGCAACACGCCGTCGGTGCGCTCTCCTTGTTCCAGGCTGAGCGGAACGAGCGCGCCGGTGAACTCGCGCTCATCTTTTCGCGCACCGGTGCTCACGCTCCAACGATCCGTAAGCTGGTAGCCGACATTGAGCTCTTGTGCATTCACCGTATAGCCTTGCTCTTGTTCCTTCTTGTCGGCCTTGGCACGTACGTGGATGTCGTCCCAGATCTGCAGCCTCACTGTTCCGCCGTGGTGCTGCGTGTCGGTCAGCGTCGTCAGTCCGGGCGCGGAATAGCCTTCACCCAGATTCTGGGTGTACAGCGTGATCCGGCCAGGAATCGATTCGAAGAACTCATCGAACCCGATACTGAGATCGGCGCGATACGCGTCGGCGCTCGCTTCGCTGAAGCTCGTCGAGCTATCGCTCGCGAATCCGAACCCGCCATCGTTCGAGTACAGCGAGCTCGACACCAAGCCTTCGCTCTTGGCCCCCTGCAGCTTGAGCCACGAATCCGCGCTCAGTCGCAGCGTCAAGTCCGCGCCATTGAGGGAACTGTCTGCATCACCCTCCTCGCTCGAGCTCGCCGTCAGTCCCACTCTGACGTGATCGCCGATCCAATAATGCCCCTGGCCACCGGTCGCGAGCGCATCGATCTCATCGAAGCCGGGCGTGTATTCGTACCGTACGATGAGATGCGCCTCATCGCCGCTCAACCCGTTGCTCCGCACGAGTAGATCGTCATCCGCCGTGGAGCCGAGCGGCTCGGTCAAGAGAATGCGCCCTTGCAGATAGTCGATGTCGTAATCGAGCACGGGTTGCAGATTCTTCACGCCGGTCACGAGACCTGAGTCCTTGTCACGCAGCTCGATGCGCACGCGTTCGGAGCCGACGAGGATGTCCTGGTTGCGCAAGAAGTACAGCGATCCACCGGTGCCGCGGAATTCTTCGCGGCTCGCGAGCGTACCGGGTTCAGCGGCAAATGCATCGACCGTTAGACGTTGCTCGCCAAAGCTCGTCGTGGCTTCCGATTGATAGCGCAGATTGCCGCCGTACAGCCCGCGATCGACGTGCGCGAGCTCATTACCCAGATAGTTGATCTTGAAGTTGCCCCACAGCGCGTGACTCTGATCGCGATTCAACTTGACGTAGAACTTGCCGAGCGTGGGCGCGACATCCTCCACGATCGCATCGTCGCCGAAAGTCGGAAAGTGATAGTCCGGATCGATACGACGGAAGAGCGACTCGGGCGACTTCTCGAGGAAGTTGCTGAACAGATCCTCCACAGGACCTTCGCGCGTATCGGCGCTCGCAGTGATCCCCCAATGCTCGTTGAACTTGCCATTGATGTAGAACGCGAGCCGGCCGTCCACACTCGAGTCGTATTGATATGGCGCGTTCTCACCTTGCAGGAGATCGGCAGGACCCTTCGTGCGGTGATCGGAAACGGTGAGATCGGCGAGGCCGACGTAGAACCAATCGTTGCGCTCGAGCTCGAGATCGCGCAGATACAACGAGCCGCTCCCGGTTGCATCGAGCACCGCCACTTCGACGGTGTGCAAGCCGGCAGGCAGCACTTCCTCGGCAACGAAGTTTCCGTGGCGATCCACCGGAACCTCCTTACCTGCGACCCAGACGGTGTGCTGCGCGGGTATGCCACTGCCGCGTACCTTCACGGTGCCGCTCCCGAGGCGGATGTTCGAGACTGAAAGTCCGCTTTCGCCGTAGCTTGCGAGCAAGTCCGCCTCTTTCGGTTGACTTCGCTGCTCGGTTTCGGACTCCGCTTCGCGACCATTCTCATACACGAGCCACAGCGGCTGCGGCGTCGTCTCATCGAAGTTGCCACTCTTATCATAGGCACGCACCACGTACTGCAACTCGCGCACCGGGGCCTGCACCTGATCTGCGGTCGGTTGCCACTCCGCGAAGCCTTGCGAATCAATCGGAGCGATCGCGACCGGTTGCGCTTGCAGCGACTGATCGCGCTGAAAGATGCGCACTTCGGCGCGATCGATGAACGAGGAGTAGTTCGCGTACATGCGAAAACGCACAGGATCGCCCGCGAAAGGCGGCGTGTGCTCGAGTGGGGGCGCCTCTGCTTGGGTCTCCTCTAACTGCGCCCACTCCGCTTGTGCCTCCTCGGGCGGCGGCGATTCCGAATCTGCTTGTTCGAGCGCAAGCGCCTCAGTGTCTTCAGTCGCCTCTTGATCTAGTGCGACCGCGTACTCCACCTGCGGCAGCTGCAACTCCGCCGTGAGCCGCTCGGCGAGCATCTGCTGCTGCTCTGGCGTCAGGCCGAACGGCTCAACTTCGCCCACCGCCTCTGACTCGATCAGGTGCGATTGGATATCGAGATCGCTCGAAGTCGGCGGATCGACTGTCGGTGCTTCGTTGTCTCGCAGTACGATCGTCGTCGGCGAGGCGGCCACGCTCAAACGTCGGTTCGACTGCAAGTTGTCGAATTGAAACTGAATGTCCGCACTTTCCAACGCGACGTCGGTGCAGCGCTGGATGTCCGCGGAGCTGCGCGCCGGATCGTCGATCGGTTCGCCGTCGACAGTGATTCTCATCAGATTCAAGCCGAACGGATTCTGCGGCGACAACTCGCGCGTCAGCTTGGTGATATCCACGCCTTCATAGTCATCCACAACGGCGAGCTCGTCGTACACGACCTGTACGACGATGTGCGAAGTATTTCCCTGGGTGAAGCCCGCATTGACGACGTCGTTCGAGTGAACGAACCCTCGCCCTTCGTGCTCAGCCTGCGACTCCGCGAGCTGCATCTGTTCGCGAATCGTATCCATCGCACGCCGCGCGCGAGCGGCAGAGAGCCCGATGTCATCCCCGTACACGCTCGCCATTCTGCGATCGAGCCGCTCGTTCTTCGTATAACCGATGAAGCGCAATCGCACGTTCGTCTTGTCCGCGATATCGGCCATCGCGCGGCGCAACTGCTCCGTGTACCCCGCAGGAATGACTGCGCGCCCGCCCTCGAGCGCGAGCGGCGCGATGCCGCCCCAGGCCGGGTCGTACACTTTCGTGACCATCTCAGCGTCGTTCGGGTTCGGACAGAGCTGCGGCTCATCCGGCATCTCTTGCAGCGGATCGTCGTGCCAGAACTCGACTTCGATGCGCCGATTCATCGCGCGTCCCTGCTCCGTCTCATTCGATGCGAGCGGCAGTGTGGCGCCGCGGCCGTCGCTCGCGACGGCTGCCGTTGGGAGCAGCAACTGCTCCTGGATCGCGAGCGCGACGCGATGTGCACGCGCCTTCGACAACGCAAGATGGGTTCCGTAGATGCGTTCATCTCGGCCGACGAGGGGTAGGCCGTCCGTATAGCCAATGAACTTCACGAGGACGTTCTGCTTGTCTTTGAGATTGTTGAGCGCCTTGCGGATATGCTCGACAAAAGCCTCCGAGACCTCCGTCGTTTCGTCCCTGAAGTGCAGCGGCGGTACGAGATTCTGCACGCGCGCGCGCCTCGAATGGCCCTCCATGAACCGCATCTTGCACACAGTCTCCATGCGGCACACCTTCACCCGGGTGAAGTTCTCCCTGAGCAGCACCTCTTCCTCGGCAGCGCGGTGGCGCGTTTCGTCGTACCACACCTCGACTTCGACACGGCGATTGAGCGCTCGGCCTTCTGCAGTCGCATTCGTCGCAATGGGCTTCGTATCACCAGCCCATTCATACGAGATCGCTTCGGGTCGCAAGTTGAGCCGCGCCTGCAAGAACTCTGCGACTTCTCCGGCGCGTTCGCGCGACAGGCCCACGTTGTCGCCATAGATGCGTACGAGTGCATCAGAGAGCTGTTGATCGTCGGCGTGACCGACGAGATGCAACCTCACATTGCGTCGACCGCTCATGCCATCGAGCACTTTGCGCAGCGACTCGACGTAGCTGGGAGGAATCTCCGCGACGCCCGACTCGAAGCGGATCGGCGGGATCACGTTCTGCAGCTTGACGGTCTCGATGTCTTCCTTCGTCACCTGCGTCGTGACGATCATGTCGCCCGCTTCTCTATTGACTCGGGCCGGATCGTGAGTCCACTGACTCATGGCATCGTCGGGCGATAAGTGACGTTCGACCGCTTCGCCGAGGGAGGATTCCTGCACGGTCTGCGCGTTCGCGGCCGCTACGGTCAAGCTCAGCGCCAGGAAGAAGGAGGCTCTGACGCCAACCCTCTTCCTGATCTCAGAAAAGAGGGAGAGTGGCCACAAAGAACACATAGAACACACAAAGGAAAATCGTTGATGCGAATGCGCGAGGCCAACCCGAGGTGCTGGCCCTTCTGCCATCTGATCTTCGTGTTCTTTGTGTTCTTTGTGGCTGCTTCTCAGAGTCTGAGCAAACGCCTCAACCCTCGTGAGAGGGAGCCGGAACGACCTATGTTTCTTGTACATCATTCGTTCACCTGCTCGAGCTCTGCACGGCCGCTTGCTTGGGCGGCGCGCCGCGCCGCCAGAACACTTCCGGCTCGATCGTGAGCTGGTAACAGCAGTTCAGCGCCTTCCACGACGCCATGATTTCCTTCTTCAGCATCTCCATGCGCTCGTCGACCAATCGCGCGTCTTCGACATCTGCGAGATACGACAAGCGCAGTACGGCCGGAGCCTTCTGCAGTTCTTCCATGAGCAGCGTCAGACGCGGTTTCCATTGCGCGCGCATTTCAGTCGTGCCGGGTTCGAACACCGCGTCGGCGATATCGAGACCGATGACGCGATGAATGGATGCACCGAAGTTGAAGCGCAGCGCTTTACCGCGCGTGGCGCGTTGCACTCGGATCTGATCGGTGGAGGCTCGATAGCCGCTCGGTAGCGTGCGGTCGTCCAGCTTGAGGATGAAGTTGCTGCCGCGGCCCTCTCGCGGCGTCGTCGCGCACGTGATATGGAAACGCCCGAAACCGTCGGTCATCGCCGTCAGCCCGCGCGCACTCACGACGCGCACGCCGGACAAACCGCGCTCGCCGGCTTCTTGGAGACCGTTGCGATTCACATCGTCGAATACCTTGCCCGTCACGTCGGTGCAGTCGAACGTCGCGTCCGGAATGACGCGCACGGTCGCCGAGCCCTCGTTCGATAGCGTACCGTTGGTGAGCCCGTGCACCGCCTGTGCGCGATTCGTGAACTCACCTTCGCTCACGCCCGCACCGACCGCGAGCAACATGACGAGCGTATGGCGCGCGTGGCCGTCGACAGACAGGTTGCTCCACCTGAGCTCACGGCTGACGAGTGTCGGTTCGACAGCCGTTCCGTCGATGCGCGCGGATCCTTCGATATAGCGAAAGCCAGGCGGGAAGCGGTCCACGACCGCCACATCGAAGAGCGGTACCTCGGTGATGTTGGTGAATGTGATCGTGTACGGCACGAGTTGGCCGCGCGTCACGTTGAGCATCGGCGTCGTCTTCGACAACTGCAGCACACCCTGCAGATCCGGATCCACGGGGATGTGATTGTTGAAGATCTGTGCGGAGCCCGGCACGAAGCTGTCATCGAACGTGAAATGCAGGTGATAGCGTGTAGGTGCACTTCGCGCGGGCACCGAGACCGGCGGCACCAGCTCTGACATCTGCACTTCGCAGTGCTGCGCCGTCGCAATGACGGAGTCGTCGATGCTCGCCGGACACGTCGGAACCGATAGCGGCGCCGTGGACGCATGCGATACAGGCGGAATGATCTGCGACGGGCCTGCGATGTAGCCTGTGGCGGGCGCAGACACTTCCACGATGTAGCTGCCGCCGCTCGGACACGACGGATCGCTGAAGTTGAGATCGAACTTGTAATAGCCGTACGGCAGCGTCACTTGATTCTGCTGCGTCGGATCGTAGAAGCAGCTTGCAGGCAATGCCGTCTGACTATCCGCGTTCAGCAATGTGACGGTCGCACCGGCGAGCGGCGTACGTGTGATCGTGTTGTACACGACACCGTTCGGCTCGATCGGTAGGTTCACGTCTTGGTAGTTGCTGTTCGGCTGGATGACGATGTCCGTGATCCGCTGCAGGTCGTTGTTGAATATCGAATGCGCGGTGCCGAGCTTCGCCGTACCGGACCCTGCATTGGGGGCAGTGAAGCGCAACTCATACTGTTCGCCGCTCAAGTAGTTCGGCGCGATGCCGCTGATCACGTAGCTACCGGCGGCATCGGTCAGCGCCGAGTAAACACGCTCGCCGTTGCGATAGAGATCGACGGCCCAGCCCTCGAGCAGCCGTTCGGTGGTATCGATCGACTTGTTGAAGTTCGCGTCGTGCCACACCGTGCCGTTGAGAATTCCGACGCCGACGATCGCGCCGACATCGATCGCAACCGTCGCACTCGCCTGCTGCACGGGATCGTTCCAGTACACCGTGGCCGTGTTCGTGACGCGTGTGCCGACCGCGAGATTCGCAGCGAGCATCGCGCGGAAACGCAGCGTGATCGTGCGGCCGGACTGCAAGGCGCCATAGGTCGTCGAGTAGTCGGCGGTCAATAACGAGCCCGCGACCAGGATACCGCTCGTCGACCCGTTCAGCGACCACGATTGATCCACGAACGACAGATATCCCGGCATCGGTGCAGCGATATCGTCGCGGATGACGACGGCATACGCTGGCAAGCGTCCGACATTCGTCACTTGCACGACATACTCGAGCGTCGAGCCCGCGAGCGCGGGGCCACCGCCGACGACGCTCACGGTCTTCGTGATCCTGAGCTCTTGCAGATTGCCGACGACCACGACGGTTGGCTCGGGCCCCGTCGCAGGATTGCCGTCGCCGTCGGTCAAGAGATCCGGCAGCTCCGCCGTGTCGACGACCGCCTGATTCATGATCACTGTCCCGGGCGGCACGCCATCGTTCACACGCACGTCGAATTGCACGACGGCCTGGCCTCCAGCGGATAGCGTGCCTTGGCCCGCGCCAGGCAGCGGCGGAGTCAAGTTGGACGAGCTCACGTCGATGCCCGCTATGAGCGGGGACACGCTACCGTCGGGACGACCCACGGGTTGACCGTTGAGCGTCATCGAATCGGCAACGTACGTGGTGTTCGTGGGCACCGCATCGCGCAGCATCGCTTGCGTGATGGGCAGCTGGCCGTTGTTGTAGATCCTGATCGTGTAGCGCAGCACGTCGCCCGCATCGACAATGCCCGGCGACATCGAATCGACTTGTAGTGCCGCCGCCTTGTCTGCGTAGAACCGCGGCACGATCGTGACGGTGTGGGCGTCTTCGTGATCGGCGATGCCGACGGTGCCGTTCGTCAACGTGCGCGTGTAGGCAGTGCGGGCCGGATTATTCGCGGCCGCGTTGTACCACTGAATCGCGCCGACCACGTTCGTCAACGCGCTGTTGTACTGCGTATCCGGGTCGAGCTGCGTTCGATACGCGATTCGCAGACGCTCACCCACACCGATGACCGAAGCGGCGGTCACCATGTTGAGCGTGAGCTCGCAGGTTGCGCCATCGTAGACGAACGAATAGTCCGTCCCTTGGACGAGAGGGCCCTTGCCTGGTACGGGTGTCACGCCATCTGCGGCGAACACGCGGGCGCTCAAGATCTCAGGGGTGGTGCTGCACATCCCCCCCGTTGGGCCATCGGGCAGACGATCGATGAGCGTCGCGTTGAACGCAGCGACAGTGCCCGTGTTCTGCACGTCGATCGCGAAGTTGCCCCACTCCTCCGGATTCATCGTCGGCGGTCCGGATTTGTCGACAGTGAGCACCGGCGTGCCGGGCGGAATCGGCGGCGGCGTAAATTCGCCGACGAGGCCCGAGCTGTTCGTCGTGCCGCCTTCTCTCGTGATGTATTCGTTCGTCGGATTGCCATCGACGAGAAAATTCATCGATAACGTGTACTCCAATCCATCGACGATGAACGTCGTGGGTGTCGGTGACGCGACGATCGTCACGCGGTCCGTACACCCCTCTCCCGGCGGTGTCGGATAGGGACAAGGATCTTGGTTGTTCGGCGTTTCCTCGTGATTGAACGTAAACGTAAAGGTCAATGGATCGCGTGGCACGCCGTCCACACTGATTGCGAGTACGACGTCGAGCTGAACCGACCTCAAGGATGGATCGCCGACCTGAAAATTCTGGTGTGTAAATGACCCGAGAGAAAAGAACGGGATCGTCCCAGGCAACTCGAAAGGGGGCGGAACCGATCCGGTGAACTCGTAGGAGCTTTGCGAGTTGGTTGGGTTGCTCGGGACGCCCCACACGACGATCGAGGTCGGCGTGCCGTTTGTGATAACGGGATCGCCCGGCTGACTTCCGGGCTGGTTATCTTGTGGGTTATGCCAGATTCCCGTTACGGATTGATAGGTGATCTCAGCCGCCGACGATTTCTCGGTCGGGACTAGAGCGACGAGTGCAATCAGCAGGATCGCGATCCCGCTGCCGACTCTTCTTGCTCTCATCGTCTGCCCAGCGCTCATGAGTACCCTCGTGCCATTCGCCTGCGACGCGAGTCACGGACGGACCGAAGGAGTGCCCCGAGCATCGGGTGCAGATTCCGGCGGTCCCGCTGTCGTGAAGCTCGCAGCCGAGCGAGCTCGTTAGACCGGTGACTTTGCGTCGCCACCTTTCGGTGGCTTTGCCTTTGTCGGATTGCTTTAGAAAGAATCTCTCTCGCTACACCAATAACGACTTGCCAGGCCAAGCTGCGCTTCGTCGATTCCCGCAGCGCTCGTCGCGCCATGTGCCTGAGCACGCTCGAGCTCGAGCGCACAATGTCAAATGGGGACCCCGCATACACCCGTTACTCATATATATGTGTGCGTGCGTCAGGCAGCCGGTAGGAAATCGATCGGATACAGAATCGTGATCGCCGGCACTCCGTCCTTGGCGCCGAAGTTGATCGTCTTCACGCGCTCCACGACCTGTGCCGACAGATCCGGCGCATTCATGTCGGATGCTTGCAAGGCACAGAAGGACACGCTGCCGTCGGGCTCGATCGTGAGCTTCAGCACCATCTGCCCCTGGAGCGTCGGATCCTTGCGCAGCTCTTTGTTGTAGAGCCGATAGAGCGCCGCCTTGTAGCGATCGAACACGATTTGGATTTCTTCGTCGGTGCGCGATGGACCGACACCGTTGCCGCTGAGCGGCCGATCGGCGCCAGGCTTGCCGATGCCACCGATACCGCTCGTGACGCGCGTGACTTGAACGCGCGCCATGCCACCGTTGCCGCCGCTGCCGCCGACACCGCGACTGAGCGAGGCGAGATTGATGCCACCGCTCGAGCCGGGCGCATTCGTCGTCAGCATCGCGCGCTCCACGGGGCCGGAATCGCCGGCGTTGTTGATCTGCGCTTGCGAACCGAGTCGTGCGAGCGCCTCATCCTGCTGCAAGCCCGCGAACTTCTCGCGGAACGCAAGAATGCCCTGCTCCGCAACTTTCGGTCCTTCGCCGGCAGCTTGCTCGGGCGCCTCTTGCTCAGGCACAGCGGTCGCGACCTTCGGCTGCTCCTTCGGTTTCTGCTCTGCAAGCTTCTCTTCAGGCTTCGGCGGCGGCAGTGCTTGCTCGCGCGGCGGCGTCGGAGGTTTCGGACGCGATTCGATCAACAACTGCACGACCCGCTTCGGCACCTCCGCTTCGGGGTTCAAGATGCGCTCGGGCAATGGGATGAAAGGAACGACGATCGCGAAGATCACGCACACCAAGAGTGCGGTCGCAACCGATTTCCGGAAGCGCTTGTCTTCCTCGCCACCGCGCGTCCACGGCAGTGAAGCACGATATGCAGGCAGCTTGCTGATCTCGCGCTCGATGATCCATTCCTGCTTGCGGCGTTCCTCCTCTTCGAGCGCTTCGAAGAGGACATCTTCCATGAGGCCCGCGTAGCCTTGCTGCTGATTGATATGCTGCACGAGCGCGGAGCGTCGGCCCTCGATCTCACCCATACGCTCGTTGAACTGATCGATGCGCGTGCGCACGCGACGCACGTGATCCGCGTTCGCGCTCTCGTCTATACCCTCGCCCCAGAACAAGGCCGCGGCGCCGAGCTCGCCGAGCTTGTCGAGCGAGGCGCACAGATCGATGAGCACGCGGTGCTGCTCGCGCTCGGTTGCGTAACTTTCGAGCTCGCTGTCGATCGCGCGCAAATCGTTCGCCAGCGCATCGAGCACGAGGCGAGCCTGTGCGAGCTCCGCCGCGATCGCGTCGCGATTCTGTTGATCCGAGATGTCGTCCGGATTCGTCAGCTCGCCGATCTGCGGCTCGGCAGGGCCAGAGAAATCCGCAACGCCCTCGCGCGCGAGCGCTGCGGGGGCCTCATCCGACGTTCCCGCCCCAGATTGCAGCGGTCTCAGGAGCTCAGCGGCGGCGGCTTCGAGATGTGCTTCAGCTCGCGACATTGGCGGGCTTCTCCTTCTGCAAGACGGCCAGCGAGATCTTCCCGTACGAAGACGAGGTACACGTCGCCATCACGCGTTTCACGACTTCGAACGGCAGGCTCTTGTCAGCGATCACAGTGACTTCGCGAGCCGATTGCTCATCTGCCTCGGCGGTGCCGATGAGCATCGGCCGCTCGAGCACTTCGCGGAGCGGCTCGACGAGCGGCGTCGTTTCGCTCTGTACTTCCGCGATCGTCGCGACGGGCTCGCCCTGCACGAAGATGTGCTCCCTCGTGATCATCACGACGACGGAGCTCTGCGGCTTTACTTCGGCAGTCGATTGGGGGATCTCGATACCTTTCGAGTTCTGCACGACCTCGACTTCGGTGGAATAGATCAACAAGAACGCCACCATGACCGACATGATGTCGATCAGCGGGATCAAGTTGAGCTCGGCGTCCTCACGCGGCTTCGAGCGATTCAGGAGACTCATGCGCGAATTCCTCTGGTCTTGAGCTTTGCGGCCCCACCCCTGACCTCCCCCGCTGCGCGGGAGAGGGGGAGTCGGTTGAAGCCGTGTTTCTATGGGGCTTCACCGACGGCGATGTTCGCGAACAACTCCATTTTCGTGACGCTCGTTGGCTCGCTCGGTAGCGACGTATGCATGTCCGCGGGCGATTGCGTGTCCGCCGTCGCGGCCGGATCGCGCGGCTCCGAGACCTCGGCGCTGCGGATCGCATCCATCGCCTGGATCAAGTAGTCGTACTGAACGTCCCGCACCAACAACACTGACGCATCGTTCGCATCCGGGTACTCGCGCTTGAGCGCGACCGCCATCTCGGTGAGCGTCTTGAAGTCGTACTCACCGTTGAGCTTCGGAATGGTCGCGATCAGCTTCGCGCCGTTCGTGAGCTCGAAGCCTTCGTGACGCACGATGACTTCGAGCCGAAACGCCGGCGGCGTCCCCGCATTAGCCGAATTGGAGCTCGGTAGATCGAGCTGCAAAATAGTGATGCGCGAGAACACGGCCGTCATCAGCAGGAACGTGACGAGCACCGTGAAGATGTCGATCATCGGTACGAGCAGCAGCTCGACGGGCTTACGCAGCCGAGTCTTGTAGCTCGACTGCATGAGCGGCCCGTCGTACACAAACGATCGCGTGTAGTTGGATGACATGACCGGTCCTTACGCCGCTTTCGATTGGTCTTTGGAGAGCTGGGCGAGCTCGAGGCGGTTCTGCATCCGCGCCGACTGCCGATCGCCGACCAACGTGATGAACTTCATCGCCGCGGTCTCGAGACTGCTGATCAGCTCGCCCGTCTTCGTTTGCAGGAAGGCGTGGATGAATAAGAACGGCACCGCGACCATCAGGCCGAAGGCAGTACAGTTCATTGCCTCGGAGATACTCGCCGCGAGCAGGTTGGCCTTCTCGGCGGGATTTGCCGTCGCGACCGCCGTGAATGCATGAATGAGGCCGCTGACGGTGCCGAGCAAGCCGAGCAACGTCGCGAGATTCGCGAACGTGGCGAGATAGTGCGTGCGCTTCTCGAGGCGCGGAATCAGTTCCATGAGATTCGTGCGCATCGCCTTCTCGACATCATCGACGCGTCGCACAGCGCCTTGACGCGCGAGCCCGACGGCCAATAGTTGTGAAACCGCTGTCTCGTCCTTCGCGGTCGCTTCTCGCGCCTTGTCGAAATCGCCTTCGGTCAGCACCGGCTCGATGCTGTTCCATGCGTTGCGATTCTTGACGGCGAGCCGCGTCAGAGTGACGTAGCGCTCGATCGCGATCGCAGTCGCGACAGCCCCTACGAACAGGATGGGGTACATGAACATGCCGCCCCGGGTGAAGAAATTTGCGACTGAATAGAAGATGTCCACAGTGGTAAGCCTCTCGAGCTAACGTTGAATCAATGGCAGATCTGAAACACGAGCTTTCTCTTTGCGCCTCATTTCGAATTCGTTCGGATCTCGTAGTAGCTCAGCTGGCGCATGAACACTTCCTTGTCCACGGGCTGCCGGCCATCATCGAGCGTCTTCGAGATCCCGAGCGTGTCGCCGAGCTGCGAGCTCTTCCATGGCACGATCACCAGCGCCTTCGGCGCCTCTTGGTTGCCGAGAATCGACATTCCGGACAGCGCCTTCGTGCCGGTATCGGCTTTCGCATCGGCGGCCGGTTCGCTTGCTGCCTTTGCAGAGGTCGCGGCCGCAGCAGCGACTGACGCGCTGGCAGTCGGTTGATCTGCCGCGATTGCTGTCATCGCGATGAGCGAGCTCACTGGAATGAGGAGTCTGCGCATCATGTTGGCCTCCTAGCGCTTGGCCCTGGCGTTCAAATCGGCTAGCCATTTCGCGGTCTCGCCATCGGCCGGCGCCGCACGTTGATATGCCTCGTAGTACGTAAGCGCACAGCCGAGATCGGCGAGATAGACATCGCACAGAATCGCGAGATTGCGCTGCGCGAAGTGGAAAGTCGGGAACAGCTCGAGCGCCTTCTCATAACTCGCTCGTGCCTCCTGAAACTTGCCCTGACGGCGCTGAACCATGCCTAGCTCGTTGTAGGCGATCGGGTGGCGCGAGTTGAGCTGCAGCGCCTTCTTCAAGCTCTCCTCCGCTCGGTTGAGCTCGCCTGAACGGGCATAGGCGATTCCCAAGTCGATATGAATCGCAGTGACGTTGGGTGCCGCTGCGCTCGCTTCTTCGAGCGCCGCGATACCTTGCTCGTACTGGTGCGCTTCGAGCAGGCGCACGGCGTTCTCGTATTGCGAATGCACGTCCGTACTCACGCGCACGTCCTCGAGGATCGTGAAACCCGTGGCATCCTGCTGGATATCGACGCGGGCGGGCCGCAGAGCCTCCTCCTTCCTGTGCTCGCGGACCGCTTTCTCTTTCGGCGCGGGCGTCGAGCAGGCGACGAGCGCCAGCGCGGTCGCGATCGGCAAGAGTGCGCGCGTGAATCGCGATAAGGATCGCCGTTCAGGGTGCATTGCCCACTCCTGCGGCGACGACTGCCGTCTCTGCTGTAGGGGCGCTGCTCGGTACTTCCGTCGTTGCGATATCGGGTGAGGCGGCTTCTGCTTGCGGCGCGATCACGACCTCGGCTGCCGGTGAGCGATACGCATACCGATCGATGGAGCCCAAGAAGCCGCTGCTCATTTCCGTCTTCGCGTACCTCGCGGGCATCAAGAGCGCGAGCTTCGCGAGACTCTTTTCAATCCACGCGTTGTAGATCCCAGAGCGAATGAGCTCGAGGTTCTTCTCGTGCACGCCAATGGCCTTCTCTTCGAACGGAAACGCGTTCTCCTCGAGTGCCAGCTCGTATTCCTCGAGCTCGGCCGGCCGCATGCCGCTCGGGCGCTCCGATTCCAACAGAGACCTGTTGAAGCCGAAGTACACCTCGGCCATGTAGAACGTGGCGGCGGCAGTGACTTCGCCGACCTGGTAGTCGACGAGCGCGCGCAAGGATTTCAGCGTGACTTCCATGCGCTGTTGCTTGTTCTCCAGACTTTTCTCGAACGGCTGGACCAGCTTCACCGCCGCGAACTGCTCGTACAGCTTCTCTGCGAGAACGAGCGCCGAGCGCGCGGCCAACGTGCGCGTGCGATTGGTTCTCTCGTCGCCGGCCGCCGCATCGATGCTCACGATCTCTTGCAAGTGCTCGTGATAGCGGGGCTCATCGTGACTCGACTTGTAGATCTCGGCGATCTTGAATCGAGTCTCGACGGCCAAATCGATCGGGCGTGGGAACTCCTTGACGTACGTGAGATAGACCGTGAGCGCGCTCTGCGTATTCTTCGCTTGCTCGTGCAGATCGCCGGCGAGCAACAGCGCTTCGCCGCGCAACTCAGGCGTATCGGCCTCCGACGCGATGCGCTCGTACTCGCCCGCCGCGCGCGCGACCTGCCCGCTTTCGCGGTAGACGAACGCGATCTGCTTCGTCGCTTCGCGCTGCAGCTCGTGCTCTGGATAGGTACGGCGGAAGGCATCGAGGACCTCCGCGGCCGCGGCCCAGTCCTCTAGTCGAATGAGAGCCGCACCCGCATCGTACTCGGCAGCCGCACGGATTTGCGACGTGGGCGCTGCCTGTTTGATGCGCAAGAAATGGTCCGCTGCCGCGCGATAGTCTTGCGCCGTGTTCGCTTGCTCACCCTGTTTGTAGATGGAGGCCGCAAGGTTGTCGACCAGCGATGCGCGCTTCTCGTCATCCTGCGCCGTCAGCTCGAGCACTCGCGTATACGCGAGCTCCGCCTGCGGAAACTCGGCGAGGTCGAACGATGCATGCGCGGCGACTGTCCACGCAGAGCGCAGGATCGGCAGTTCGGTCGTCGGATAGCGCTCGATGAGCTTCTGCGCCGCGCCCAGCGCGGGTCGATAGTCCTTCAGCTCGTACAGGTCGTCCGCGGCCGCACCCAATACCTTCGGCGCGTGCTCATGCTGGGGAAACGCGTCCGCGAATTTGAGCGAGCTTGCGATCGTATCGCGCTTGATCGTGGGCCGCAGATCCTCCGCCACAGCCTGCAGATTTTCGCGATGCGCGAATATCGCCGCGTAGCCAGCGGCGGCCGCCTTCTCGTGCGGCGCATAGTCGTAAGCCGTGCGCTCGTACTCACGTGCGGCCTCTCCGAAGTTCTTCTGCTCGAGCAACAAGTCCGCGAGCTGATAGTTGATCGGCGGCGATTCCGCATCCTTCGGGAAGGATGTCAGGAACTCCCGATACCACTGCAACGCTTCACCGTAGTTCGTTGCCTTCTCTTCGGCGAGATCCTCGCGTTGATACTGAGCGTGATAGTGGTTGGCGAGATCCTTCAAGTTGCTCTTCAAGTAGCCGAGCACTTCGGGAGATTCCTCGATCGAGAAGTGGCGCCAGTACTCGGCGTGCAATCCGTAGGTCTTCGCGAAATCCTTCTTCGAATCGAGCACCAGCTTCTGGAAGCCGCCCTTCGTATAGATCTCGACGACGCGCATCCCGAAATGCGGTGACGTGCGGTGGAAGGGGTATAACCCGATGAACGCCTTGTATGCGGCTGCCGCGTCGTGATAACGCAGCTTCGTCAGATAGAACTCGCCCAGATTGCTGTAGATGCGGTCCTCGTACGTACGCGTGCCGTTCGTGGCGAAGTACTCGCTCACGATCTCTGGGCCTCCTAAGTTCGAGAAGCTCAGGCTGATGACACGGAAAGTGTCCGCGATGCGGCGCTCGTCGCCTTCCTCATGACGCGCATCGAAGTCATATCCGATCGAGACCTTGTGATCCAGCAAGGCGATGTACTTGTGGAGCGCCTCGTCGTAGAACTCTTGCTTGTAGAGCGTCCAACCGAGCTTGTACAACGCGAGCTCGTAGTAATCCGAACGCGGCCCCAGCGTGATGACGGCCGAGTAGGCAGTCTCGGCATCGCGGAACTTGCGGCGGGTGAAGAAATACTCCGCGCGCCGGAACTGCACTTCGTCGATGTATCTAGAACCAGGATGCTCCGCAATGAGACGTTGCATCGTCTCCATCGCCTCTTCGGTTCGGCCCAGCTCGTCATACGCGCGCGACTTCTGGTACAGGACCTTGTCGTTGTGCTCGTAAGTCGGGTACTCCGCGAGGAGCTGATCGTAGAGCGCGATTGCTTCCAACGGCCCCGACGCGGACAGCTCGGCCGCACTGCCGGGCGCCGCGACAGTGAAGTCTTGTACGCTCGAACCGATGAGCGTTTGTTCGCTTGCGCGGCGCTCGAAATCCTTCTGGGATTCCGACAGGTCGGCGATGCCGGCCGCCTTCGGTCGCTCGGCGCTTTCCGTGTTCAGAGCCATTCGCTCGGGCTCAGGCTCTGGCGCTTCCATCTCGACGAGCTTGCCGTCCCCTAGTATTCCGAACTGCTTCTCGACCTTTAGGTCAGCAAGGCGGCGCATCGCTTCGGGCGTCATCGCGGTCTTCGGCGTCTCCTCGAGATAGCGCTTGTAGCTCTCCATCGCCTTATCGAGTCCGTGCTCGACACGTACGTCTGCTGTGTCGGGCTGGACGTCGCGCAACTGCGCGAGCGTCTGCTTGTCCGGCGTCGGCGCGCAGCCCGCGATGACGACCGGCGAGAGAACCATGGCCATGCGAAGTGCATCGCGCATCACTGCGTTCCCTCAGTTGCTTGCGCACGAGTCGCCCGGTCATAGCTGTCCGCGACCGCGTATCGGGCCTGGCTCTGATATGACTCCAGACGATCGCGGCGGATGCCGAGCTCGTTGATCGCGACCATCTCGAGCACGCGGCCTTGCCGCGCCATCACCTGCGCGACTTGCTGCAGCGACTCGCTCACACGACGGCGCAGCCGAGTGATGGGAACCTCGTAGCCTTCATAGCCATGCACGGCTGCTTGCCGAGCACGAACGAATGCCTCGTACTGCGCAGTCATCTTCGCGAGGTCTGCGTTCAGCTCTTCGAGGTGCTCGTATGTCTGCGTGAGACGTTCGTCGTACTCGGTCAGAAGATTCCACGTAAGCACACCATTCAATCGTTCGATGCGCCGCTGCAGCACCTCGGTTTCGGACGGTGCGCTCGCCTTCAGCACTCGCTCGATCTCATTGAGGCGCTCGCGAACGATTCGCTCGTCCGCGGTGGCCAGGTGATCAGGTCGCGGCGCGGTGAGCATCGCGTGCAAACGCTTCTCGATGTTGTTGCGTTGCTCCTGGCGCAGCCTAATCTGCGCATCGAGCTCGCGAAACTTGGCGTCGATCTGCGGAAGCAGCGGCTCGTAGTTGGCGCGCCGACGTGCGATGAGCTCCTCGAACGCATCGAAGCTGTTCTGCCACGCGACGAGCTTCTTGCGCACGTCCTCGAGATCCAGATAGTTTTGCAGCGCCGTCTGGAAGTCGTGTGATGCCATCAACGCCATCAGGTAATAGGTTTCTGGCGTTTCGGGCAGTGTGCGCAGACGAATGACCCAGTCTTTGTTCTGCCTGATCTCCTCACGCACAAGCGCCTTCAAGAAATTGCCGGAGCGAATGCTGTCGATGGAGGCATCCACGCGCTGCAGCTCGTTGCTGAAGGTTTCCAGCGCGCGGCCATACATGAGTGCCGCTCGTCCGTGCACGTTGAGCTTGCTGTAGGCGTAGGGCAGCGCGAGTAGTGCCTCCTGAACGGCGCCGTCGGTCACGTCCCGATCGACGAGCACGCTCCAGGGAACGAGTGCTCTGTCGTAGTTCTCTGCGGACATTGCCGCCCATCCCGAGCGCAACAGTGCTTGATTGGAGAACGGGCCATCCAATCGCACACGATCGAAGGAAAGCTGCGCGCGGTCGAAGTTGCTCGCTTCGAAGAGCAGATCGCCGAGGATTAGATTCGATTTGTCCCTGATCGCACGCGGGCCCTCGCCAGCCGCTTTGATCTGCCCTGCCTTATCGAGCTGATCGACCGCTTCTGCGGGTCGCTCGTTCTGCAGCAATGCGATGCCGAGGTTGTACTCCGCGAATCCAGTCAGATCATCCGCACCCTGCAATCGGTCGAGAACCTTCACCGCCTCAGCGGGTCGGCCGCTCGCGAGCAAGACATTCGCGCGTAGAAACTCGATCTCGCTCTTGATTGCTTCCGGGACTCGACCGCGAATCCGATCCAGGGCGTGGAGCGCCTCCTCGAGTTGATCCTTCTGGAAATGGATTCGCGCGAGGCGAAAGGCTGCTTCATTGCGCACCGCTTCATCGACGCTGCCCTCGAGCACGGCCTTGATCGCGCGCCCCGCGCGATGGTGCATTCGATAGCTCAGCTCGAAGTCTCCGACGGAGAACTCGGCCTCGCCGATGTGGAAGTGAAGCGTGTCGAGCTGCGGCTCATCGAGATCACGATGCTGACCGAGCTCCGCATCGAGGCGCTCGAGTGCCTCCAAGTATTGCCCTTGATGTGCGTAGTACAGCGCCTCCCCGAAGTGGAGATCCTTGAGCTCGGCGCCGCAGGTCGCCTCGACGACCAACAAGGCCACGAGACCGACCCCAAACGCGCTGTGAGATGCGCGATGCATGGCTACCAGTCTCCGACTTCGATCGACTTGACCGAGCTCGGGCCGGCCAGAGTGATGCCTACGAGCTTCGGCTCGATGCCTTTGTCGATCGTGAAGCTCTGCGTCTGGGCGTAATCCTTGCCGCCTTCCAACTTACCGATGACAGACACATCGAGCTGATGCGCACCGGTTGGAATGTTGCCTGTGTAGATGCGTTGTACGCCGCCCTTCTGCAAGGCTTCCAGCTCTTTGTAGCTGTAGATGTAGTGGGCGACGAGCTTTCCGTCGAGCTGAATCTGCACCGCATCCAAGCGCATCGACTCACCCTTCGCCAGAGCGACGAACATCGCGACATGGGTGTTCGATGGATAGAGCAGCTTCTCCTCGAGGCGCCGCAGCTCCGCATCGATGCTGAGCACGTCGGATTTGATCTCTTGCACCTGCTCGTCCAAGCCCTTCATCTGCGCCCGATAACTATCGTCGGCTGCACTCGAGCCAAATGAGAGCAAGCAGAAGGCGCTGAACGACACGGTCCAGAAAGTCTTTTGCATGATTCGACGTCCGATTGGGTGGCGGATGGAATCCGGCTTCAATGCGCAGTGAGCGCGGTTTGGGTGCGCGCGCACGCGCGCGAAAGAGATGCGTGAGCTCGTGGCGCACAGTGCGCAGCCGCGCAAAGTCGGAGCGAAAGATAGGAAGCGAGAATGAGCGCCGATTGAGCGGCGAGAGTGTCGCGCGTCGAACGAAGCTCTCGTGCGCGCGCGTTCGCGATCGAAGTCCATCGAACCATGAGCCACCTCCCGTTACTCGGGGGCACGCATCGCTCTGGATCGAGATATCCGCAGACGATCGGACTTCGATTCCGGCGGTCCCGCTGTCATGGAGCCCTTTTGATCGGACTCTTTAGACCGGAGACTTTGCGTCGCCATCTTTCGATGGCTTTGCCCTTGTCGTTAATCGCGGTCAGAACTATTGCTCGCGATTCGGACGACTCGATGTGACCAGCGTCTCAGATCGTCCGAAAAGCGTGACGTAGATGACACTTTTTCGTCGCGATATTCAAAGCCAATTTGACAGAAGGTTGCGGGATATTTTTTTGATCGAGGCATTTCCCTCGTTTTCGCTTCATCGACACTCGCACTGTTGTTCGCGCAACATAATATGTGAAAGTTACATAAGCATGCAGAGCGAACGTATTCATGCTTGCAACGCGCGACCGCGCGCCGAGGCTCGGCCGAGCGTGGCGGACACGGTTCGTAGAGCTACAAACCGATCAGTCCAAATCGAGCATCTTCGATAGTTGCGCCTTCGTGTACACCCTGAAGGCGATCAACGTTTCTGTCGCGAGTATGCCGCGAAGCTTTCGCACTCGAGTGCTGATGACATCTGCCAGCTCTTCGTTCTCTCGCACCCGCACGATCGCGACGAGATCGTACTGACCGGCGACCGAGAACACCTCGTCGATACCCGGCACCTCAGCGAGTTGCTCGGCGAGCTCGTTGATGAGATCCGTTTCCGCTTTGATCAAGACCAGCGCATGGACAACGCTCATACTCACCTCCACTCGTCAGCCGGCCGCACCCAACGCAGCCCCGAGGCCTCATTGCCTCGGGGCCGCTTGACCTGAGATGCGTTTAGCGTCGTTTCCGAGTGCTCGCTCTTCCAGAAGAGCCTCGGGTCTTACCAGCCGCGCGCGTGTCGTCGACATCCACTTCCGTGTGACGGACCGTTTCGTCGATGTCCTCGACACGATCCTCGCCGGTCTTGCGAACGACGACTTCTTCGGTCACGACAGCGTCCTTTGCGACCACGGCTTCTTCGCCGCGCTCGCTCAGCTCGACCGTCTGTTCCCTGAAGAGCTCATCGCCAGCTCCCGCGACGCGCTCACCGATCGGCCGTCTCTGCACGTCGATGCGCTCCTCGTGGAGGGACACTTGCTCGTGTACGGGTTCTTCGACCACGTACGAGCGCACGCGTACACCACCGCGGTCGACTTCGCGTTTACCGACGCGCAATCTTTCCTCGGCGACAGGGATCGCGCGTTCCTCCGTCGTGCCGAGGTCTGCACGCGTCTCACGCATGGGGCTCTCGCCGCTCTCGTACGGGTCAGTGGACCAACCCTCGCTACGCCACTGCTCGGCACGTTCGTCCAGGTCGACTGCGTTCGTCTGTTCTAGCGTTGAAATCGCTTCATCGCTGAGCTCATCGTCGACTCGCGCCGTCAGGAGATATCCTCCACGCCGCAACCCTTCGGAGTACACGGGTCGATCGTCATCTCCAACGAAAAAATCCTTGATGGACTCCCAGACTCCCTTGTCTTGGTGCACATCGCTGTCGACGCTACTGGCGCTCAGATCCTGACTGACGACGCGGACATCTTCGTCATTGAGCCCGCTGCGCAACAGTTGTTCGCGCGCGAAGCGAGCATCCGCTTCGGCATCGTAAATCGCTGTAATCGTTCGTGTGGTCATAAGGTGTCTCCGTAACTTTCTAGTCTTGCCCCCCGTTCGGTGAGCGATTGCGCTCTACGGAGATTTCGGTCGAGTGCAGGGTGACCGGTATTTGAACGACTTCTTGAACCGTCTTGCGCTGCACACGCAGCTCCTCCACGAGCACCAAGCGCTTCGTGACGACGGCTCGCTCTTCGACGACGGGTATGACGGTGACATTGCCTTCCTGACGAATACTCGGCATTGCGTCCACTTCCCTGTCGATCGCGACACGCTGGATGTCCACTTCCTCATGGCGCAAGGCTTCCGCTAAGACCTCTTCGTGTTCTCGGACGGACGTGCTGATCCTGACCACGCCGCGCTCGACTGTTTCTCGATCGATGCGCGCACGCTCTTCAATCACGGGAATTCGACGTTCCATCTGATCACTCACACTGTTCTCCGCAAGCAAGGTAACAATCGAGTGGAGACGATAGAGTTCCTCCCATGACGAACACCGGCGAAGTGGTCGCTCTGACCGGATTCGCTCGTCTGATCTGGTGAGTCGAATCGATGGGGGTCGTCTCGACGGCGTGTATTGGGTGCTCATCGGAACTAACCCGCACTCGCGAAGGAACAAGTTCGTATAGCGCGTAGTTGGTGCTAGCACGGCCACGTTACGATTGTGAGACAACCGCGTTGCACACATCTGCTCCTCTCGCGACTTCGTCGGCCGAGCTGCCCCACGGTTCTCTCTGGCGCTCCTTAGGGATCCTATTCTCCGTCTCCGGCTTATCGCTGTTGTTCATTCGCGCCTTCGCTTTCGAAGGTGCCATCGGACTGCTGAGTCGAGCCTTGAGCTCAGATGGCCAGATCGGCGCAAACCGGCAGGCCCTGCTGGGCGTACTTCTGGTGGAAGGCGGATTGTTGTGCTTGCTCCTGGGTGCGCTCGCCTTCGTGCTGTCATCCGCGGCAGGCCGCGCCCGATTGAAGTCTTGGCTCAAAGATGATCCGCTGCAACGCGTCGGAAGCCGCGCGCCCGACGGAGCCAAAGTCGCATCGATCACCACGTTGTTGGGCACGACAATCATTGCCTTGTGGTGGGTGAGAATCAGTACGCCGGTCCGATTCGAGATCCTATTCGCCAAGGAAGGCGCACTGGAGCTGCTCACGTTTCTTGCGCTGGTCTGCAGCGCCGTGTGGTGTGTGCTTGCTGCACGGCAGACGCTGCGAAACCACCCCACCAAGCTCGCGCGCACCATCGCTGGTTGTTATGCGGCGCTTGGCATCGCCTTGTTCGTCGTCGGTATGGAAGAGATCAGTTGGGGTCAGACCTATCTGCAATGGACGACGCCAGAATCCTGGGCCGCAATCAACAGCCAGCAAGAGACGACCCTCCACAACCTGCTCGAGCAACCGACGCTGCATGTCGTCGAACAAGCCATCCTCATCGCCTTCGTAGTGCTCGCGCTGGTGGGGATCTGGCTCGGCATGCGAGACGTCCACCCTTTCGTCACCGCCGTCGCGCCGCACTTCAGCACAGCCCCCATCCTGCTTCTCATCGGTTACTCCGCGTTTCGCTTTCACCTCGAAGTGCCCGAAATCCTGTTCGCGATCTTTATCGTGTGCTACGCATGGCGCGTTTATAGAACGAGCAAGTTCAACGGGTGAGCGTCGTCGAACGTCCCATCACAGCGCCGATCCAATCTGCATCAAGCCGCCGTCGACAGCGAGCTCGATACCGGTCGTGAACGTGGCATCCGCCGCAAGAAACAGCGCTGCACGCGCAACTTCGTCGGGCGTGCCGTGTCGTTTCATCGGCGTGACCTGATCGCCGAGCCTCGTCATCTCGGCGCGTTCCTCAGAGGTAAGTCCGGCCACGCCGAGTGTCGGTGTATCGATGAAGCCGGGGCCGACCGCGTTCACACGCACACCCTTCAGCACGAGCTCTGCTGCAAACACCTGAGCGAACGCGCGCACGGCCGCTTTCGAGCCGGCGTACACACTGAGGTTCGCCGTCGCAGGTCCTTCGGCAACCGTCGTGAATACGATCGCGCCGCCCGGGCGGATCAGCGGCACAAGTTTCTGTGTGGTGAAATACGCGCCTTTCGCGTTAATGTCGAACATGTGGTCGTAGCTCGCCTCGGACACCGACTCAAGCGGTCCGAGCTCGGAAACGCCCGCATTGATGAACAAGAAATCAATCGCTCCCAGTGTGTCTGCGACGACGCTGCGGAGCGCCGCGATGTCCGACAAGCTCGCGGTATCGGTGCGTACGACGTGCGCACTGGGTAGGAGCTCGCGTGCGGCATCGATGTTGCGCTCGTTGCGCCCTGTGAGTAGCACCTCGGCGCCGCCGTCCAGCAATGACTTCGCGATCGCGAAGCCCATCCCGTGCGTGCCGCCGCTGATGACTGCCTTCTTTCCCGAGAACCTTGACATGCTACGTCCCGTTTCCGTGATTGACTGGCAGCAATCATCGTCGTCGTCCCCGCAGCGAGCGCGCACGATCCGACGTTTCTCGAGCACGATTGGACGGTCCACCCAGGAGTTTCCCGATGACCCTGCACTTATCAGCGTCAGAGAATGCGGCGCCGACGCCCATGGGCTTGCGGGTCGATGTTCGTACGACGACGCCGGGCAGAGTCGAGCTCGGACGAACGTCGGACCATCGTTTGAAGATTCATGCGGGCGCGCCCGTGCGCGGACATTGCGAGGCGCACGCGTTCGTGTATCGCCGCGGCGACGTCGATATTCATCCGTCGGGATATCACGACGTTTGGGAAGAGCTCGATCCGAACGAATCGATCGTGCTAAGCCTGTCGCCGTCCTTGTTGCGACACGCGGCCAATGACATAGGGCTCGATGCTGCGCGCGCCGGGCTCGAACCGCGCTTTCAATTTCGCGACCCCCAGATCGAGCACCTCGCCTGGGCGCTCGAGGCCGAGCGCAGGTACGGCGCTCCAAACGGCGCTCTTTATACGGAATGTCTCGGTCTTGCGCTCGCGGTTCATCTGCTCGGTCGCTACACGTCGTCCGTCGCAGTGAAGCGTGGCTTGTCACGTATTCAACTGCGTCGCGTCACGGATTACATCGAGAACAACATCGAGCAGGATCTATCGCTCGCGACCTTGGCGCGGATCGCGCACCTGAGCGCATCGCATTTCAAGACGATGTTCAAACGCTCGACCGGATGCGCCGTGCACGAGTATGTAATCCGACGGCGTGTCGATCGCGCCAAACAGCTTCTGATGCGTAGCGATTTGGCTGCAAGCCAAGTCGCGGCAGAAGCAGGTTTCGCCCATCAGAGCCACATGGCGCGAGCGATGCGGCGCGTGCTGGGAGTAACGCCGAGCGCAATCGCGCGAAGTAGTGGCGTCATTGGCAGCGACTTGCTCGACACCTAAGAACATCGTCCGGCCGGGCAAATGACGGTCCGCCGTCTCGTTGTCGGCATTCACCGCAACGAAGAACCGTCTGCTGCTGCGGAAAAGTGCAGAGCATTGCGCGATAGCCAATCGTGTTGCGATGCCGGTTCACCCGTATGATCGACGCTATATATCTCAGTGAGTTTCAGCCGACCTGCGATACTTGAACACATGCTCTTTCGTGTCCGATCCGGTTTCCACACGCACGGCAACGACCATGTCATCGTCACCTGTGCGTCGCACCGTCAGACCGTCGAAGTACCACGTTTCGTGCTCGCGGGCGATCAAAGGGAAGCATCGAACTTCGTTCTTTTCTTCCCACGCTGTGAGATCGGAGTGGAAATGCCGCAGGCAGTAGGTGATCGATTTGCCGTCTTGCCGCACGGCGATCAGTTCATAGAACCAGACGCCTTGGTCGCGTTGCTGAATGAAGTGTCCGACGATGGCTCCGCCAGTCGGAGCTGAGTAGACCTCCCGAGCCGGTCCGCTTATTCCCGCACCGCTCCAGATGCCTGCCAACCAGCTCAACTCGCTGACTTCTGCAACCGGCCTCGCTTGACCATTCACCGCCGTGCGCGTCTCGTCTGCGAGCGCGTGACTTGAGCAACCACCACAGAGGACGCATGCTGCAAAGAGCGCTCGACTGCACATGTCATGCCTCCCACTCGACGGGAATGTAGATGTCTGCTCGCAGCTCATGCGGAGGCCCCGCTTCGGGGTCGTCGAGATACCAGACATACAGGGGCGCATCGGCGAGGCGCGTGTCGCGGCATTCCAGCAACATCGCGCACAGCTCGTCGATCGCTGGATGAACCAGATCGTAGTCGCCGAGATGATGACCTACCGCATACATCCCGCCGCCGAGCTCAATCGAACGGACTGGAAAAGTGAACGCCGCAGCCACGTCGAGCTTGACCGCGCACTCGAAGCGGCATTCGGTTGGCGGGACACTCAGCGGATCGTCAATCGGCACGCCATAGATGCCTTGCAGCGCGTCCATTGATTGTTCCGCAAATACGCACTCGAAAAGCCGACCAAACGCCGCGTCCAATTGCCGGTAGTCGCCAACGTTGCGCATCGCCTGCACGGTGAAGGGATCTACACTCGTGATCTCGACGGAGAGCGGGGGCGTTCCATCTTCTCTTGCCGCTCGGGCTCGCAGAAGCGCAAGCAGCTCTTGCGAACGGGGCAGATCAGTCGGACTCAATCCAGTCACTCGTCGCACCGCTCGTGCAAACGCCTGCGGAGTCGCGTAGCCACTCGCCATAGCCGCCTGCGTGACGTGACCTGGTGAGCCACTGAGCAGTGCAGCGCCTTTAGCCACTCGCATTCGACGCACCATCTCACCCACAGACTCACCGGTCATCAGGCGAAACACTCGATGAAAATGCCATGGCGAGAGGTTCGCAACGGCAGCCAGTTTTTCGAGATCCAGGGCGGCTGCATCGTCGGACCAATCCAATGCGTGGAGGTACCGCACGAGACGCTCGATCTGCGCTGCATAGCGCTGCCGTTGAGTGGGACGCATCTGATCTCGTCAAATCTCTTTCGCGTCGATTCTGGGAGCGGCAGAATCTTACGGCGTTCCCGATCTTGCTGTCTTGCTGGAGAGCTCCCCCGCAGGCAGCCGCCCTTCGATGAGCGGGCGCCGTTTCGCAAGCTCACGCGCCATGAACTGCAGAAAGAGTCGCACGCGCGCGGTGCGAGCAAGATCTGGATGGGTCAGTATCCACAGCGCAGTCGTCATCTCTTTGATCGGCGCGCGCACGCGCACCAGCCGCGGATCGCTGTCACCTAAGTAGCACGGCAACGCGCTCACACCCGCCCCTGCCGCACACATCTCCCTGATGGCGAGCAGCGAATCGATCTGCAGCACTCTGCGTGCTTGCGGAACCGCATCGCTCATCCAGCGCGCGACACTCGTGCTTCCAAGCATCTCACCTGGGGCGAGCCACGCGTGGTCGTGCAGCGGCGCGCTCGTATCGTTCGCGCGAACGTAGTCGTGCGATGCATAGACTGCGAAAGCGACGGCTGAAATGCGCCGACCGCTGAGTGTTTCCGGCGGCTCCATGACAGGCCTAATTGCGACGTCTGCATCGCGCTTTGCCAGATCGAGCAAGGTGTTAGATGTTGAGATGTCGAGCAGGATTCCGGGATGCGCGCTTCTGAATGCGCCGAGATGCACAGGCAGAACGGATGCGAGCAAAGTATCCGTCGTCGTCAAATGAATGAGACCTTCCGCGCGTTGGTCTTGGCCTGCGAGCTTGCGCTCGAGCGTCACGATCGTGTGCTCCAGAGCACGCGCGGCAGCGAAGAGCTCCTGGCCTTCCGGAGTGAGCGCGTAGCCACTCGCCAATCGCTCGAAGACACGCACGCCGTGCTGACGTTCGAATGCGTTGATTCGCCGCAGTACCGTCGTTCGATTCACGCCAAGCGAAGCGGCCGCGCCGGTGAGCGAGCCTGTATCCGATACTGCCAGGACGTACTGGAGATCATCCCATTCCATACGCCGCGTGTGACGTTTCAGCTGGCGTCTGCGTGACATTGCTCATCCCTTGCGCAATCGTGCACAGACCGCGTGCACGATTGCGTAATTGTGCGTACCGCCGGCCACAGCACAATAGCCCCATCGACGGAGTTCATCCTGGAAGAGGCAGAACATGGCTTGGCTCGCTCTCATCGCGGCAGGCGTCTTCGAAATCGCGATGGCCATCTCGCTCAAGTACGCCGATGGTTGGACGCGGCTGTGGCCGAGCATATCGGGCCTGGCGGCCGCGCTGATCAGCGTGCTGCTTCTCACGCTCGCAGTGAAAAGCCTGCCCGTAACCACCGCGTACGCGATCTGGACCGGCATCGGCGCAGTCGGCGTCTCGCTCATCGGCATTGCCGCCTTCGGCGAAAGCGCCCATCCCCTGCGGTTGCTGTGTCTATCGCTCATTTTCGGCGGAATGATCGCCCTTCACCTACTCGAAGGGCGCACCTGAGATGCACGCATCGGGAGATGAGTATTCATGGCTCGTTTGATCCACATCGAAGCCTCGCCGCTGAAGGAGCGCTCGAGCACGACGTCGGTTGCAGAACGCTTTCTGCAATCGTATCGGAGCGCTCACCCAGCGGACGATATCCTCAGCATGGACGTATGGCGCGTCAACTTGCCTACCTTCGATGCAGAGACGATCGCCGCGAAATTCGCCGTATTGAGAGCGCAAGAGTTCACACCGGAGCAATGGGAGCGATGGGAAGCGGTGCGCTCGATCTCGCGTCGATTCAATGCAGCCGACAAGTACGTCTTCAGCGTGCCGATGTGGAACTTCGGCGTGCCCTACCCCCTGAAGCATTTCATCGATGTCGTGACGCTGCCCGGAGAGAACTGGACCTGGTCGAAAGACAAGGGCTATGAGCCCCTCCTGTCGGACAAGAAAGCGCTCCTGATCTACTCGAGTGCGAACGATTACGCCGGAACCGACAGCGGCTCCGATTTTCAGAAGCCTTACCTACGCCGCTGGCTGCGCTTCATTGGCGTGAACGCGATACGCGAGATCGACCTGTCACCGGCATTGGCCGATGTTGCGGCGGTAGCCGGCAGACGCGCGGCGGCCATCGAGGAAGCCGAAGAGCTCGCATTGACGTTCTGAGGTGAACGATTCGCTTCCGTGCGCTTCGGCCGATTTCGGGCCCGCGCCTGAAGCGCAGGTCAGTCATAAGGTGAGGCTCATCGGCATTAGTTCTCTGCATGCGGGCGCGTAGCATCGAAATGCCACCGAAGCCCGAAATCTCCCGCCCGCTCCTGTGCATAAGCAAGAGCTATGGGCGCTGCATCGCTCGACGCATCGGCAGCGCACACTTCTTTATACCGAATTCATGATCGTTTTCTCTATTCTGTGCGCGCGCTTCATCAAGTTCGAGCTCGGTGATGTCGCGCGACCTGGCAACATTCATGCGATGCGTGCATCGCCATTCAATGCATCGAGCTCTAAAATCCGGTCCGTAAGACCGCAGAGTTGAATCTTTCCATGAAAACTCATTCGCTGCGTTTCATAGCTCTGCTGATTGGCTTCGTCTTCTTCGCTTCTGTCGGCGCCCACGCGGCCCAATCGCAAGAGAAGTACACGTTCGTCCTCGTCCATGGCGCCACAGCTGGCGGCTGGGAGTGGAAGAGCACAGGCAAGTTCCTTACCGAGGATGGCCACACAGTCTATCGCGCCACGCTCACGGGGCTCGGCGAGCGTGAACATCTCAACAGTCCCGACATCGACCTTCAGACCCACATCAACGATGTCGTGAATCTGATCTTGTACGAGGACCTGCACGACGTCGTGCTCACCGGCCATAGCTATGGCGGAATGGTGGTCACGGGCGTCATGGACCGAATTCCCGAGCGTCTTCGTCACGTCGTGTTTCTCGACGCGGCGGTTCCAGATGACGGAATGTCGCTCTGGGATCTTTTCGGCGGCACGGGCCCGCAGGATCCAGAGCGATTCAAGGACGGCTTCATGCAAGTGCCGTGGGTCAAGCCCGGCACGCCGCCGCCGCACAGCGTCAAGCACTCCATCAAGTGTTTCAACCAGCCGGTCTCCTATAAGAATCCCGCCGCATTGGCGCTACCGGTCACCTATGTCGCCTTCGTCCCCAAAGACAAGTCGGTGGAAGAACGCGCGAAGATGGACAAGAGCTGGCAGCGCGCGGCAGCCCGCGGCTGGACGATTCGTACCTTCCCGGGTGGGCATGTCGCGCAACAGGAAGATCCTCGTGGCGTCGCCACGCTCATCGAGCAATCCGTTAAGGACCGCAATAAACCCGCGGGAGAATAGCGACGTGAGCGGCGTCGGTGTTGGGTAGGCAATAGCGCACTATCCAGCTCCGACGCCACGCTGCACATCAGTTCGCTGTCAGCGTGATCTCGATCAACTTGACCGATTGGCGCGGCAGCGTCACGTTCAGTTGCACGCTGCCTTTAGAGCTCACCGTTAACTCGCGCTGCAAAGGCCGCATTTCTGCCGCCGCGTGCAGCTTCTCGATCTGATCGGTCGACGGCGGCTGCGGCGAGCCCATGGCGAGCCACGCCGTGTACGCATTGCCAGAAACTTCGTCGATTGTGTATTCGACGGCGCGCACGGCATCACGCCGCTCCGGCAGGCCGCCGAATGTGACTTGCACATCGCGCGTGTCATTCGAGCCGCCCGCCACGTCGTGATAGCTCCACAGCAGGACGGTGAGACGTTCCCTTGCGTCATCGATCGAAGCTACGACGCCGAGATCGGGGTCACCGCGCACGCTCTCCGCGATGATCTTGTCGACCGGGATCATTCCGGGCGCATCGACCGCAAGCCGCGCGGGAGCGAGCCGAGCAAATAGCTCGAACGTGTTGAGCACAGGCAGAGCGACTTCGTTCGTTGTCAGCGCGCGCAGGCCGTTGAACCAAGGCTGCCCCGAGAACGTGAACGCCCAGGACACCGCGCCACGCAAGTCACCGCCCGTGCGCGCGAGCAAGTTCTGTTTGCGCATGAACGAGGCCGCGGTATACGCCGCGAACTGCGACGTGAGTCGATAACCGCGAGCCGGATCCTCGGTCGCAGGACATGCGGCACAGCCTTCTGGATCTGACTCGCCGATGTAGATCGGCAGCTGCGCGAACTCCGGGTAGCTGGCGATGATCCGCCCGTACGTATCGATCGACTTGAGTTGATTACGCAGATTCATCTCGACGCGCCCTTTCTCATCGATCCGCGTCGTGCCTTTTGCATGAAACGCGATGAAATCGAGCGGCGTTCCCACCCCACCGGTTGCTGCGTTCTTACCTGAGCGGCAGTGCTCCAGAAATGCCCGCATGAATACATCACCATTCTTCCAACCCGGATCCGTGACATGCGGACCACCGACACGTGCACGCGGTAATGCGCGCTTCACCGCGGCCGCGAAGTGATCGTAGAGCTTGAAATACTCCTCTTTCGTGCCGCGGAAGTAAGGCGACTCCGGCTCATTCCACAGCTCCCACAGCCAAGACGATGCGCGTTCGACACCATAGCGCTCGCCACTGTGACGCGCCCACGCCTCGATCAGCGCCTCCCATTTTCGATAATCTTTTGGCGGAAAGAACGCGCCGCCGGAAACCATCTCGCCAGGCATTCCGGTCTGTACGAGCTTTGGCGTGTACGGTTCAGGCCGTGATGAGAGCGCCTTCGGCATGAAGCTCGCCTGCACGAAAGGTTCGAGACCAGGACGCGTGAGCTCGTCCATGATGGCATCGAGTCGGCTCCAGTCGTAACGTGGATTGCCGGCTGCGTCTTCGGTGTAGACATTCGTGCTCGACCACTTCAATGCGAGCGTGCCATCGCCGCTCGTGAGCAAGTGGTGAACACGGATGCGAATCGGCTCCTCGCTCAGCTCATTGAGCTCCCCCAACAGGTGCCGGCCTTCGCTCGTCAGAGTCGTGCCCGCTTCGTCGTAGCCGAAGAAGCTCCAGATGGGACGAATCTCGCCCACGACACGATCGGCGTAGACGGTGACGCGAACCGGCTCCGCATGAAGCACGGTGCTGAAGACGAGAGAGAGCAGAATCAAGTGATATCGAGGTCGCATCGTTCGTACCCTGGGCCGTATACACACCGACGGGAGATCGCATCATACCTGCGGCTGAGCACTGGATCGTGCGGCATCCACCGGTGCGGGCGAGCGGGCACCGTCCGAGCCGAGCTGCTTGCCCTGCAGCATGCAGCCTCGATGCGGTGAAGCGCGCGCCAATAAGGGCGGAGACTCGCGCCAGCGGGCATGGCGCTAGCGCGATCGAGCCAATCGGTCGCTTTCATTATCAAAAACTTCCTTTTACTAACAACACTGACCGCGACCTTTATTCGGAATACTCGAAGAATATACGAATGCACATACGTCGATGTCAGTTAGACACTTCGTTGCTTTCTCAAGGGTGCGCTGCTAGCGTCCGCGCGAATCATGGTCATGCAAGACCGAAGGGAGAAGAAGATATGAGGACACACGTACGCACTCTCGTGGCGATGCTGGGCTGCCTGGCATGTCTCTCCTACGCGAGCATCGTCGCAGCTTCCGAGCCGAAAGCGTCGGCCCCGCAAGCGACCAAGAAGCAGCCACCCGCGAGCGATATCTACGATCCCTTCGGCCTTGTGAGTCGACACGGTCGGCTCGTCACTCTCGCGGAGGGCTTTAGCTTCACGGAGGGCCCCGCGGTCGATCGACGCGGAAACGTCTTCTTTACCGATCAACCGAATGACAGGATTCATCGATGGGACGCCAGAACCGGCAAGGTCACGCTATTCCTTGAAGGTACAGGTCGCGCCAACGGCATGGCCTTCGACCGACACGGAAACCTCATCGCCTGTGCGGACATGTACGGGGAACTATGGAAGATCCGTCCGGATGGCAGCCACGAGGTGCTCGTCGACAACTATGAAGGCAAGCTCCTGAACGGACCGAACGACGTATGGATCAATCCGGTTAACGGCGGCATGTACATCACGGATCCCATCTTTCCGCGGCCGTATTGGGAGAGCGGCGACCCGCGTCAGCAGGGCTGGGAACCGACACACTCGGAACAATCGCCTCAGGGCAAAGGCGGTCACGTCTACTATCTCGCACCAGGCGCACGTAAGTTGGTGAGAGTCACGTCTGACGCCATGGGATGGGAATCCGATTCATGGCCTAACGGAGTCGTCGGTACTCCAGACGGAAGGAAGCTCTATGTAAACAAGTGGTATTACGATAACAAAGGCGGAACGTGGGTCTTCGATATCAACCCTGATGGCACGCTCTCGAACATGCGCCAGTTCACCGACTGGGGAGGCGATGGCATGTCGATGGATGCGCTGGGGAATGTCTATATCAGCAATGGCGAGGGCGTGATGGCGTTCGATCCTGATGGCAACAACGTTCTGAAGATTGCCATAGAGGGTGGAGCCACCAACAACACGTTTGCCGGGCGCGACGGCAAGACGCTATTCATTACCGGCCCGGTGGACAAAGTGACCGCGATCAGGATGAAAGTAAAAGGTGCCCGGAACTGGTGCCGTCATTGTCCGCCACGGCACGGGAAGTAGTTCCATGTGAAGTGAGCGCGACACGCATCGTTGGGAACGTGGCGCGCCGAACGCGGTCGGCGCGGCCAGTATCGGAGGCGGCACGGTCATGTGCGCAGCAGACCAGAGCTCCAGAACGGTCTACTCCGATACATGCGTGAATGGTAGGTGAGCAATCACCAGTCAGTGGCCGTTCGCGCCGCAGGCTGTTGATAGGGAGCCGTGACATCCGCGTTGAATGCCAATGTCCTGCTTTGATCGGGCGGCAGGGGCGCAATGATCCTCCATGCTTGTGTCGGGTTGAGGATCGCCCAGAAGGGCGCAGCGATGCCTGGCCAGACATTCGGCGTGACCGCTTCACGGCGGCCTCGGACTTGCACTTCCTCGGTGTGCTCCTGAAACGTCGGAGCTAAGAGCGCGTGGATTTGCTCTTCGGTGTAGAGCTCAGTGATCTTGGGTATTCGCAGGTCCAGCTCTTGGGACGTTTGCAGCGGCGCGCGTGCACCAGAGGTTTCTTGCGCCTGACCGGTGGATACGATCAGGAACATCATGGCCAACATGTAAGCTGCGCTGAATCGGTGGATCATTGCAGTATCCTCGCAAAGACCAGTCTGCTTGTCAGAGGCTCCAAGATCCATATTGGACATCCCCTATCCTCCTCCGGGCAATTTGCAGCGCATGAGCTCTCATCTTGAACCGTAGACCTGATTCGGCAGCCAAAGTGCAATCTGCGGGAAGGCGATCACGAGCGCGAGCCCGACCACCATAATGAGCACGAACGGAATGATCGACTTATAGATGTCGATCAGCGTGACCTCTTTCGGCGCCATCGCGCGCATGAGAAACAAGTTGTAGCCGAAGGGCGGCGTGATGTACGCGATCTGGCACGTGATCACGTAGAGGATGCCGTACCAGATGGGATTGAAACCGAGTGCGATGACGAGCGGTATGTAGAGCGGCGCGACGATGATCAGCATCGCCGTGTCGTCAAGGAACGTGCCCATGACGAGATACGTGAGCTGCATCAGAACGAGCACTTGCCAGGGCTCGAGTCCCCATTGCTCGAGGAACAGCACTTCGATTGCGCGCACTGCGCCGAGACCATCGAAGACAGCGCCGAATGCGAGCGCTGCGAGGATGATCCACATGAACATGCAGCTCACGGCCAAGCTCTTGCGCAGCGTATCGTGCAGCACTTGCCGTGTGATGCGACCTTTGCCCCACGATACCAATGTCGCTGCCAACGCTCCGACGGCCGATGACTCCACCATGCTCGTCGCGCCCATCACAAACAGGCCGGTCATGGAAAAGATGATGAGCAGCGGCAAAATGCCCGCGCGCAGTAGACGGATCTTTTCGCCCCACGAGATCTGCTCGCGCTCCTCGCGTGGCAACGGGGGACCGAGCTGCGGCTGCAGATGACAGCGTATCAAGATGTACACGATGAAGAGTGCGGCGAGTAAGAGCCCCGGCCCCACTCCCGCAAGCCATAACTGCCCGACGGGTTGTCGCGCGATCATGCCGTAGAGTACGAGCACGACGCTGGGTGGGATCATGATGCCAAGCGAGCTGCCCGCTTGAATGACACCCGTCACCATGATCTTGTCGTAGCCGCGCTTCAGTAATTCGGGCAGCGCGATCGTGGCACCGATCGCCATGCCTGCGACGCTCAAGCCATTCATCGCCGAAATCGCGACCATCAGCAACACCGTACCGACGGCAAGCCCACCGCGCATCGGGCCAGCCCAGACGTGAAACATGCGGTACAGATCGCCGGCGATGCCGGACTCGGAGAGCATGAAGCCCATGTAGACGAACATGGGCAACGTCAACATCGGATACCAGTTGAGCAGCGTGATGGTCGAGGCAAACGGCATCTCGATCGCGCCCTCGCCCCACAGCGCGAGCGCGAAGGCAGTCGCCACGAACCCGATTGCACCGAACACCCGCTGCCCGGTCAGCAGCAGGAGCATGAAGCTCGCGAACATCAACAGAGCGATGGCTTCGTAGCTCATGCGATCTCCCGGTTCGTGACCTTCGCGATGTCCTTGAAGAACATCGAGATCGCCTGCAGCAGCATCAACACGATGCCGATCGTCATGATGATCTTGATGGGCGCCATCGGCGGCGCCCATGCCGAATAGTTCGTCTGGTTGTACTTCAAGGAATAGGCGGTGCTCGAGAAGCCACCGTAGATCATGAATACGAGATAGAAGGTCAGGAAAAATGCGGTGATGGAATCGACGAACGCTCGCCTCTTGGGCCGCCAGCGCTCATAGAGCACATCCATGCGTACGTGCGCATCGAGCTGCATGGAATACCCGCCGCCCAGGATGTAGTACGCAGCCATCAAGAACTGAGCCATCTCGATGATCCAGACGAACGGCACGTTCAGGACGTATCGAGTGAGCGAGCCAAACAGCAACACGCCCATGATCGCGAGCGCGAGATACATGACGATGTTGCCGACGATGCGATTGGTCGCATCCACGTAGCGCACATAGAGCTTGATGAATCGGGGCATGGCCGCTTCGCTCACGATCTCTCGCCCTGAATATCGGCCGAGTTGGACTGCAGGCAGATGCCCCAACCCGAACGGTCGGGGACATATCTGTCACGCGTCTTACGATGCGACACTCGTCGCTTAGGTGTAACGATACGGAGGGCCGGCCTTCGACATGAGCGCGTTGTAATCTTTGAAGATCTGTACGACCTTCGCACACCGCGGGCTCGTTGCGGCGATTTCGTCCCAGAATTTCTGTGCTTCCGCCTCGACCTTAGTCCACTCGGCCGCTGGGATCGTCGTCAACTTCATCTTCGGACCGTTGACGCGTAGATCAGCCTCGCCGGCCCAGTACCAGTGCTGACGGTAGTAGTGCGAGCTGTCGATGCAGAGCTTGAAGAGCGCCTTCAAGTGCTCCGGCACCTTCTCCCACGACCTCGTGTTGGCGAAGTACGAACCGATCCATGCGCCGGAGATATTGTTGGTGAGGAGGTACGGAGTGACATCGGCCCACCCGACCGTGTAGTCCTCCGTGATCCCCGACCATGCGAGGCCGTCGAGCTCTCCCGTCTGAATTGCGACCTGCACATCGCCCCACGGCAGTGTCACTGGCACGACGCCGAAGCGCGTCAGGAACTTACCTGCTGTCGGGAACGTGAAGATTCGCAGGCCTTTCAGATCTGCGAGCTTGTTGATCGGCTTGACGGTATTGAAATGACACGGATCCCAAGCGCCGGCACTGATCCAGGTGACGTTCTCGACTTCGCCGTACGCCTCTGCCCAGATCTCATTGAGGCCCCACTTGTGGAACAGGGCTGGCACATCGAGGCTGTAGCGTGTTGCAAAAGGGAAGTACCCGCCGAACACGCGCACATCGGTTGGAGCCGACATCGAATCGTCATCGCTCTGGACCGCATCGATCGTGCCCGCTTGCATGGCGCGAAATAGCTCGCCGGTGGGCACGAGCTGATCGGCGAAGTACAGCTCGATGACCATCTCGCCGTTCGCCGCCTTATTGAACGCTTCGATCGACGGTTTGATGACGTGCTCTGCGAGTGCGGGACCTGCATAGGTCTGCAATCGCCACTTGATCGCAGTCTTCTTCTGAGTGGCTACGGCTGGGGCACCTCCTTGCTCATTGTTACCACAGCCGGTGAGCGCTGCTGTGGTACCCACGGCGCCGGCTAGCGCCGCTTTCTTCAGGAATGATCGTCGAAGCATCGCGTTCTCCTGTTCTGGGTCTATTGAACGGTGATGATGCCGCAGCCCTGTTTTCGTTCGGCCTGAGGACCGCGCTCCAAATCGCAAAGTCGTCGCGATTCTTGCACGCCCCGACTCGGACCAGCAATTCATATCGTCCGCAGATCCCACGAGTGCTCCGCGATAGTGCGCATCGCACGTGGACTGCCTCAGAACAGATCAATGCATTGCTGGAGAAGGTCGAGGGACTCCAGGCTAGACAGCGCGACACTGTCACTGGACGATGTCGTATCGGCGACTTGAGGCCCACCGCTTGGGGCGCCGTAGTCATACATCTGCGAGGCTCTGGCGCCTTGGAGCGAGTGCCCGCCTGGTGCGCTTCCACTCATCTATATAGATCGGTACTCAGATACCGAAGCCCGGAATCGATCGTGACGGTTGCGACGGTCGAGTCGCGGCCGAGACGTTCCGCCACGCGCACGAGGCTCATGATTTGTTATTGGACGTTATGAGATAGCGATCAGCTTATCAGCCGTGGTTCGCTTGAACCAACTCAGATCGCACAGCCGCTTGCGCCATGTTGAACTCTGCGGAACTGCCGCTCGACTTGCGAGCTCCGCGATGTTCAATGGCGTGTCTAGACAGTGCTCAAGTTTGAACACGGCTACTCGAGCGCACGATTCTCGCCTCGCAAGACGCTTCAGCCAAGACGACCCATCGCGACGCAAGTTGACAGATCACTTGCCTACTGTCGCCTTGCTTAGACACTCGAAATTCATCGGACTGAATGCGAGGATGAGTCTCGAGGAAACAATTCAACAACATTGGGAGACTCGCTATGAGAATGATCGGACGTTCGGCGGCGCTCACTGCAGCGATGATCATCATGCTGGGCTGTGAGCCCAAACAAGCTGAAGAACAATCGGATGGGGAAACGATCGCATCAGATGCCACGGATGCGCCAGCCAGCAATGACGATCTCCTCGAGGCCTGCGTACTGAAGATGCATTCACCTGAGGTACGCGAGTGGAAGACGTACTGGGACCCTCGAGCCGATGGCTTAGTGAAGCAAGGGCCCAGCAGTGCCGGATCACTCTACTGGGCAAATGAGGAAGAGCGCCAGAAGCGCCTCTCGAGTGGGATCAGCGCCATCCCGCCCTTGACTATCGACTGTTCCGCGGAAGACCAGGACGGTCAAGCGGAAATCGCGATCAGTCTAGGTGCATACGGTTCGACCGAACAACAAGTGCCGTTCGGACCTGGTACTTATCCCGTTATCGGACGTTTCGGTGGCGAGAAGAAGCCCGGCGCGTTCGTTGCAAACCTCGTTTTCGGCGAAGGGCTTTTGGACGCTAACGGTGGAACGGTGAACATCGAGCGCTTCGATTCAGAAGGAGTGGCCGGCTCATTTAACGTCGAAGGGAAGGAGCTCGCCGGGGGCAATCGCACACTGCAACTCAGCGGGACATTCGACATGCCTTGCCGCGGCGGACCGCTCGAGAGCAAGTGCACAGCGAATAAAGCTATCAGGGACTGAGTCGCGATCGGCGGCGGCTATAGCGAGACCCTCGGCGAGCTCGCCGAGGGTTTTCGAGCCCCTACTCCGAACATTGGGCGCTCATCGGCCAACGCACCCATCAGGTCGCCTATCTAGGTCGGATTGCGCTGCACGTCAATCTGCTCTGCGTAGCGCTGTCGTTGAGTGGGACGCATCGGACTGTGAAGCCTCCTTGGCACCCATTCTGCGAGCAGCCAGAGTCGTACGGCGTTCCCGATCTTGCTGTCCTGCTGGGGGAGCTCAGAATTAGATCGCGGTCTGCTAAGAGAGCGGCGGGATGTCCAACGCCGCTCATGTGCAGGATGCGCCGTGATTTCAGCCCGCCGGCGCGATGTCACAGGCAGACCACCACCAATGCTGCGCTTTGCTCTGAAGCACGCGAGTGAGGCGCGTGCTGGTTGCACGCACGACGACGATCACGTGATCGTCCACGGGTACGACGGTCTCAGTCACCGGCGCGCCAACTTGGCTGGAGAATTGGATCGGCGCGTTGCTATCGGTGCGCACCTTGCACTCGAGCAGATAGAGTTTGCCGCTTTCGACAGGAAAGCTCAGCTTGATCATGTCTCCGCCGCCGTTCGCTGTGGCCGGGCCAAATGCGAAGTACCCATCTGGGTCGCTCTGCGAATGGCTTACGTAGACACGCGAGTTCGCCTGATCGATCGATGCGCCCGCCGGACTCACAGGCACCCTGCTGCTCACGCGCGTGCTACTTGCGGGAGGCCGCGAGACGGGGGGCAACTTCAGATCTGCGCGCGCACGGTTCAGCAGCTCGAGCCGCTTGCTGTCGGACAGCTTGGATGTCAGGCGAAGCTGATCTGTATCGACTCGAAGCTGTTTGGTTGATTGCACCTTCGCGGCGGGCGACAAAGCACCCTTAGCGTCGGACTGAGCGAACAGCGGCTGACTTAGAGAAGAGAGAACGAGGATCGCAACGGAAGCAGTCAAACGCATGCGGCACTCCTGGTTATGAAAAATCCAAACGGGATTGTTCTGATACACCGAGTTTCCCATTTGACGCGCACGTGGGCTAGCGGCTGCTGCACGCTTCCGCGATGCAGACGACGTGAGCTGCATGAGCTCACCTCACACCATCTCTTCCATGGTTGCGCGGCGATGTCCGACCTACTGCCAGAGCCGCAGGGGTAACAAGCCCCACGCTGCCAAGACGATCGTCCATTGCAGCACGACCACCATGGCCGCGATGTCTAGGAAGGCCACCAAACCACTCGCGCGACTGCGCCACTGCAGTACGAGCCCCGCAAGCATCCCGGGCGGCAATATCGCCGTCGCAATCGCTAGTGTCACGCTGGCCGAGGTCACATCCCCGAGTTGCAGGAATGATTGGCGAAAGAAAAGAGGCAGCGGCAGTAACAATGCGGTGACCGCGATGAACGGCACGAGCGTTTCGAGCGTTAAACGTCGCCGAACCACGCGCACGAGACCCGCGAAAAGAATGAACACGAATCCCATCACGCCTGCACAAAAGCTCGTCCACAATGGCACGATCTTGGCGAGAGAAATTCGTTCGTAACTCTGCAAGCCGTCGCTGAAAACTCGCGCCCCTCCTGGCGATCGGTGCAGCACATGCGAGGCGGCGACGCGATCGGGTGCTCTAAATAACGCATCGCCCACTGGCACCAGAGATTTGGATCCGGCCTGCAGCGATCTCGATTGCAAGCTCGATCCATCCCAGCTCACATGAACGAAGCTCAGCACGGTATCCAGCCAATCGAAACTCGCAAAGCGATTCGGCGACGGTATATAGACGCCGGTCCATGATGAAACCTCATCCAATGGCTCGCCGATCTTTGCGGGCGGGATCGCCGCAATGTCCAATGCGTTCACGAGCAGCGCGTTGAATCGTTCGTAGTCCGCTGTCTCACTATCGGCATTCACCGCGACGAAGAACGCCTTTTGCTGCTGCGGAAAAGTGCACAGCATCGCTCGATAACCGATCGTGTTGCCCGAGTGACATTCTCCGATCACACCATGCCGGTCGCGTCGAGCCAAGCCGAGACCATATCCCACCGACAGTCCTGCCGACGCTGCGTCCGTCCCGAACGGTTGCCCCATCGCGTGCAACAGCTTCGCGTCAATAAACGTCTCGCCGTCGATTCGACCGTCACTCATGAGGAAGCGGCTGAACAACGCCATGTCATGAGCAGTCGTCGTGAATTGCATGGATGGGCGCAGATAGACCGGGACGGATGGTTGCACCGCTCCACCTTCGAAATGCCCCATTGCAAGTCGCGGATCCGCACTCGGACCTTCTTGCGATACAAAAGCGAACGTGCTGTCTCGCATTCCAAGTGGCTTCAGCAAGTGTGCGTCCAAGTAACTTTCGTATCGTTCGCGCGTGACCGATTCGATCACCATACCAATCAACGTATAGCCCATGTTGGAGTACGAGAAACGACTGCCGGGCCGACTGCGCACACGAAGCAACGCCGGATTGCCAGAGAAGGCCTCCGATAAGGGTGTGTCGGGCTGGGGTTTGAGGCTGAAGACTTGCCAAAAGCGTGCATCGTCCAGACCGGCGGTGTGATCGAGCAGGTGACGCAGGCGAATCGGGTCGCTCGCGTGCCAGGGATTATCGAACGCGAGGTCGGGCAGGTATTCAGCGACCGGTGTATCGAGCGTCAGCTTTCCTTCAGTGACAAGTCTAAGGATGCCCGCGGCCAGCAGCGTCTTCGTCACTGACCCGACGTGCACTTGGGCGCCGGGACTGAGCACCTCGCCGCTACGCGCATCCTTCACTCCCGCCGCATCGACGGAAATCGCTCCGTCCGAGGTGACAAGCGACCAAACGGCGCCAGTCAACTCGTTCACTTGCAGTGCCTGCAGCATGTCAGCGCGTAAGGCGGAGGAAGAAGATGCAACCGATGCGAATGGAAGGAACAGCGAAGCGCACATTAGAACTACCGAGATCGCAATCTCGCGGCAGCGTGCAATCCAGAAGCGTTGCCTACCGCCGGCCCCATCTCTTGATAGATCGAGCGCGTCGAGTGCGGCTCGAGGACCATTTGTTCGCGTTATTTGTTTGCCTCGCATCCATGGAGAACACGAGTCGGCGCGGGAAGTTACAGGATAAGCAGTATCGCATCAAAGTTCGAAGGGACATGTCAGCTTTGCATGCCGGTCGAAACGCACCGCCGTCGTGTTCGAGATCGCGACGGACCCAGCGCTCGTGCGGCCTACTTCGGCATTCACATCGCGACGTCTAGCTCCTCTTCATTCCCTCTTCATTCCTCTTGTCAGTGCGTCGTCACGACGATCGGGTCGCCGCGGGTGATGATCAACGTGTGCTCGAACTGAGCAGATAGATTTCCCTTCGCGCCAACCAATGTCCAACCATCAGCCGCTTCCTCGACGCGGCGACTCTTCGTCGACATGAATGGCTCGATCGTGATCACCATGCCTTCCTTGAGGACGCGCGTGTCCGACGGATCGAAGTAGCCGGCGATGTGCTCGGGCTCTTCGTGAAGAGCGCGTCCCACACCATGGCTACCGAGGTTCTCGATGACTTTGAAACCGAATCGTTTCGCTGTCTCTTGGATCGCAGCGCCGATCGCATTCATCGGCCGGCCTGCACGCGCAACTTGCATGGCATTCTCGAGTGCCGTTCGCGCCGCATGACAAAGCAGCTTCTTCTGCGACGACGCCGGCGGCAGAACGGTCGTTCCTCCCGTATCCGCGAAGTATCCATTCAGCTCGGCAGAGACATCGACGTTCAATACATCACCGGGCGCGAGCACGCGATCTCCCGGAATCCCATGCGCAGCCTGCTCGTTGATGCTGATGCAGGTAGCACCTGGGAAGTCATACGTAAGGCGCGGCGCCGGACGCGCACCATGTCCTTCGAGCAGTCGCTCGCCTATTGCGTCCAGCTCTCGCGTCGTCATGCCAGGCTGCGCGGCCTTCAGCATTTCATCGAGCACGAGCGAGACGATGCTGCCGATCCGCCGCAGCCCTTCTACATCGGCTTGGTTTTCAATGGTCACTACACGCAGCTCCCGGATAAGTCGATGGAGCATCATACGCTCTTGGTGCCCCCCTTCAGGGCACGCCTGAATCGCTGGCCGGAGCGACATGATCTCAGATCGAATACCAAGACGGGACAGGATGAATAGGATTGACGGGATAGGAGAGATGAGAGATCGAAGAAGAAGAATTTCTCGACAGGATTTACAGGATTAACAGGATTAATGAGATCCAACAAACCTGAGCGACCTGCCTCTACTCTCTGCCATCTGTTAATCCTGTCAGAGAGTTCTTCTCGTCTCTTCGCTCTCTCGAGATAGACCAGGAAGACCGAGAGCGACCAGAGTCTCTGGCAGCAGTTCGCCGACACGTTCCATCAAAGCCAGCGACGAACCTCTTGCTTGTAGCTTGTGAATGCGCTGCCGAAGGTCTTGTGAAGGAACTCCTCTTCCGGAAGGACGAACCGGTTGCGAAGAACGAAGAAGAAGACGACCGGCGGTACGAACGCACTTGCTGTTCCGAATACGGTCGCCGCACCAACCGACACGAGCAGTAGGCCAAGGTACATGGGATTGCGCTGAAGCACCCGGGGATCATCCCAAACGGAGCCGCGCGCTATGTGCCGAGCGCCACCAACTCCTCGAGCAATTTCTCCACGCGTTTTCCGACTAGGGCGTCCGAGGCGAGCGGCGTGAATACCTCCCGTGCGCGGCCCGCCCACTCGCGCGATTGTCGGATGTGCTCATTCCGCACACGCGTAGGCACGGACTGCGTTTGCGCGAGCTGCGCATGCACGTGCGCGAGCCGATGGTATGTGAGTCCCGGCAGCATGCGTAACTCGGTGAGATCTTCCGCGCGCGCAGGCGGCAGAGTGCGCAGAATTGAATCAGCCTCAACAAGCGAGCGCAGCGCTGCGTCATGCTCTCCGAGTTGCATCTGACTATCGCTCAGTTGGTTGAGCATGAAGACAGCGGCGAATGGCGTGAAGTTGTCGTCGGGATCGCTCTTGCGCAACTTATCTATGCGTGCAAGCGCGGTTTGATGATTGACGAGCGCGTCTTTCGGCCGCCCCAGTCTGTTTTGGATCTCTCCAATCGTCGTGAGTGAGAACGCGGATGCGCGTTGCAGCTCGGCGTCCAAAGGATTGGCGGCGGCCAAGGGCTCGAGGATGTGTGAGGTTTGCTCATACCACGTCAACGCGTTGTCCGGTTGATCGAGGCCCTCGAAATAGACGTTTCCGATTCGCCCCAAGACCACCGCAAGATCCCGCCGCGCGCGCGTATCGCTTGGGTGTTCCTCTGCATGCTGCTCGGCCAGCGATTTCGCCTTCAGCAGCAAGGGAAGTCCTTCCTCGATCTCGCCCTTCATGCCCAATTGCCATCCACAATTGAGATACGCGGCGCGCGCCTGCCAGCGATCCTCATCCGAGATCGCTTGCCCGCTCAATAAGTCATCGGCGAGCCGCACGCCCTCGCGCGCTGTGTTCAACGCTTCTTCCGTCTTGCTCTGCCCTGCCAGCATTTCACTCAGCGTGACGTGACTGCGCAGTAGCACGCGCTTGCCTTCGCTCGTCGGTGCACGCTCCACGAGCGCGCGCCGCAGATCGAGCGCTCGTCGATAACTATCGACGGCTGCCTGCGTATCGCCGATGCTCGCACCCATGTAGTCGCCCTGCACTTCTGCCAGGCGCTCATAGGCGAGCGCCAAGTCGCGCAAAATTTCCGGCGAATCGCCTGCTTCAGTCTCGAGCGCATCGAGGTATTTTCGCGAGTTCTCTACGAGCAGCTTGCGCGCCGCGGTACCGCCAGGAAGCTTGGCCACCGCGTCGTACACATCGGCCATATAGACGGTGGACAGCTCACGAACTTCGTTGAAGTGGCGCTCGGCGCGCGCCCGCTCCTCGCTGGCGACATACGCCAGCCAGCTCGTCGCAACGATGCCGGCGATCAAAGACACCAGGAACAACGCGCTCGCAGCGACAGCGGACCGATGACGACGTGCGAACTTGCGGATGCGATAGGTCGTCGTGTCGGGCCGAGCTTGCACCGGAAAGCCGCGCAGATAGCGGCGCAGATCTTCGGCTAGGTGCTCGGCGGAGGTGTAGCGCTCAGCAGGCGCTTTCTTCAGCGCTTTGAGCACGATGTTATCGAGATCTCCGCTGAGTGAGCGCGCGAATGCTTGATACTCCGAACTGCCTTGCTCAGCGGTGCTGCTGGGTGGCGCAGGGTCTTGCTCGAGGATCTGCGTCGCGAGCGTCCAGCTCGAGCCACTCTCGACTTTGTACGGCAACTCACCCGTGAGCAGGCGATAGAGCAGCACTCCGAGCGAGTAGACATCGCTCGCGGTCGTCACGGGCTCACCGCGAATCTGCTCGGGGCTCGCGTACTCAGGGGTCAGGGCGACGAAACTCGTGGCGGGCGCATTCTCGTACTGAGGAACGGTAGGATTGAGCAGCTTTGCGATGCCGAAATCGAGGAGCTTGACGACGCCCTCGCGCGTCACGAGCACGTTTCCGCCTTTCAGATCGCCGTGCACCATGAGGTGCTGATGCACGTAATGCACGGCAGCGCATAGCGTGCGGAATAGATCGAGCCGTTGCTCGACGCTCAGACGATGCGTATCGCAATAGGTGTCGATCGGCTGGCCGTCGATGTACTCCATCACGAGATACGGAGCCCCATCTTCCGTGGTGCCACCGTCGAGTAGATGAGCGATGTTCGGGTGACTCAGGCGAGCGAGAATCTGGCGTTCGGTCTTGAAGCGCTTAAGTAGAGAGTCGCTGAGCAGTCCGTGCCGCAGAAGCTTGACCGCTGCTTCCTTTTCATACTGAGCATCGTCGCGCACCGCCTTGTATACGCGACTCATCCCGCCGTGCCCGATCTCGCCGGTGATGCGCCACGCGCCCAACCGCCGACCGATCCACGCTTGCGGCGCGCCGTGCGGCGTGAGCCCCGCCTCTTCGATAGCGGGCTGCGCGATGAAAGTGTTGCTCTCCTCGTGTGCCTGCAAGAGCGATGCGACTTCATCGCGGATGGATGCGTCTTCGCAGGCCTGCGCAAGGTAACGCTCGCGGTCCGCGGGGTCGCGCTCGAGCGCCGCGGCGAACAACACCTTCACCTGATTCCACCGCTCGGCCTGCATCTAGGTGGTCTTCCCCAGCTCTCGCTTCAACCACGCGCGTGCGAGCGTCCACTCACGCTTGACCGTCGCCTCCGAGATACCGAGCGCCTCGCTTGTCTGCTCGACGGTGAGTCCACCGAAGTAGCGCATCTCGACGATCTGAGCCTGACGCGCGTCGATCGTTTCGAGTCGTGTGAGAGCAGCATCGATGGCCGCAACATCGCTCTGCGTGTGTGCATCGAGGTGCTGCAAAGCCGTCGGCGTCGTGTCTGCCGTCGAGCCTTCGTCGTCGGGCACGGCTTCGTCGAGACTCACGACCTGCGCACCACCGCCGCGTTTGTTGGCAAGCCGTGCGCGCGCATAGTCGACGAGGATGCGCCGCATGAGTTTCGAGGCGAGCCCGAAAAAATGTGCGCGGCTCTGCCAGTCCACGGATTGCTGCGCAACCAGGCGCAGGAAGGCTTCGTGCACGAGCGCCGTTTTCTGAATCGTGTGATTGGCGCGTTCGCGACGTAGGTGTCGATCTGCGAGCTCGCGCAACTCTTCATATAAGAGGGATGAAAGCTGCGCGAATGCACGCTCGCTACCGTCGCGCCATTCGGCCAGCAGTTGCGTCACGGGTTGTTGCATCGACCGCTCCAATGCTTATCCCCATGGCAGGACAGGTCGCGCCGGTCTCACGGCCGATATCGAGGCCGAAAAAAAAGTGAGCCGGATTTTATCTGCTTTACGCGATTCCAGAGTAAGGCCCCCAGCTTGACCTGTTTGGTTTGTAATCGCCATGCCCCCGCGTCAATCCGACCCTCATCGCCGTCATGGCCCGCTCGCGATCATCCTGCTCGCGGTGGGGGTGGCCCTGCTGTTGCGCATTGCGGCAAGCGAGGCGGCGCCCGTGTCCCCGGCGGTCCCCCCGGCAACACTGCGCGAGACTGGGCTGTACTTGCCTGGTCCAGGTCTCATGGTGGACCCGACGCACCTCGCCTTCTCACCGCAATACCCCTTGTGGACCGATGGGGCGAGCAAGCGGCGCTGGCTCTCATTGCCACCGAATACCGATATCGACGCTTCGCGGCCGAATGCCTGGGAGTTCCCGGTCGGCACTCGGCTATGGAAGGAGTTCTCGTCTGGGCGCGCCGTGGAGACCCGTTATATCGAGCGACTCCAAGATGGCAGTTGGCGGTTTGCCACCTATGTTTGGAACGAGGCCGGAACCGACGCGATGCTCGCGCCCGTCGAGGGCATTCGCTCGCTACCCGTCGAAGGCGCGCCAAACCATTCATACACCGTGCCTGGTGAAGCGGACTGTCGCGCATGCCACGAAGGCGCGGCAGCGCCAGTGCTCGGTTTCAGCGCACTGCAGCTCTCACATGATCGAGATCCGCTGGCGCCGCACGCGGATCAGTTGAGCTCAACCGATTTGCGGCAGCTGGTAGAGCGCGGTCTCGTGCGCAATCTTCCACCGGCTCTTCTCCAGGTGCCTCCGCGCATCACGGCCTCTTCCCCGCAGGAACGTGCCGCACTCGGATATCTCCACGGCAATTGCGGGCACTGTCACAACGCGGATGGCTCACCGGTTCCGGTCGACGTTCGCCTCGGGCAGGACGTTTCGCTCGGCGCGCAAAGCGCGGAGCAGGTATTGCGCTCGCTGCTCGATACGCCAAGCCGATTCCGCGCTCCAGGTCTCGCGCCCGATGCGCGCGTCATCGCGCCTGGCCGACCTGAAGCGAGCACGTTGCTGTGGCGAATGCGCTCAACGAATCCACAAACCAGGATGCCGCCGCTCGGCGCACAAGCGCTCGATCACGAAGCGCTTGCGCTCATGCAGCGCTGGATCACCGAACGTTCTTCCAACTCACAGGAGTAGTCGTCCATGAAATTCTCGATCTCCGCGTGCCGATGGCTCGCGACTGCCACACTCTTCACCGGCCTGCTGATAACCGGCGGTGGAGCGCGAGCGAGCGATGCCGCTCAAAAAGATGCCCCGCTCGCTCGCGGCAAATACCTCGTGACTGTGGCGGGCTGCAACGATTGCCACACACCTTGGAAGGTCGGGGCGGCGGGACCGGAGCCCGACATGTCGCGCATGCTTTCGGGGCACCCGGCAGACTTCGATATCACAGCGCCGGCGACAATGCCGGAAGGTCCGTGGATCGTGGCGGCCGCGCCGACGAACACCGCGTGGTCGGGCCCTTGGGGTGTGAGCTTCACCGCCAACCTGACCCCGGATGAAGAGACTGGCTTGGGTAAGTGGACCGAGAGCATCTTCATTCAGACGATCCGCACCGGACGTCACATGGGGCGCGGTCGCCCGATCCTGCCGCCGATGCCGATTCCGATGTACAAGAACTTCACGGACGAGGATCTCAAGGCCATCTTCACTTATCTGCAGTCGATTCCGGCGATCAAGAATCCTGTTCCGGAGCCACTACCGCCCGCGACGGCGACGCCCCAGTAGGTGGCTACGGACGGATCTGCTCCCTATTCGTTCGATGAGTGTTGAACTTCCTGCCGAGTAGCGAGCACGCTTGGGGAAAAGCCGCGGTGAGAAGCGGCGGCTTTTCCGTTTAAGACGCTCACCCAATGGGCAAGGTCGAGGACATGACAACGAAGTCGAGATCCGCCAAGCGAACGACGCGTCCCGCGCCCAAGCGTAAATGGTCAGCTCGAGTGACGGAGACCAGCGATGCGCTGACGTTGGAGGAGGGTGTATTCAAGCGCAAGGATCCGCGCGGCATCGCGCGGATCCTTGAAGCGCTCAGCGGATGCGAGCAAGAGACGGAAGGGAATGTCGTTTCAATCGGCCATGTCGATGCTCACCTTCTATATCAATCGGGCCGGAGACGGATTGAGCGCGACTGATCGCAGGCGACTCGACCGAGCGAAGGATGAGCTGCGCGTCATCTACGGTCGAGACAAAAAGGGCTCGCAGAAGAAGCGCCAGACGACGAAGAAGAGCGGCAAGTAATGTCGCGCAGCTTAAGACTGCCTGTGTCACCTAAAGCTCATCGAGTGTGTAGTTCATAACTCCTCCGATATTGAGTCTTCCGACTGACACCGCCTAGTTGATTCATCAACGAACGAGGATCCGGATAGTCAACGAGAGGAGGAGATGACTGTTCCCCTCGAAAGTATGAGCTTCACGCTTTGCTGTAGGTACAATCCTTCGATAAGCGGCGGACCCTTTTCGGCTGTTCATTCGTGTGTATGCGGCGTGTGTATGCGGGACACGCAACCAATCACAGCGATGTCTGATTGACGACCCGCCGCGAAGCGCCTCGGCATCGATCCTCGCAACTTTTCGTCGCGAGCCGCACTGCCCAATCGATCGGTGATAGGCAGTCCGTGATCCAAAGGACAGTTGCTCTTCCCTCGCGCGGGACCGCATCGAATGCCAGGTATACATTGCGATACTCTTTTTCGCGCTCCCGCTTGTGCCGCGCGAATCTGAGCGTGACGCTGCATACATCATTGTGCGAGCTGGCGTCTGGCAAGAACCGCGCGAGGGTTTTGCGGATATGGATGGCGCTTTCGGTGTGGTCAAATCTGCGCCGAGCTTGCTCTTCTAATCGAAGAGCGAGCGGCGATCGACGTTAACCGCGTGCCCGTCGGCACGAGTGCGCCACTACAAATATTTTGGGGGATTCAATATGAAGCTTGGGTATAGAGCCCTTTTGAGCACGGCGCTCGCCACAGCCGTGTGCTCGGCGGCGATTGCAGGCAACCCCTTCAGAGGAATGACATCGACAGAAGGCGGCTATCACACGTGGGACTCGGATCTGATCAACCTCGAGAACGTGTCGCAAACAGGGCACGGCGTGTACGTCGCCGTACTCGATACAGGCATGGTTCCGCACTGGCGCGATTACTTCCCAGAGGCGCGTGTCGCCACGCAACTGGGCGCCGGGTTCTATCAGCCGGTGAGTTTCAAAGCGAGGAACAGCGATCCTTGCGGAGTCGAAGTCGAGGTCGGGACGCTGCAAAGATCGACGTGGGTGGGTTCCACGGGATCCACGCACGGCACGCATGTGGCGAGCACGATTCTCGGTTACTTCTATGACTCGAACGCAGATACCGCGGGCGGTTTCCCCCTGCCGCCGATCATGGTGCGCGGCATTGCTCCGGACGTGACGGTCATTCCCGTGCGCGTGCTCGCCGATTACCACATCCCCGCGTTGCCGAAGTGCGACGACCCGGGTCCGATCGCCGCATCGAACGCAGTATTCGGAACGAGCGCAATGGTCGCAGCGGGTATCCGCTACGCGACGGATCTCAAGCGGGCAGGTTACAGCCCGATGGTCATCAACATGAGCCTTGGAGGCTCGGAGCTGGAGCCCATCGAGCAGGAAGCGCTCGACTATGCCATCGCGAACGGCGTGATCGTTGTCGCGTCTGCAGGCAACGAGGGCGAAGAAGGCATGGGATATCCGGGCGCCTACGCACCGGTGATCTCAGCGGGCTCCATTGGTTGGACCGAAGAATGGCTGAAACCGACCGACGGACTTCCGCGCTATCGCATGTGGTGGTTGAAGGATTCTGATCATGTCCCGCCGCTGCTGCCGGGGTCGGGCGACGTCGCGGATCCGACCGTCGCGGACGATATTTACGTGAGCGACTTCAGCAGCCGCGAATTGCCGGGACAGGAGCTCGACGTCTTAGCGCCGGGCTCGTGGGTGCGCGGTCCGTTCGCAGGGACGCCGGGGTACAACCATCTGCCGTGGTGGTCCAAGGGGATCGGCGATCTCGTTGGCCGCAACGCCGGCAACTTCTATTACGTTGGCGGTACTTCGATGGCTGCCCCTCACACCTCGGGCGTCGCTGCGCTGATGTTGCAGAAGAATCCTTCGCTAACGCAGGCGCAGGTGCAAAGCATCCTGAGGAGCACAGCGTTGCCGTTGTCCGCAACGGGATCGCGAGACATCTTCGACTTCGACCATGCGGCCACGATCACCTGGGACACCGATTGCGACGGTACACCCTGCGACGCGGTGGGCTATGGTGTGTTGCAAGCAGATGATGCCCTGAACGCGACGCCGTAGAGCGCCGCAACTTTTGGTGCCGCGTCTAGAAAGCCTCTGGGAAACCAGAGGCTTTCTTTTGTATGTCCCTTCGATCGGATTTCTCATTCGCCCTTCGTCGGGATTCCCATCTTTCATAAGGCAGCAGATACTTGCAGGCACCTGCCCTTCGGAGCCGCACATGCGCTCGACGACAGTCTCCCGGCGATCATTCATCTCCGGTTCGAGCTCGTTGCTTGCTACATCCCTGGCTTCGCCCCTGTTCGCCGCCGCCCGTCCGTCACCGAACGTTCTCTTCATCCTTGCAGATGATCTTGGCTATGCAGACTTGAGCTGCTACGGCAGGCGCGAGTACAAAACGACTCATATCGATCGGCTGGCGCAACAAGGATTGCGCCTTACGCAGGCGTACTCGAATTCTCCGGTGTGCTCCGCGACGCGATTTGCTCTGGCAACGGGTCGCTACCAATACCGGCTACGGGGCGGTCTCGAGGAGCCCATCACGGAGCCGCGCGACGCAATCGGCCTCCCCCCTTCGCATCCGACGCTGGCTTCGCTGCTGAAGAAGGCGGGATACGCGACGGGTCTCGTCGGCAAGTGGCACATGGGTTTCTTGCCCGCATTCGGGCCCTTGAAGAGCGGCTACGAAGAGTTTTTCGGCAACCACGCGGGTGCAATCGACTACTTCACGCACAAGCGGGGCAGCGAAGCGTCATCTCCCAACGATCTTTACGAAGGCGAAGTCCCTGTTGAGAAAGCAGGTTACTACACAGACCTTCTTACCGAACGCGCGGTCGACTTCATCGAACGAAAATATCGCGATCCCTTCTTCCTCTCCTTGCACTTCACGGCGCCGCATTGGCCTTGGCAAGGTCGAAATGACGCCGGTAGCTCCGCGCAACTCAAGAGCTTGTTCCACCTGGACGGCGGCAGCCTCGAGAAGTATGGCGAGATGGTGCTCGCGCTCGATGAGGCGGTCGGTCGAGTGCTACGCGCGCTCGAGGAACGCGGCGTCGAGCGAAACACGGTCGTCGTTTTCACGAGCGACAACGGCGGCGAACGCTTCTCCGACGCCTGGCCGTTCACAGGTCAGAAGTCAGAGCTGTTGGAAGGCGGGATCCGAGTACCCGCAATCGTGCGCTGGCCTGCGCGGCTCGCACCGCGCATCTGCGAGCAAGTTGCGATCACGATGGATTGGATGCCGACGCTGCTCGCGTGCGCCGGCGCGAGCCATGATCCCTCCTATCCACCTGACGGAGACGATTTGCTTGCGGTGCTGTCAGGCACTCGCGAGGCCTATCCGCGCACGCTCTACTGGCGATACAAAGCGCAGGAGCAACGCGCCGTGCGGGCGGGCGATCTCAAGTATCTCCGGATCAATGGCAGCGAATATCTATTCAATCTTCGAACGGACGTTCGCGAGCGTGCGAACCTGGCCGAGCGACTTCCCGACAAGTTTCGAGAACTGCGCGACGCTTGGATCGCGTGGAATGAGCAGATGCTGCCGCTTACTGCCGATGTCTTCAGCAGCTCTGTCTCATCGCGTCAGCAGGCGGATCGATATTTCGAGCCGCCGCCTCCTCCTCGCTAGCGAGTCAGCGCGAGTCGACGACACGGGGCCGACGGCCTTCATCGACCCTTGTCCGATCATCTCTCGATGCGTTCTTCATCGATCGACAGGCTGTCGGTGCCCGTCGGCGATCGGCTTTTCGCGCCACCATGTCGCGAGCGTGGCGCCGGTGATGTTCATTAGCGAACCGAACACCACGGGGGCGAGTGCGACCGCGCGACCCAGTTCCAATGCTAGACCGGTGGCGAGACCGGCATTTTGCAAACCGACTTCAAACGAAATAGTTCGACACGTGCGCTCATCCATCCGGAGGGCACGGCAAGTCCAATAACCGAGCAGGTAACCCGAGAGGTTATGCAAGAGTGCGACCACAATGAGAATCAACCCCACGGCGAGCAACTCGTCTCGCCGGCCGGCGGTCATGATCATGAGGATCGCGACGATGCCGCCCATCGACACCCTCGGCATTAAGCGATCGAGCCACGCGGTCCGACCGTGAAATAGGTGATTGAAGATCAGACCCGCGATGACCGGCAGGATGGTCATCTTCGTGACGTCCCACATCATCGCCCAAGGATCGATCGGGATGTAGTGGCCTGCGAGCCACTGCATATAGAACGGTGTGATGAGCGGAGCCAGCAGCGTTGCGACTGTCGTGAGCGTCACGGACAACGCAAGGTTGGCGTTGGCGATGTAGGCCATCACGTTCGAGGCAAGACCGCTGGGCGCAGCGCCGATGAGAATCACACCTGCCGCCATTTCAGGCGGGAAGTCGAAGGCCAATGCGAGGCCCGCGCCCACAAAAGGCATGATCGTGAACTGGCACCCGATCCCGACGCCCACTGCAACAGGCGCCTTCACCACCCCGGCGAAATCCTTCGCGCTCATCACCGTGCCCATCCCGAACATGATGATCTGCAGTAGGGGCACAATGAGCTTGCTGAATTTGAAATCGCCCCACGCCACCATCGGCGCCGGGAAACACATCGCGAGGGTCACCGCGCCGAAGATCATCAAGCTATAGGAAATGCCCCGTAGCCGTTCGCTGCCACGCACGCCGATCGCAGCGATCAAGAAGAACGCGGCCAGCACGGTGCCACCGGCCAGTGGCCGGGAGACCACGAACAGCACGATGGCGACAACGAATAAAGCGAAGGATAGGCGCAGCAGCGTCTGGTGATAGGAGGTCATGCCGAACCGCGAGGTTATTCGAAGAACGGAACTCCGGGCGCGGCGTACTTGCGCATCCCTTCTTCATTGATTTCTACGCCGATACCGGGTTTCTCCGAGAGCTGCATAAACCCATCGGTCATCTTGGGGACGTCATGAGTGACGATCTCGTCGAACATCGGATTCTTATGAAAATAGATCTGCCACTCCATGATCATGAAGTTCGGCACGGAGGCGCACACGTGGCACGCTGCCATGGCACCCAGCATCGAGGCCACCATGTGCGGCGCGAAGGGCGTGTAGTAGAGGTTCGCGAGATTCGCGATGCGCTGGCCCTCGCCCAGCCCGCCACACTTTTGCAGGTCGGGCATGACGATGTCCACCGCACCGATCTCGAGCATCTCGCGAAAGCCGTAGGCTAGATAGCTGTTCTCGCCGGCGCAGATCGGAGTCGTCGTCGACTCGGTGATTCGCTTGTAGGCTTGGATGTTTTCGGCGGGGACCGGTTCCTCCAGCCACATCAGCTTCAAAGGCTCCATCAGTTTAGCGACCTTCTCCCCAGTGATTGCATCGTAGCGCCCATGCATGTCGGCACAGATGTCGACGTTCGGGCCTACTGCCTCACGTGCCGCTGTCATCTGGTCGACCATGCGTTGCAGCTCAGCGGGGCTGGCGGTCCAGTTGTAGGCATCGTACTTGTTCGGGTCATTGAATTGATCGAGGTCGAACTTCACCGCGTTGAAACCCATGTCGACCGCCTCACGCGCGGCTTTCGCGAACTCCTCCGGCTTCGGTAGCTTCACCTGATAGAGCGCGGTATCCATATAGACGCGGATGCGGTCGCGAAACTTGCCGCCGAGCAGCTGATACACGGGAAGTCCGAGCGCTTTGCCCGCGAGATCCCACAGCGCCGCCTCCACCGCTGATAACACTGCGACGTACATCCCGGCCTGTGCACCCTGGAAAAAACCCATGCGCCGGATGTCCTCGAACAGGCGATGCACGTTGAGCGGGTTCTTCCCCTTCAGTCGCTCGCCGAACATTTTCACCAAGTGGTAGGTGCCGGGGACGGCATCGACACCCTCGCCGCAACCCCAAATGTCCTGGTTCGTATAGATCTTCACGAACAGGCCGGATCCCTGGCGGATGTAGCCGCACTTGATGTCGGTGATCTTGAGCTCGGAGGGCGCCGAAGATTTCGTCGGTGTCGCGGCGACGGCCTGTTCAAGGCTCGCGCCGAATGTCGAGAGCCCACCCACGCCAAGCAACGTGGCAGGAATGCTCTTGCTAATGAAGTCGCGGCGGGAGCGTGTGTGTTTCATGTCTGAGGCAATGACAGATCGGAAGTTAGCTGAAGGTCGACACGATGGCTGAGCTCAACCCAGCGCTACCAAGTGCGCGTCTTGAGGAGCTCCTGGATTTGCTCCTTGGGCACGGGCAGCTCATCCATGTGCTCGTTGAGCCATGATGAGAAGTCCCGCTCGATCTCATCCGACCAACGCGAGTCGATCTCACCGGGCGTGTACTTCTGCTCGCGCAGTCGCTGGTGCCCGAACATATCACGCAAGCGCACGACCTCGGAGGTCTTGACCACTTTCTCGGCGAGCTGCGCCGGGATGAAGATCACGCCGCCATCGCGCCCGAGCACCACATCGCCCGGCATTACCGTGGCGTGGCCGATGCGGGTCGGCTGGTTGATGCCGACGAGCGTGGTGTTGAGCTGGCCCGCAGGGTTGTTGAGGTGATGCGAAGGGTGATAGCTCTTAAAGAAAGAGGTGAATCCCTCAATTTCCTTGAGTCCCGCAACGTCGCGCAGCGCGCCGTAATAGACGATGCCGTTGCCCGTCTTCGCGAAGATCGAATTGCCGAGGTTGTCGCCGACCGTCGGGCCGTCGAGGTGCGCGCCGAACTGATCGACCACGTAGACGTCGCGTTTAGTCAGCAGATCGATGGTCCATGAATTCTGCGACTTCACCCGGCCGTCTTTGTTGTGGCCGCGGTCGTCGAACGCGCGGTGAATGTCGGGCCGGCCCGGCATGAATGTGGCAGTCACGGCACGGCCAACGAGCACCTCATCGCCGTGCAACGTCATCCAATCGCCCTCATATTGATAGTTGTAGTTCTCTCCCCGAAGCACCGCCCACGCTTCCTCGAGCGTCACGAGCTTCATGCGGTCGAGGATTTCGTCAGGCACCTTGGGCCGCCCGTCCGGGAAGCGCTCGCCTTTCCATTCGCGAGTGAGAAACTCGAGCTCGGCCTTGGGGATCTGTTGGCCGAAGACAGAGGCGGACACCAAGGTCAGCGCCAGCAGGACAATCAATCGAAGTGAAGAAATCATGGTCGAGACTCACCGCTATCGGAGCGTTCGATGATGACCCGGTCGCTAAGATCGGTTAAGCGAAGAAGTGTTTGCGCAATATCACGAGTGTCCCACACCTTCACAGCACGGTCAGCCTGAGTCACTTCGCGGGCCGATTTCGTCGTCCAAGGCAGTAGAACGCGGCACCCAGCGCCGCTCGGATTTCGAGTTCGCATGTGCATTGGTGCGTGGTGATCTCGCGGCGCACTCTCGTTGAGCATCCTTCGAATCGGACTGCATGCGCGACCCGAGGACGCGCCACCCATCTGTCGGCGCGACATCCACGCGGCAGTGGCCGTCATCGACCGTTGAACACCGCACGCTCTCCAGGCGACCAATCCCGGCGAAGCCTCAGCGTGGCACACGGAGTGCTAACGACCGAACCGGAGACCGTGCGATCGATGAACTCGAATCCAACTCGGGGCCACGGCTTGAGGCGATTGGACACCCATTCGCGTGCTTAGCACAACTCGGTATCGAGCAATCGAGCACACGCACCCATCAGTCGGTGCGACATGCAATAGAGGCACTTAGCGAGGATTTAGTTATCCGAAAACGCAGCCGGATTTGAACTGGACACGGCGTTCTGCTTCCTCAGAACACTCGACGATCCAACGAAGATGACAAGCTCTGTCTCTCGTCCTACTGCCGGACCGGCTGCACGCGCAGCGGAGCCGACACGGGCGCACTTCGCGCAGGCATCACGACGTGCTGCGAGCGCAACTCGAGATCTTCCTGCAGCATGGATCGCAGATGCTCGAGTTGCACAGGCGAGAGGATCGATGCGCTGGCATCGAGGATACGCTGATGCGCCGTGCTCATGCGTTCGCGCCGTTGCTCCTGCTCGCGCCTCTGCCACGCTTCGTCGGGCACTTGGCCAAGCGCGATAGCCGGCACGCTCAGCTCCAAGAGCCGATTCTGTTCACGCGCGATTGTGCTCACGAGCGGTCGCACCTGTTCGGGTCGTAACGGCGCATCATCAGGCAAGCTCGCGCGATACCGCTGCACCAGAAAGCGGGCAAGTGCATTCTTATCGTATTCCTTCCACTCCTGATACTTGCTCGCACCAAGCAGTGCGAGGAGCTCGGCCTCGGCGATGCTTCGGCGCTCTTCGGCCTGGTCCATGAGTGCCTGCACCTCCGCTGGATTCGTTGGTCCCGGCAACATTGGGATTGCAGCCATGTCGTCTCGGATGCGGTGCTCGGCAAGAAGATCGAGTAGTTGATCCGCTTGCCCCTTCGGAATTTGCAGGATGTCTGCAAGCTCAGGGTGCGTGGTGCTCATCGTCAGGCGATGTTTTGCCCGTTGCAGATCGCGGTACTCACGATCCTCGAGCAACCTGCGCTCACGCTCGCGGATCTCTTGTACGAGCCTGTACTGCTCCCGATCTGCCGCCGTATCGCCGCTCGGTGCGCGCGTCACGAACGGCGTCACCGGAGAGAGTGCGGGCGCGCCGATTGCCGATTGCGAGACACCGCTCGGCGCGGTGCTGGAAGCACCACCCACGCTCAACAAGCCCGGCACGACGTATGAAGGTGAAGTCTCGCTGATGGTCAGCGCCGACTCTGCATCGGCGCCGACCGCAGCCGTCTCATCGGTTTGGTTCGATGCCGATTGCTGTGCGGCGAGGGCGGAAGTGCACGCAATCATCGATGCCGCGACGAAATTGATCTTGAGCAAGGCGGTTTCTCCTGAGGCGAGGCCGTCTCTCCGAACTTCTTCCGCGTGAAAGGAAGAAGCACCAATAGAGGCCAGACGCGCAAGAGTTATAGCGCTACGCTTGGATTTGAGTCGACGCACGCACGAGAGATACGCAACGGATGCGCCGCGGTGCGCCGAGATCGTTACAAAGCAAGAACACTTTCCGGTCCTAGATGCGTAGCCTGAGAGCGAAGGCTACGAGATCGTGCAGCACCGATGTTCGGTATCTAGGCGATTCGGCCACAACTCGGTGGGTGCTCAGTGACGTGAGCCCTCCCGGTTCCAAGAGACTAAGAACACATAGAAGCGCGCTAAGTTGCGCGCCAAGAGATGCGAGCTCGGGATTGATTCTAGATCCACATGTGTCACAGTATGCGTGTTACAGTTGATTCGACGACGCTCTCGAGGGCGCATACTTCATGGTCCCATTCAAGGTAAAGCTCGATCCCGGCAAGTCGATCTTCGAGCAAGTCTGCTTCGCCGCCACGCGAGCGATTCTGGCGGGCGAGCTCAAGCCCGGCGAGGCATTTCCGTCCGTGCGCGCGCTCGCGGTCGCGCTCAAGATTCATCCGAATACGGCGCACAAGGTCGTTCAACATTTGGTCCAGGACCGTTGGCTGATCGTGAAGCCCGGGCTCGGGACGGTCGTCGGACAACCTCCTAAGGCGCGTTCGGGCGATCGCAAGCGATTGCTGGAGAAGGACATCGAACAGCTCGTTGTCGAAGCTATTCGAGTCGGCGCGACCCTTGACGACGTGGTGACCGCGATCACCGAGCAGTGGCAGAGCCTGCAGCGGCTGAAGGCGGTGTCGCATGGTGATTGAATCGCACGGTCTCAGTAAGACGTACCGGCGTTTCGAGGCGCTTCACGATGTGAACCTGCGTGTACCCGAAGGTTCGGTGTTTGCGCTGCTCGGTCCCAACGGCGCGGGCAAGACGACCACGATCCGCACGATCCTGAACATCCTGCAGCCCGATCAGGGCGATGCATACGTTCTCGGCACGCGCTCCACACTTCTGCGCGCTCGGCATTACGAGCAGATCGGCTACGTCTCGGAGAGTCAACGCGTGCCGGAACGACTCCACGTCGCTCAATACCTGCTGTACTTGCGCAGCCTGTATTCGAACTGGGACGAGACACTCGAGCGCGGCCTGCTGCGGCAGTTCGATCTACCGTCCGATCGTCGCTTGAAGGATCTATCGCATGGAATGCGGATGAAATTGCTCCTGATCGGCGCGCTTGCGTTTCGGCCGAAGCTGCTCGTGCTCGATGAGCCGCTCAGCGGACTCGATCCACTCGTGCGCGACGAAGTCGTCAACGGTCTGCTGCAGCAAGCCGAAGACACCACGATCCTGATCTCATCGCATGAGCTGACCGAGATCGAAAGTTTCACGACGCACGTTGCGTTCATGCATGACGGACGGCTCTTGATCCAGGAAGCCATCGAGACACTGCAGGAACGTTTCCGCAGCGTCAGTGTACGGCTCGCGGCCGTGAAGAGCCTTCCCTCTCCGCACCCGGCAGGTTGGCTGTCGCCGCAGATCGTCGGGCATCAGCTTCAGTTCGTCACGAGCCAGTTCGCAGATGAGCAGGAGTTATACGACAGCCTGACTGCGCACTTCGGCGCCGTATCCGTGCAGGCCGAGCCGATGAATCTGCGCAGCATTGCGAACGCACTGATGCAGGAGCACCGACGCCGCAAGGCGTGAACCGGCGCACATGGAAATGAATAGAGCGTGTCTGAGCCTCGTGACCGCGATCCTGAAGAAGGACGCACGGATGCTGTATCCGGTGCTGCTCCTCGCCTCGTTCCTTCAAGCAGCGGCGATCATCGCATCCCGGCTCGATGCCTGGCCTGTTCTGACGTCCTGGATGCCGGCTGTCCTGATCATCGCCAACAGCATTGCGATCTTCTCGATCATCCACACCGATCCTCCCGTCAGCCTCACGGATGACTGGCTGTGCCGGCCCGTGCCACGCGGCGCGTTGCTCTTCGCGAAGCTGACGATGATGACCATCGTGATCTATGTGCCTCGCGCGTTGACGACGTTTGCGATCGACCTGCTGCAGGGGAACCCGCTCAGCGCATCGTTACTCGATGCACTTTTGCTCCAAGACCCGATCGCTCTCCTGTTTGTGCCGATCGTGCTCATGACAGCCGTGTGCACGGCCAACATGCTCCAGGGCTTCGGTGTGTTGATTGCTCTGTTTGTGCTCATCTTCGTGGTTCCAACACCCTTCATCTCGCCACCTGGACCCGAAAACACAGCCTTGGGCGAGGCCTTGTTCGTCAACGGCTTCGAGTGGATCGGCATGTTCTCGAGCAAGCTGATCTTCATCGTCGCGACGGCAATGTGCCTTTGGGCCGCCTACGCTCGACGCAAGCTGCAGTACGCACGCATTGCGTTCATCGGCGGCCTCCTGACCGGCCTCCTTGCAATCATCTCGCCGATGTTTCTGCTCACATGGCCATTCACGTTCGAGCTCCAGCGCACGCTGAATGCCAACACGAGTCGCGACTCCTTCGAGCACGAGCCGACTGTGCGTCATGCGCTCGCGTGCTTTCCCGCGGTGCGCCTGGGCGAATCCGCCATCGACGGATCTGATAGCGTCAACAACCTTTTCGCCTTGCATCGATGGGGCGAGGAGCGTTTGAAAGCCGCCGGCAAGGATGCAATTGCCTTCACCACGCGCGTCGTTCCGCGCGGGCTGCCCGAAGACTGGCGTCTGCACGTCGCGTACGCGCAAGCTACGTATCATACGGGCGGCAAGCAGCCCCTCATGCGGTTACGTCCAGCGGCTCATTCCGCCGGGAGCACTAACGGGATCGACGGCGAAACGCTTTCGCATGCTTGGCTCCTGCCGCACTCCGCCTTGCATGCTTTCGTCGAGGGCGCCGAACCCACGCTCGATATCGACTACTCCGTCGCCGTTCTCGAACCCGCGACTGCGGAGCTTGCCGTGGACGATGACCATCATCGATTGTCTGGCATCGGTACGTGTCGCGCGAGGCGTGACGCGCTCGACGAACGCATCACCGTCGACTGCTTCGCTTCCGGACGTCAGCCCGCAATGCTCTCAGCCGAGTTGAACGGCGTGCCGGCGAGCCGCGTCGACTCCGGCCGTGTCGACTACGCTCCGTGGCCGTTGCGAGTACTCAATGGCTGGCGTATCGAGCTGTCTATCGCATCTCCGGACTTGGTCGAATCCGAGATCATCAAGATTCGCGCATACCGCGCGGCGACCTTCACGACGGTGCGCGCGCGCACGAAGGGAGTGCTGGGCGATACCCGCGTCAACTGCCCATTACCCGGCACGCAACCGATCAACGTGCCTCATCTGTCGAGCTGGAACGATCGATCTCCGCATGAGATCAAGGCAGTCGAGGTCGAAAACAATGTGCAGCTCGAAGTTCTCGACTGGGGCGGCGACGGCAAGACACTCGTGCTTATCCCTGGACTCGGCGCCACAGCGCACTCATTCGATGACTTCGCTCCCCTCCTCTCGAAACACGTTCGAGTCGTCGGGATGACGCGTCGAGGTACCGGCTACTCCAGTCGCCCTGATCACGGTTATGACCAGGAGCGACTCGCGCAGGACGTCATTCGTGTGCTGGACGCGCTCGGCATCGCGCGCGCGGTGTTCGTCGGCCATTCCATCGGCGGTGAGGAGCTCAATACGCTTGGCGCGCATCATCCCGAGCGAGTCGCTGCGCTCGTCTATCTAGACGCCGCCTACGATCGCTCTGCAGCAACACCGAAGGACTATCGCGAGCTCTCCGCTTCGCTCCCCGATGCGCCACGGCCGTTGCCCGGAGAGCTCTCCTCCTACGCATCTCTGCAAAGGTTCTTCGATCGAACTGACGCTACAGCCCTTCCCGAGGGCGAGCTGATTGCAATGTGGAATGTCGGAAAGCGACATCTCGCTGGACAGCGATCGGTCGATGCGCGCGTCGTGCAAGCCATCGAGGCCGGCATCTCGACGCCTGACTATCGGAGCATCAGCTCACCTGCGCTTGGAATTTACGCGACCTCGATCGGCCCAGATGAATTGCTCAAACCCTGGCACGACCCGACCGACGCGGCTCTACTTCAAACATTACGCGAGCTGCACGCGATGAGAGATCAGATGCAGCGACGCGAAATCGACAAGTTTCGCACCGAGCTGAAAGGTGCGCGCGTCCTGGAGCTGCCCGGCGCCTCGCATTGGATCATGCTGTCGCATCGAGACCAGGTGCTGCAGGCGATCGTTGAGTTCGTCGCGGAATCGAACGCTACGTAAGAGCGACGAACGACTCGTGAGCGAATACATCTCTCGCGATTCCCTAGCGGTGTTCTACTTCTCGTTCGTAGCACCCGCATGCGGACGCAACCATCCGTTCGAGATCAGCCACTCTGTGATCGTGGATTGCCAGCGGTCCCGCGGCATCAGAAAGAAGCCGTGCTGACCCTTCTCGAACAAACGCATTTCCACCGGAACGCCCGCGTGCCGCAGCGCTTCGTAGTAACGAAGACTGTTGCTGACGTCCACGAGCTGGTCATCGGTGGCATGAAGGATCAACGTCGGCGGGGCTCGTTCGCTTACCTGCAATTCGCTGGAGAACAGCCGAACCTGCTCAGCCGACGGATTGGCACCCAATAACGCCTCGCGTGAATCCAAGTGCGTGATATCGCTCTGCATGCTGATCACCGGATAGACCAGGATCATGAAGTCGGGCCGAAGATCGATCCGATCGGGATTCGCCACATAAGCTTTGTAGAAACGATTCGCGAGCGTCGATGCTAAGTGCCCGCCGGCGGAGTAGCCGATGACGCCGACGCGTGCCGGATCGAGGTGCCATTCGCTGGCCCGCTGGCGGACGAAGCGCATCGCTTGCTGCGCGTCTTGAAGGGGACCGATCGATTTGTCGAGCATGGTCTTATCGCTCGGGATTCGATACTTCACGACGAACGCAGCGATCCCGTGATCCACGAAAAACCGGGCCTGTTGCGTGCCTTCGTAATCAAACGTGAGCCCGCCGTATCCGCCACCGGGCAGGATCACCATGCTTGCTCCGGTGGCTCTCAACTTCGCGGGGAGGTACACGTGAATCTGCGGACGTGAAACGTTCTTCAGAAATCCTTGCTCGGCACCGGACTCCTCATTGGATGCCGGCTTCGAGTTCGGTATTGGGTCATCTCCATACAACGCAAACACTTGCATCTTATGCGGAAAAGCAAGGGCTGGGTCTATGGGCGCACTCGACGCTCTTGCTACAGGCGCACCGACCTTCGCGGCATCTTCCGCGGCGATCGCCGGCCACACAAAGCTGGCCAGACATAGAAGGAGAACAGCGGTCGACGACTTCAAGATCTCAAGCTCCCGAATCAGTGGAGAAGGTGTCCGATCCGAGAGGATAGCTGAACGCCACGATCCTGTATGACTGTGGCACATCGAACCCGAAAAGTACGATTTAGGTGGGCGACTTCAGCAGCCGCGTGTCGTGTGTCAGTTATTAATCCAACTTACAAACGAGTCGCGTCACGGTCGTCTGCGCCGTGCAAACCACGGTCTCATCATCTCTTCCGTGATATTGAAGGTCTGTAACAAACGTTGCGCGTGTCGGTGCGTCAGACGCCGAAGCAGCTCATCCTCTGGAACCTCGAGGAAATGCACTTCGCTGCTCGCGCCGAGCTGTGGTGCGTGGTGATCCGCCAAGTGTGGCATGAGTTCGGTAGGTGTCCAGCGTGCTTGTGAAGAACACGCGCCTGGATCAGCGCGCGTAGATTCATAGCCGTTTCGAAAGCGGCGCGCCGCTGGCCGCACTCCGCGAACGCCTAGTCGCATACTACTTCCACGTTGACGCGATCTCGCCGACGATGAGCGCGGCCTCTCGAGTATCAGCATCGTTTCCTGCGGAGAATGCATGCAACGAAAATACCTGTGCATTGGTTTGCTTGTGTCAATAAACGCGATCGCAGTACCAACCGGTTGGTCGGCGGACTCGTGTGTACCTCCGCAGGGATTCGTAGACACGCCGCACCCAGGGCTCGCGCCTGTCGAAGAGCTCATTTCACACACCGAGGAAGTCACGATCGAGCGCCCGCTAGCGGTATTGCGAGACTTGGCCGCCAGAACGCCGCTCGCGCAAGGAATCGATCGCACAGGTCCTTTGCCCGGTGTTTCCGCCACGCACAGATTGACGACAGACGTAACATTTCCTCAGCCGGGCGCCCGCCGCCTCGTCTGTCTCACGGATGGCTCGACCCTAGTGGAACAGGTGTTGTTACACGAACAGCACCCCGACTCGGATCGATTCCGGTATGTCGTTTGGAAGTATACGAGCCCGAAATACCCCGGCATTTCCTATGCGATCGGCGAGATTGTCCGCACCGCCGTCAACGCTACACGCACGCATGTGCGCTGGACGTACTCGTTCCAGCTCGATCGAGAGGCCTATCCAGGAACGCTCGGTGAGTATGGCGACCGCGTGTTCCGCGAGAGTTTCTTGGAGCGTCAGTTCGCAGTGAAGATGCACAACTCGCTCGCAGACGGAAAGAAGAGAGCAGAAGCGCTCCCGCCGTCGAATTGATCCGTCCCGATTGCGCAACGTCTAGGCCGCGTCGACGCAAAGCGAATCGCAGCGCTGTGGCAAGCAGCGTCGGACCTTGACGAGTTCGCGTGGTGGGCGGAGATCAAGAGCGTAGCGAAGCAGCCCATCGCGAGCTCCCCACATCGGGGCATCAAGTTGACGCCTGGCTACACCAACATTCCGAACGTCGAAGTACAAGTGGACGATGTTGAGGTGTTTGACAACTTGCCGTGCGCCGATTTCCCTTGCGAAACACCATCGACCCACCACCCGGACTGACCACTGCAAGTGCGGGCTGCCTCGCAGCCCGCAGTGTCGGATTCTCTAGTGGATACCCACGAAGTTGCGAGTCACTTGGACCGATGCGGCGGATGACAGCGACGAACGTGTCGATCTTTTTGTCATATCAACGGTCATTGGAAGGTAACGTACTGTCAGCGGTATTCCCAAGTGTTTGTACTTCTAATCGGTTAGATGCATAGGCCGTAACCTCCGTCCTGAGTTTGCTCTGGGAGATACTCCATGCTCATGAAGGGATGGCGATCTGCACTGATCTACGCTGCGACTCTGTTGTTGGCTTCGCTGCCGGCAGTAGCTGGAGGGCGCGCACCGCTGCGCCCTGCACATAACTACGAAGTGCACGAGATAACGCTCGATGGTGCGGGCTGCCGTGTGCAGGCGATTCAACGGGGTCAGGCTGTCGGATGGTGCCGCACGCCTGATGCAGCAGCAGTGCGGGCTTTCATTTGGACCGAAGCGACAGGCACGGTCGACATAGGAACGTTAGGTGGCTCGGGGGCTTCGGCATCCGCCATTGACAAGGGACGCGTCGTAGGCAGCTCCGACATATCGGGCGACACGGAAGTACATGCATTCGCCTGGACTCGCGAAAGCGACATGCTAGATCTGGGCACGCTCGGCGGTACGTTCATCGGGCCGAATAGCGTAAGTGGCAACAATGTCGTTGGCGACGCATCAACGTCATCTGGAGAGATTCATGCGTTTCTATGGACAGAGATGGCTGGCATCGTCGATTTGGGCACACTGGAGTTTGGAACTGAGAGCTCAGCGCGACAGATTCACGGCGATCTAATCGCAGGATGGTCTACCGTCAGCGTTCCCGGTCGCCGCCCAGTCGCATGGAGGAGCACGGGAGAAATCATCGACCTGTTGGGTGAGCCAATCGTCCAGGATGGAGTCTTCGTCAGAGGCGACGGCCAAGCGCAGGCGGTGCGAAAAGGTTTGGTCGTGGGCTACAGGCGAATCGCGACCACTGAGGAGAGCCGTGCTTTTGCGTGGCGTGATGGACAGGGACTAATCGATATGGGGGTAGTTGCGGGATCAAATGAAAGTTTCGCATTCGACACGGACGGAATCTGGGCCGTGGGGCAACTCTCGGGTGTTGGCGGGCCTTTAGGATCCACGACGCGCGCGTTCGTTTGGAGCGAGTCCAAAGGCATGCGCGCCATCACGCCCGCGACGATTACCGCATGGGCAACGCATGTGCGTAACGGACGCGTAGTGGGCGTCTTTCATACTCCTGAAACGAACGGCTCAAGGACCTTCTTGTGGACACGCAAAACTGGACTGGCTGATGTAACTCCTCGCAGCTTCCCTGGAGGATTCGTGCCAGCCGGTATCGATGGAGACGGTCGAATTGCAATCGTCTATGAAGACGAGGACCCGCTCAACGTCCGCTCGGTCATTCTCGTTCCTCGCCGATTGCACTGGCGTAAATAGGACGAAGCCGAACCCGTCGGTATCCGGGAGCGCTGAGAACCGGGGACGGGCACACCGAGTGATCGGCGTAGGTACCTGGTCGTTCGGCAGAAGCCGATGCATGTCTCAGGCTGCCGCTTAGGCTTGCACGACAACTGCACTGCGAATGAACCCTCGCGCTTCTTCGCGCGCAACGGCAGCCTCATCCGACAGCCACTCACCGAAACAAGCGATCTTTCGGCTGTTCTGTCGCGCAACAGGATAGGCAAACCAGAACGCGCGTCCATCGCTTGCAATGAGATCATGTGCCGCTACGAGCCGGCCCGCAGCGAGCTCCTCGCGAAACAAGATCGGGGAACCGATAGCAATGCCATGTCCGGCGACCGCCTCGGCGATGTCGAGATACTCGGCGGCGAGCTGCGTGCCCAGCGAGTGCTGGGGAATCGGCGGGTCGCGGCCGAGCGCTCGATACCACAGCGTCCACCAATCGCCGCGTCCCAAGAGCGGCACACCCACCCGACGATGCGACCCGGTGAGGTAGGCGCCCGCATCCTTCAAAGCGGGTGAACACAGCGGCATGAAAATACTGGGCAACAACTGCGTTGCACGCAGTCCCGGCCAATCACCGTACCCATTGCGCACAGCGGCATCATAGCGACCTGCCGTCAGATCTTCCGCTGCGGCAGACAGATCCAGGCTGAGCTGAATGTCCGAATGCTTCGCCCGGAACTTTCCAAGACGCGGCGTCAACCAACTCGTCCCGAATGTCGGGAGCGTAGTCAATGATAAGCGCTTCTCCTCCACGTCCTGTGCGCGGATGAAGCTCGCTCGCAGCGCTGCGAACGCATTGATTGCCTCACGCGCGACGACTTCTCCGGAGGCAGTCAATGCGACGTGATTCGGGTGGCGCACGAAGAGCGTGGCGCCGATCTGCCCCTCGAGTCGGCGAACGTGGTAGCTAACTGACGCTGCGGTCGTATCCAACTCTTGCGCAGCCTTCGCGAAGCTGCCGAGCCGCGCTGCCGCTTCGAAGGCTCGGATCGCTGCGAGAGATGGAAATCGTTGTCCGCTCACCATAAGTGCAACTTAGCCTGCCGGATCGCTATTGGATGGTCAACGCTGAGACGGCGTGCATCATCTGACACCAAATCGCTCAGCCTCCTGCGAGATGCCCATGCCTACGTCACGATCTCGGATCATTCTTTGCGCGAACGCGCCCGAGCGCGCGACACCGCATCCACGACGCGCGTTCCTCCGCCTGATCGCAGCTGCGGGTGGCTCCACGATGCTCGGCTTTCCGACATCGATGATGCGAGCCGCACCAGCATCCGCGCATACGAACGACTGGCGCTGGCTCGTCGGCAACTGGGACGTCTGGCATCGCCGGTTGAAAGAGCGGCTTGTTTCCAACACCGAATGGGAGGAGTTCGGCGGTGAGAGCGCGCTGTGGCTCACGATGGGCGGCCTAGGCACGATCGATGACAACATCGTGGATATACCGAGCGGCACTTATCGTGGACTTTCGCTGCGTGCGTTCGATGAGAGAAGCGGCAAGTGGTCGATTTGGTGGCTGGACGGACGGAATCCCACGCGCATCGATCCGCCCGTGTTGGGGACGTTCGAACACAATGCAGGTACCTTCTTCGGTCGAGATACGTTCAACGGTCGACCGATCACAGTGCGCTTTCGCTGGAACGACATCCACGGACCGCGACCGTGGTGGGAACAGGCGTTTTCGACCGATGAAGGTGCAAGTTGGGAAGTCAACTGGCGCAACTACTTCACGCGCAGCGCGGCTGAGCCGACTCCGCTGGCGAAACGCGACGATGCACCGAAGGATTGGGACTTCTTAGTTGGTCGCTGGAACGTGCATCACCGGCGCCTCAGAAAGCGACTCGCGGGCAACAACGAATGGGATGAGTTCGACGGCACGCTGACGAACTGGCCCGTGCTGGGCGGGCACGGCAACGTCAGTGACAATGTCATGAACTTTCCATCCGGCGTTGTACGCGGCGTCGGATTGCGGGCATTCGACACGGCAACGAAGCAGTACTCGAGCTGGTGGATCGATACTCGCGATCCGTCCACGATCGGCACGCCCGTTCGTGGATCGATGCGCAACGGCGTCGGGACCTTCCTCGGCGATGACACCCTGAATGGCCGCGCCATTACGACGCGCGTGCATTGGTCTGAGATCACTTCGGAATCGGCACGTTGGGAGCAAGCAAGCTCGGGCGACGGTGGCAAGACTTGGGAGACGAACTGGATCAGTACGTTCGCGCGCAAGAGGTGAGCTTCGCGCGGGCCATCCTCCTCGTGCGCGCATGTCCAATCGGTATTCTTTCCGCGCAGATGCCCCGACCTTTGCGCTTGCTCATCGACACTTCTCTCGCCAACGTGTGCGATTAGGTTTCCGCGAAGCGGGGCTACCTCAGGGTGTTCTATCCGCGCGCGATTGCTGCCACCACTGCTTGGGGTCGATTGGATACGCGCGATTGTCAATCCAGGCTCGATAGGACGCGTGTAATACCGCCTGTTGCAAAGTTCGGGACATCGGCTACGACTTTCTTCCACTCGGGCGTACTGGTTATCGCCGCCATCTCCGCCTGACTATCGAACCAAATCTCGAAAATTCGGTAGTAAGGGGTCGGCGATCCGTCAGCGGCTGGCGGACACTTCGAAGTCTCCATCCTCTTGCCAGGGTTCGCCGCGATGACGAGCGGCATGTGAGTCTCGAAATAGTACTTCTCGAACTCTTCCGGATTCGTCGGATGCCCATAGAGAACAGTGATCTTCAATCCGCCACTCGATTGGTAGCTCGGTTTGTCTGCGGCTCCTGATGCTCCCGCGCTCATCATGAGAGCGATAATTGCGAGAAACGACATTTTTAGATTCACTGGCGTGCTCCTGTTCTTCTTCGGGTCTGCGATGTTGACGAAATGCGTCGCTGATGCGCACGCAACGCTATCGTCCGGATTGTGGCGCTATCAGGTTTCAGATTCGGCTCGGAATCGGTATTCACTCACTGAGCGTGCGCGGAACTTCTGACTGCGGCTCGGCGTCCCGACCAGTCCTGAACATCTCCCTGCGCGTGTTCGTTCGTTAATCTCTACGCTGCAATTCGTCAAACGTCGGTCGTTCGAAGAGCGCAAACCACGGCCTCATCATCTCTTCCGGAATATTGAAAGTCTGTAACAAACGTTGCGCGTTTCGGTGCGTCAGACGCCGAAGCAGTTCATCCTCCGGAACATCGAGGAAATGCACTTCGCTGCCCGCGCCGAGCTGTTTCGCTCGCGAGCGGAAATCTTCTCGTTCTGCACGCGTCCAAAATCCATAGTCGAGTATGACGTCCACTCCCAAAGCAAGTGCCCGGCTCGCTACTTCCCATTGCAGCGTTTCAATGAGCGTGTGCCTCGTCTGATGCTCCGGCTCTTCCGCATCCTGCCCGAAGAGCCGTATGTGCCATTCATCCGGGGTAAGACGAAGCGCGGAGCGCTGATGCTCGAGCGTCCGCGCCAGCGTCGACTTACCTGAACACGGAAGCCCGACCATGAGGTGAAGGGTTGCCATAACCAACGTAGCCTAGTATTTCCAAGCCGAGACAGTGGGAGTGTGACTCGCGAGCTCGCACGTGCATTGGTGTGTGAGGATCCAGCCAGGTCTGGCGCTCGTTCGGTGGGTGCTTCTGAGGAGCACGAGGATTGGATCAGGGCGCGTGGATCCGATTAGAGCATCCGTTAGGCCGCGTTGAGGAGCGTCCAACGAAATGCCCCAGCGCGTATGGCGATCACGCCCTGCCATACATCGGACGGTTGACCAGTTGATGGCGTATCGGCGGCAGCTCGGCATCAATCGAGCCGCGCTATCGTCGCGAAGTCGCCTGCGATGCACACGCACTAATGCGTCGCGATTCGTTTGATATTCTTCACTGCCAGGACCCCTTGAATTCTGCGCGGAGCGCCTAGCGAGGCCCACGAGTGCCAGTCCAGGGGCGCGGCGCTGAAGATTTCTCCTTCTGCCTCTATGATCATTCCCGGCCTGAGCATTTCCCACTGAGCGGCCGTCCCGCTTGGATGTGCTTGGAGACCCCAGAACAACCCGCCCGGGGTCTGAACGATCATCTTGCATGCCTCGGCTCGCGGAAGGCGTGGTGCATCATGGTTCACGCATAGCAGTTTCCCCGTCACCCTTTTCGGATCGTCGGTCGAATCGATGCTTTCGTAAAGAATATCGCCGACGATCTCGAACGTGTCGCCAGAGGACGGCAGGAACGTCCCCGTGACGAGGACGCGTGTATTCATCGTCGGGAATGGCTCGATTCGACTTGGATCGACTGATCTCAACCCATAGAAGCGCTCGTCATCGCCGCGCAGACCGATCACGCAGTCCATCAGCACCCGCCCATCCTTCTCTGCGCGCCGCTGCAGGCACACTCGCTCTCCGGTCAGTGTGATGCTCGCCTGCATCCTGACGTTCTCAGACGAGCTCGCGCGCTTGTCTGCGTCATTGCTTGCTGTGGGAAGCGCAATCTGCGCCTCGGCGCAGAGGATCGGCAATAGGCAGACGATTCCGAGGAGTACGCTTGTGAGCCCATAAATGGGAGTCAGCTTGTTACACATATTGCGAGCCGTTCAAATCAGCGATACCGACATGTTCAATCGCGCAACAACCGATCGGGAACATGCATCGATCGCTCTGTCGCGCGCGGCTCGCGGGCGCGTCAAAGAACGACCCGAGTCACCTGCGTTGTTTCACCCGGATATGTCAGTAGCCGTCGGGCTTGCGTGAAGCTGAAGCTTTTCAGATCGAGAAAGATCAAGAGCTCCTCACGAATGTACTCTCGCGACAGCTCCACCTCCAATTCGACTCCAATGACATCGACGGACGATTCCGTCTCGAGCGATGCGCGCGTGGATACACCCGAGCAACTCTTCGGTAAGCCGAGCTCGGCCAGTCGCTCCATCGGCGCCTCGGCCACGCGCGCAGCGCTTCTGGCTACCAGCTTCGTCAAGCTTCCGTTCGGACATTCCATCGTGAACTCGATCGTCCCGCTATCCAAACGAACTGTGAAACTGGATCTCTCCCAGGCAAGCGGAAGACTCGGCGATGCTCGAGCGCTCGTCGAAAACGCTAGGCAGATGCATGCGAGCACCAGCACTCTTTTCACGGACTTCTCTCGCGTATCACGATGTCGCGGGGCTCGAGCTAGCGCTGAGGAGCTATAACGACCGGCGGCGACAACGGCGCTCTCGCCCCAAAGAAGAATTGCCGCTGCGAGTGACCCTCCAGCTCCTGCTGCAAAATCGCGCCTAAGTGCTCGAGCTGCCGCGGCGACAGAATCGACGCGCTCGCATCGAGGATTCTCTGATTCGCGAGGGCCATACGTTCGAGCTGCCACTCCTGCAGGTGCTTCTGGAGCTCTTCATCGGGAATGTCGCCCTGCGGCAGAACCAGCGTTCGATCCTCGAACACTTCGCGTTGTTCGCGCGCGATCGCACGCACTAATGGCCGAAGTTGCTCTGTTCGCAGGCGCACATCGTCGGGCAGCGTGTCCTGCAAGCGTTGCACGAGAAAGCGCGCCATGGTGCTTTGCTCGTACTCCTTCCATTCCTGGAACTTATCGGGGCCAAGCAGTGCGCCGATCTCAGCCTCATTTCCCCTCTGACGTTCTTGGGTCGTCTCCACGAACGCTTGCATTGCCGCCACATCGCCGGGGCTCGGCCACGTCGGTCTACTCTCGCTTTGCTCACGAACTCTTTGCTCGGCGAGAAGCTCGAAGAGCTGGTCCGCCTGCTCCTTCGATATCTGCATGAATGCGACAAGATCCGGGTGCATTTGACGCAGCGACAAGCGCTCTCTTGCGCGCAGCAAGTCTCGGTACTCAGGATGCTGCAGCAACCTTTGCTCCCGCTCCTGAATGTCTCTTGTGAGCGCCTGCAATTCGACGTCATTCCCTATATAGCCGCGCGCCGCATAGAAGACGAACGGCGTCTTGGGAACGAAAGCAGGCGCACGCGTGCCCGATTGTGAGACCACCGCACCCGACATGACGTTAGAACGTGCCGACCCGCTCACGATGATTGCTTGTCGGTTCGCAGCTTCACCCTTCTCGCTGGTCGATGCTCGTGCATCAGCATTCACTGGCTGATTCGGGTCCTGCTGTTTCGATATCACGTGCTCCGCCGCGTTCACGGAGCTCAGCACGATCACCGCGGCTGCGGCGATCAAACTGGTCCTGTGCATAGTGGTCTCCTTGAAGTTGCCATCTCATGGCCGCAGCTCACTGCAGGAACGCGGCGGCCGAGAGGGCCTAAGCCGTGCACTAGAGCTATAGCGCTGCGATTCGGTTCGCGTCAACGCGAGGCGCAAGAAGCGCAATCGATGCGCCCTCGTTGAACTGAATGAATCACTGAAGTACCGGTTCGATGTTCCGAGTCATCTGGGTGTCGGATCACCTCTTGATTTTCAGCTAAGCTACGAACTCCTGGGAAGGGAGTCGCAATATGACAAAGCAGAGACGAGCTACAGTCCGGTCATCTTCGAAACCTACACGAATTCAGAAGGCCGGCTCTGTTCCCTCAGCGACAGCGATGCGCGAAGCAGTCGACCTGGATGATTTCGTCACCCTCGCGTTCTCGCTACGGCAGCCCCTCGAAACGTACAACGTACCGCCGCAGGTACGAGCGTCCCTGATCGAAGACGTGGTTTTCCGGTTCGCTGCGTTCATCGATGAGAAGATCGGCAGCGACATGCACGAGTCAATCGGCGCAGTTCTCAGCGAACACGCAGAGCAACTAGCCGCTGTCCCCGAGCCCGCCGACTCTCTTGTAGCCGAGGTGGAGATTATCTTCGTCAAGGGAGGTAAAGCCGAGCTCAATGTTTTACGTTCCCACCTGACGGGGCTCGCATCGCTGCTCTTGGTCCTCGAAATTGCACTTGGTGTTCGAGACGTCACTGAGATCCGCTCTCGTATCGATACGCAACGACGTTTTCGCGATCTCATGCTGCAGAAAGGCGGGATCAAGGCGGTGAGGTTCAAGTCGACGAGCACCTCGGATAAGTCACCGTGGCAAGCAGTCCGGCTGAGTGGATCCTCCTATGGGAACTTCGAACAAAGTCTCTCGGGGCTGACTGATTGCATCAAGGCCGTGTGCCGCTTGACTGAGTCCTGATTAGAGCTCGTTCGACTTATGGACGCTGATGTGCGTGGATGCACGAATGCCGCGGCTGCAGGGACGCATGAGCGGCCTTGCCGATGTACTCATCCACAGCCACGCGGCGAACGCACAACTTGCGACTTCGACTATTCGAACAAATAGCGCGGAGCGTTTGAACCCTGTGGCGAGCTAGGTTTGAGGCACTAACGACGGTTCTCTATTGGACACCCACGAAGTTGCGACTCACTTCGACTGGTTCTCTATTGGACACCCACGAAGTTGCGACTCACTTCGACCACTGCGGTGGGTGTCCAACCGTCACCCTCACCTTCTAGCAGACGGCGGTGTCTGGCAGACGACGGTGTTCGTCGCAACGAGCACGCTCTGACCCTGGATATCCTGTTCGAAGGACTCGATCCTGACCGATGAAGGCTGCAGGCTGACTTGGTCTCTTGGCTCAAGATCTGAGGCGCTGCTGCCCGAAGTCGATACGGCCGTGAAGACGCTGTCCGTGAGAGTCAGCCTCATACGGACAAATGGCGCTTCGCCCGCCCGCAGGCCTACCAGAACGATGCTCTGAAATGATGTGCCGAGCACCGCCGCACCAGTCAGATTGGGGCTCGCTGCGTCCATTGTCTTGATGAAGTTCAGATCCCGACAGGTGCCGCGGGAGAATCCGAGCGAGAAGTACTCGATAGCGATGTACTCCTCGAACCCAACGCGGTTGGAGGTGCCGTCGATTCCCGGGACTTGAATGAGATACTCGTCCGCCTGTGCAACTCCTGCGACGAGCACCGTGGTGACCGCCAGCGACAGGCAAGCATTCTTGATCATGGACGTGCTCCTCTCAGTCAACCGAGAGTCTGTCTACTGGCGAGCGCAGCGATGGCTTTCTTGCCGAGTTGCACGAACCAGCAAACGCTCTTGGATCCTGTTGCGCTGGCCCGGCTGAGCCGATGCGGTCGGGATCCGCAACTCCTATCCAGGCACCCCTAGGGACAGGGGGCTGGTTCAGCTCGATCCTACGCGCGATAGCACGGGGCGCTATCGGTCTTCGGGTCAGTCGACGCCGACGCCCACGAGTTAGCGGCACTTGCATCCATCATGTTGCTGACTGCAGCGATGCGAGTGTTAGCGGCGCCGGCCACGGCACGCGCTGATTCTGAGAGTGCTTCGAACGAGAATCGGTGCGTGTCCCGGCCCGCCCCATTGCGCGATACAGTTATTACCTATGCCTAGCGCAGAACATCGACACGCACGTTGTCGAACGACGCCAGACCGTCCTCAATGACACTAATGCCCACGGCACCGGATGTCGCGGTGAAGGGAAATGATCGCGAGATCACCAGCCGACCGTTCATCCAGACGCTCAGATGCCGCCCGACGAGTCGCGCGCGAAACCGGTTCCTCGCTTCCATCGCGTGCGGAAGCGCAAAGCCTGATTCGAGCATGACGAACTGGCAATCGCGCAGCTCCTGGACGATCAAGTCGTTGAATGGATCTGCTCTGAAGTTCAGCTCGATCTGATCCCCCGGGTTCGTCGATCGCAGAACGAGTCCCTTGTCGACACGCTCGAGCGAGCGGATCGAGACGCTGACGTCGACATCGCTGGCTGTTAGAGCCGGAATGCGCGCCTGGTTCGTCGAGAAGCCGGTGCCGCAAGCATCCTCCTCGCCCCGCCCGACATACTCCTGGTTCTCGACCGACCACATGCCGCCTTCGGTCTGCCAGCGGTCGGCGGCACCGGATGTGAAGTCATCGCAGAATGTCGCGCCCTGTTGGCCCTCACAGTATCTCAAAGCGGCCGGCGAACTATTGAGCGCGTAGAGCGCAACGTGCCCGATGCCAGAAGCCACGTCCTCCCATGGCGATCCGAGCATCAACATCTGATTCGAGAGTGCGACGCCACCCCGACTGCGAGTGCGCGCGACCGAAATCGGGCGGAAATTTCCTTCTCTGCGCACGTACTCAAAGACGACGCCCTCGCCGGGAGGTGCGGAAGGTGTGGGCGTCGCGCCGATGATTGCTCGTTCCCCGAACATCACGATGCGACTTCCAAAGTCCGTGTAGTTAGGAAACTCTTGCGTCGTGGGCCGGAATCTCGCCTGCTGCTCCCACATGCCGTCGACGGCGGCGAAGTGATAAACCGCTCCGCCGCGTTCATTGCCAAGGTGCGCCGTGCCGGCGTTATCGATGCCCGGCGCCCCGACGAGAATATGACCTTTGTTGATTGCGAGCGCGAGGCCGAAGGTGTTGCGGACTGAATGATCACTCGCCTGCAGCTTTTGTGTTTCGACCCATTCGCCGCCGCGTCGACGAAAGACGTAGACCGCGCCACCGCGACGATCATCAGGTGAACCGACGATGATCATGTCGCGCGCCATGGATACGCTGTGACCGAAATTATCGCCCTCTGTAGCGTCGCTTGCGCTGAGTCTGATTTGACGTTTCACTCGAGCGGCGGCATCGAGCTCGTAGACGTACAACGAGCCTGGAGCGTCGTTGCTCAGGTACGCTGCCGTTACCAGGCCATCTTGATACTGCACCGACCGCGGCAGCGCGGTGGCGGACTGCGTTGGATTCGGAGGCCGCCCACCGGGTGGATCGATCTGTTCTTTCAGCCGCCACTCACCGCGCTCGCGGCGAAATACCAAGACGGATTGCAGGCCAGCGACGACGGCGATGTTGTCGCGAAGAACCATCGCCTCCGCGAACAAGCACGCGCGCGGCGGGCAGGGCAGACTGCCCTCGCGCCGCCAGATGCCATTCAGACGATTGAAAACTGCGATTCGACCGAACTCAACATGGGTGGGCATTCCGATGAGCGCCACGTCATTGCGTACCGCGAGCGTATAACCGAACTGCAGACGATTCTCGCCACTCGGCAGAGTTTCATCGGGTTCAGCGTGCAGCGTATCGAGCGCGGTACGCTCAGGCAGACTTCCAAGTGGACGTACGGCGGCCTCCTCAAAAGCATAGCTGCCGCTGCCATTTCCGAAGAAGAGATGAGCATTGCCGGAATCGAGAAACGGCGCTGCCGCATCGACATCCACCACCCGATGGAAGATCTCGCGCGCGCAAGGACGTGAGTCGCTCGCGCGATCGGCGGGCCGCTCGCAGATCACGAATGTCATCGAGTTCCCACGCTTCGACAGACGCACGGTGAATCGGTCGCTCGACATTGGCAGCGCACCGACGGCTTCGGCGAAGTATGTGAACTCGGGATTCGTGGGGTGCCCCGCTACGTCCACCCGCCCATCGATCCACCCTTGGTGGATGCGGAACATGAGACCGTTTGCCGGTTCATTGACGTACGTTGGATCGGGTCGACCAGACCCAAGGCCGATGAAGAGAATGTCCGGTGGTCCGTCGGTGGGCGAATGCACTGTCACCTCGAATGCCCAATCGCGCAAGAGATAATCGGATCGTGCGCTCGTCAGGTAATGGCGATCCTCGCTGTACGCGCCCTCGTCTCCGTCCCTTCTGACCGCGCCGTCTTCAACGACAAAGGCTCCGTCGTGATCATTGAAGCGAGTCGCGTCGAGCTGTGTGCCGCTGAAGTCGTCGATGAAGAAGACAGGCGGATCGTCGGCCGCTGATGCGACCGAGGCATGCGAGACGATGTACGCGCCGAACAAGAACGACACGAGAGCCTTAGCATCCATCGCCCACTCCGTTGAGTTTTCCGCACGATGGCTGATGCTGGTCTCGACCAGCGGCCATCGCAATTGCGAGAAGACCTGAGCGGCTAGTTGACTCTCTGTAGGGATTAGCTCCTCGCCGTTCTAGCTCCGAGCTTGGCTGTACATCCGTAGGCGTCAGCTTGCAGGGACACGCGGATGCCGTCGATGCGATGCAGGTCGTGTCACAAGGACATTGCGCACGATGCGCCTTCTGTCGCTATTGCGGTCAGCGGCTACAACCTGACCGCAGCGATCTAATGTCACGGAAGCGAATCCACAAGCCGTTGCGTTTCCGGCAATTGGTGTGTGTCCAACCGTCACCGGTCATCGTCACCGGTATCGAATGCGTGCCCATCGAGCGTGCCGGCAGACCGACCCGAGCGCTGGCGCGCTGGTGATCGTGGACGACCGCGAGTGTTTGGGGCGCTGCCCGCTAGTTGGTGCATTCCAACGCTCGGAATGCACCGCAGCGCTCCTAGGATCATCCATTCTTCCGTTTCCTCTTCGGTTTCTTCTTGCAACCAACAGAGCCCACTCATTGGACAGCCATCGATCTATCTGGCCATTCCCTCAGAGAGCGGTGCTCTCCTCGAGCAACGCTCGCGATCTTAACCGGCTGCATTCAGCGTCCCACCACGGATAATCTAACGTGCCCCGACTCGCATTGAGTCGGCACGAGGGTGTACAGCCATTTCCCGAGGTTCGAACAATCGATGAGCAGCTCGACCATCAGTTCCATTCAGGCAATCTTTGCGACGCGGTTAGACACACTGACGCACTTGTTGAGAAAAGCAGAGGAGACGCTCAACGGCACGAGCTTGTTGGAGAGTCGCCTTGCACCGGACATGGCGCCGCTCGGAACACAAGTCGCATATACCTGTAACCAGCCCCGGAACTTCGCCTTGTGGACTCAAGGAAAGCCTGTAGACAACCTCGAACCCACGGTGGGTAGTCTTGAACGAGCGCACGAGCACATAAGTCACACGAAAGCGTTACTACTCTCGTGCGAGATGGATGACTCGAGACTGACTCAGACTGTGCGAGTCGATCTCGGTCTGACGATGTATGCGGACATGACCGGGAACGAATATGTGCACGACTTCTTGGTTCCGAACTTCTACTTCCACCTCGTGACCTCGTACGCCATCCTGAGAATGCTGGGAATGTCTATCGGCAAGGCCGATTACATGACACATCTCGTGCCGTTGGTGAGATCACGCTAGCAATGAAAATGCGGCTTCCCATGCACCTGGATCGAGGTAGGCGTTTCGTACGTCGCGCGCCAGCGCGGGCGCGAGGACACGCATCGATCTGACCGAATCTTGGGCAACGTGACCAGGGTCGTGTATTCGACTGTCACTCGGATGCGTGCAACCCTTTGCCATTGACGCGTGTCCTAAGCACGTTCTCGCAACGTGGTAGACGAATGACCATGCAGATTTCGATCAGGACGCGGAATCTCCCAGCATCGTTTGTTGTGCTCGCCTTCCTTTGGGCGCTCCCCGATGCGGCTCGAAGCGCCGCTCCGCCGGCCTTACACGACACCTCCTGGTCGATTCCTCCCAATGCGGTCATCAGTGAGCTACTTGAGGAGCGCACGGCACACAACAGTGTCGGCATCGTCGTCGGTGTCGTCGAGCGGGGAAATACACGAATCGTCGCGCACGGTAAGAGCGGCGCACTCGACGGACGCTCGCTCGACGGCGATTCGGTGTTCCAGATTGGCTCGGTGACGAAGGTGTTCACCGGCCTGTTGCTCGCGGACATGGCCGAGCGCGGCGAGGTCGATGTCGAGGATCCCGCTGCAAATTATCTACCGCCGAAGGTAAAGATGCCCGAGCGAGGACGGCCGATCACATTGCTCGACTTGTCCAAACACATGTCGGGGCTGCCATCGATGCCGACAAACTTCTCGTTGAGCGCGAGCCCCAATCCCTATGAAGGGTACACAGTCGAACAGCTATACGACTTCCTGTCGACTTACGAACCGCCGCGCGAGCCCGGTAAACAGGCGTACTCCAATCTAGGTGTCGCATTGCTAGGGCGGCTGCTCGCCCGGCATGCGGGAACGGACTATGAAACGCTCCTCAAACAACGCGTGCTAGATCCGCTCGAACTTCGCAGCACGTCCATCACATTGAGCGAGGATCAGAAGCGCCGCTTGGTCCCCGGGCACGATCGCTATCTCGAACCTGTCGAAACCTGGGAGCTGCGAGCGATGCCCGCTTCCGGCTCGCTGCGCTCGACCGCGAACGATCTACTCGCCTTCCTTGCATTCAATCTTGGTGAGCGGCGTTCATCGCTGTACGCGGCAATGCTCTACCAGCGTACGCCGATGCGCGCGCTCGGATGGGGCCGCTCGCAGCTCGGCGGCGAAGAGGTGTACGGGCATGAGGGCGGAAAGGAAGGCTATCGCTCCGCCGTCCTTTTCAATCCGAAGCGTCGCACCGGTGTGGTCATACTCATGAACGCTCGAACCGATGAACGCCCGATCGAGCTCGCAATGCATCTTCTATACTCGGATCACCCATTGCGCCCGGCAGCACGCGCGCCCGAACGACCCGAGATTCCAACGCTCGAGGCCAAAGTCTTGGAGCGCTTTGCCGGAACTTATCGCCTGGGGTCAGGCGAAGCATTGGACGTTGCGAGAAGACGCGATCACTTGATCGTCAACGTGAGTGGTGAAGGTGTTTCCACGTTCTTCCCTCTGAGCGAGCGCGAGTTCTTCTCAAATACCGACGACGCAAGAATCGTATTCCGCATGGGTGCCGACGGCCGAGCGGCTGAGCTGTTGCTGTATGAGAGCGGCGCAGAGAAACGCGCCTCAAGACTCGATTGAAAGCGACCTCCATAGCGTACTACCCGGACATATATGGAGTATGTTCCCAGCTCCTCGATGCTCGACGGCGAGGCGCGTCAGTAGATATCCGATTGTGAGTGGAGCTAGAAGCTCACGCCTGGTGCTAGCACCAGATGAAAGAACACGAGCAAGGCGAACAACGCTAGCAGCCAGGGAACCGTGCTGCCCGGGGATGCTGCTGCATGGACGACGCTCCGCATGCGCGCGCCGGCAGCCCAGAGCCAACTTCCAGCGATCGATGCATCGACTAAGGGCGGCAGCAGAATCTCGAGCGGATGGTTAGGCACTCGGAACGGAACTATGAGGGGCACGGCGAGCATGCATGGGAGAAAGCCCAGCCAAAATGCAGCGCGTGCACAGTCACCTGTAGATCCATCAGAAGTGATCATTCCAAGTAGATGAGGCGCGAGCTGTCGGCACAAGACCGCCATCGCCAGCAATGCCGCGCCCGCGGCCACCCAGCGTGCGAACGGCGAGAAACCCAATCCCGTCATCGCGCGCCCAACGTCGTTTGCATGAACGAACGCGCCAATCACGACTTGTGGCAGCGCGGAGAGAAAGCCCAGCACTGCCATCCAGAAAACAAACAGCCGCAACTCCAACCCGCGTGGGGTACGTCGCGCCAACCAGTACCAGGCCGCAGCGCCTGCGCACATCGTGCCAATAGCTCCGGTGCCTTGCAGTAAATCAAGATGAGGAGAGGTGCCGAGCCAAGTGTGATTGTTGTGAAACAACGTGGGCTCCAAACCGGGAGCGAGAATCTTCGGCCAGACGAGGAAAACTTCCTGGATGAAGAACGTCAGATTGAACGCCAACACAAACGTCAGCGCGGAGCGCCACGTGAGCGGCCAGAAGTCTCGGGAAGATGCAGGGTTCTTCCACGTGCGCGTCGCCGCATAGGCAGCGGGCAACAACATGAACGCGAGTAGAATGGAAAGTGCGAGAAAGAGCGAGCTCATGAGGCGAGATGTTACCGCGCGGGATTGGTGTTATCGGCCGCCGTGATATAACTGCGCAGCCGCGCTAGGATATCTGATTGGACGCATTCACCTAGACAACCTGTTTGCCACTCGATCACTGCGGCTGAATGCAGCAGGGTGTTCGACCGCGCAGCGGAGGTGCGCACTCGAAGCGAAGGCGCAGGCAGCGGATACTCGTTGGGAGAGATCGGAATCTTCTGAAGTAGCCGAACCAGTCAGCGCGCGTAGACACGATCTGCGTTTTCACGCAGCGTACCTCGTTCCATCATGGAAGCGAATCCACGAGCCGTTTTGCTTCCTGTTTCTGGGCGGGATCACCTTCCTCGAGCACCTCATCGAGCATGTGCCGAGCGCTTTCGGGATCGCCCATATCAATGAACTGGCGAGCCAGATCGAGCTTGGTTTGCACTTCGCTCTGCGTCGACGACTGGCACTCCGATTGCGAAAAGGAACTGGGCTGCGAATCGGGTTGCGACGAAGATGGCCGTTTTCCTGCTGGACGTTTCATGTCGATCATCTTCTTTCAACTCACCGGCCAAGTCGAGCACACGCACCGATTAGTGCGCTGGTAGCGCACAGCGATCCCGGACCATCGATGAGACCATCGATGAGGGAGACCATCGATGGGACGCCCACCCACCCACTTGTCGTTGCAACTCGCGGGACATCACGTTGGACATTCGGTCGGCAATTGGTGGGTGTCCAACCGTCAGAAGTGTCCAACCGACACCGGTGTCGAATGCGCGCCCATCGAGCAGTGCCGGCAGACCGACCCGAGCGCTGGCGCACTGATGACCGTGGACGACCGCGAGTGTCTCGGGCGCCACACGCTGTCGGTGCATTCCAACACTCGGAATGCACCGCAGCGCGCCTACGATCATCCATTCTTGGGCTTCTTCTTCGATTTCTTCTTGCAACCAACAGTGCGGATAGAATCTGAACCGGTGAAGCTTTGGCCGGCGAAGGTCTCCCCGCTGAGCGATGCAGTAGTGTCTCCGCAGCGAATCCCCGTGGCCTTCCTGCCGAAGAACAAAAGCATGTCGCGATAGCCATCACGATTGACATCCACGACGTGGCCATCGAACACGACTGAGGCCTTGCGAGGGCCGAAGCGTACTGTGGAGGAATCCACCTGCGTTGCGTCGAATTCACCGGAGCCGAGAACTGCTACCAACAAGATCCCTCGACTTCTCGGATTGATGCTGTTCGACTTGCTGAAAGGCTTGATGTCGATCTCAACGAACGCACCATCTTTGCATTTGCCCGCGCTTCCGGCGTCGTAGATGGACGCGATCTCGTCGGCAGAGAGGGCGCGATTGAAAAGCTCGACCTCATCGATGAGGCCATTGAAGAATTCTGGATCATCCCCCGCTGCGCCTTCCTGGCCGATCTTCATCGCTCCGCCACTGCTGGACAGAAGGGGCCCCGCTGTCTCGACACTATTCTCTAAGAGGCCGTTCACATAGATGCGTGCGGTGCTGCCATCGTATGTCCCCGCGACGTGATACCAAACATCTTCCTGCAGAACAGTGTTAGATATCGCCACGTCCTCCCACAAAGCCGTGTTCAGGGACAGAGACACTCTCCCGGGCGCCACACCTTCTTCGCCGAACAGAACGAGGCCGTATCGCAGATCCTGCTCAAACGGAGCCGGTACATCTTCTTTCATCAGCACGATGCAATTGAGTGGCAGACACGGACCCTTCCTCATGATCCACGCATCGATCGTGAGCGCCTCGCGTAGATCCTGACTTTCATCGTGAGGCGCAGACACGAAATCATCGACGCCGTCGAAACTGAAAGCCTGACCGACCATGCCCTCTACGAAAGTCGCTCCGTTCTGAAGCGTGCCGTGATTCTCACCGACGATATCCTGGGCATCTCCATCGCCTGACCACCAGCTGACCAGCCCTGAGGGTGGCTCAACGCAAGTGCGTGCTCCTGCGAAGCTTGCAGAAGCACCTAGAGCTAACGAGAGCAAGCCCGCTCCGATTGCTGCTTTGAACATTCCGTTTGTGTGGTGCATAAAACCCCCATTTAGACGTCTTCCAGAGTGCCGACGTCAGTTGACTTGGCAACGCGCGTCAGCGTGCGAGGTCAAACGTGGAGGCGAAGAACCCTGTTCCGGCCTCAAATGTGAGCCGCCTCACGCTTTGTTGTAGGTGCAATTCCGCGTAAAGATTGTCGACGTCAGGCGAATGGATGTACCACGCTCAATCGGTAAGCTTGACCGCGACTCTGTGACTAGCCCACGTTGATCGACACACCACCATCTACGAGCAGCGCGGTGCCCGTCGTGAAGCTGGATGCATCGGATGCCAGGTAGAGAACCGATTGTGCCTGCTCTTCTGACGAAGCTGTTCGCTTCAACGCGTGTAGCTGCTCCACCGATCTCCATGCTTCTTGCGTCGGGTTCATCTGTCGCGCCATCGGCGTGTCCGTGCCACCCGGAAGAATCGCGTTGACCCGAATCCGCTTCGGCCCAAACTCCACAGCGAGCGCTTTAGCAAAGCCGATCAATCCTGCTTTGCTAGCGCAATATGCGGCCGTACCGGCGATCGCGCGCGTGTAGCCGACGAACGTCGAAGTTAAAATGAGCGAGCCGCCGCCACGGCGCATCATCGCCGGAAGCTGATGTTTCGCAGCCAAGAAGGCACTCGTAAGATTGATATCGATCGCACGCCGCCAATCTTTCACCTGGATTTCGGGTGTCGCACCCATCGGATCGATGGTCCCGACGTTATTGAACGCCACATCGAGTCCACCGAAACGGCTCACGGCCTCATGCACGAGTGCCGCCGCGTACTCCTCGTCACAGACATCGCCGGCGAGCTGAACGGCAGAGCCACCCTCTGCCGCGATTTCATCAACTAGCAGCGCAAGCTCGCGCTCCCGCCTCGCGCCCACGACCACCTTCGCGCCCTCGCGGGCGAAAACCTTCGCGGTAGCGCGTCCAATTCCCGAGCTCGCTCCTACCACGATCGCAACTTTATCGAGCAATGCAGGCATTTCGTTCACCCCTGACAATGGAGATCTTCGACCTGCAAGCTATGCCTCGCGCAAAGGGCGATCACTCCGTTTCTTGCCGAGGAATCTTGAACTGCAGTGGCATGCAAGCCACCGCGCGATCAGCGCGTCTGCTGGCAGATGGTGTTCGGTGAAAATTCAGTGAAAACTGAGCAGAGCTGCTCGAGTCGATCGATCACTCATTGCTTGAGACGTGAAAGCATACTCGTCTACTCCCACACCCGAGGTGTGTTCACGTTACTCAGCCTTGATCCAACACGATGTCCCAACGACCGATTGCCGGCTCCGACGCATCCGTACGCTGCAACGTGGTTATCAGCATGCTCGGATCGCGCGCTGAGCCCAGAACGCGATCACTCTCGTTGAGCGGCTCGCCGGCGAAGTAGAGTTGGGTCACCAAGCGGCATTTTCGACTTGCGACGTCGAAATGGATGTGAGGCGGACGCAGGGGGCCTCCACGCTCCTGCGGGTAGGCGCCAGGCTTGATCGTCTTGAAACGGTATCGTCCTTCCGAGTCCGTCGTGAGTAGCGCGTAACCTTCGAAGTTCGGATCGAGCGGTGCTTCATTCGTATCTGCAGGATGGGTGTATCGCCCATAGCTATTGGCCTGCCAGATTTCCATCCGAGCGCCCGAGATGGGGCGACCCGCTTGATCGAGCACACGGCCCGTGATCTCAATAAGCTCGCCCTTTGCCCGAGCGCTCTTGCCGGCGATGCGCGTGAGATCGGTATCTTGATCGAGTGGTTTATCGACGGGGTAGAAAGGCCCGAGAATCTGCGCGGGCGTTCTAGACGTGGCCGCCTGCACCAAGAGTGGCGTCAGAAGTAGGCCTCCAGCGGCCACACCTAAACCCAACACGTCACGACGAGATACGGTCGAGCGCACCACCATTGGCTTCTCCGGCCGGCAACCGGTACGCAGTCTAACCTTTCGGCAGCGGTCAAAGCACTTCCTGCTTCCGCCCGACTTTAGGACGATCTTGCCTACCAGCTTCTGCCCCCCTCCTCTGACAGCAACTCGATATGCACGATCTCTCCCGACTTCGTACATCGCCCTCTTAGATCGATTCCAGGTGACCCATAAACCTTTTGTTTCTGCCCAGCATCTCAGAGTTAACACCTTGAGAGGCGGGCTCACGTGCGTCAACTCGATTCGCAATCGTGGTGGAAAGCGGCGGTATGCATTACCGTCGCTGCTGTCGCACTGACTGCAACAAGCGTCGTGCAGGGCAAAGAGCGTACTTCCGCGTGGCAAGAAGACTTGATCGTTGCACGCGACGTCTTTCTGCAGAAGGACCTCAGCTACTCCGCCAAGGCCAGGCGCGCAGCTCGCGATGAGATCGAAAGCACTCGTTCACGCATCGATCAGCTTACAGATCAGCAGATCGTCGCGAGCCTGGCTCGCGCAGCGGCATTGTCTGGCAATGCTCACACCCGAGCCTATCTGCTGCGTAATCGAAGCTACTGGCGCCGATACCCGATTCGCATCTGGCGATTCCCCGATGGGTGGTACGTCGTGGCTGGAAAAGCCGAAGCGACGCCGCTAGTCGGGAACAAGATCACGCACATCCAAGGTGTTCCCATCGAACAGGCATTCGAGAAGGTGCGCACGCTCTATGCCGGTAACGCCGGCTGGGCGGATTACATGAGCACTTATACTCTGACGAGCCCCGAGGCGCTGCAGAGCGTCGGAATCACCGACGATGATGTCGCCGAGTTCTCAGTGCAGACCGCGGAAGCATCGCGAGCGATACGACTTGGCCCCGAGCCGCTCGATGCACGCACGGGCCCCGAAGAAAGCTGGTGGTTCCTCTCGCCGCAACATCCTGCTGCATCGGGCTGGACGCACACACTGGCACAGCGCAACCTGACGCCTGCCTTGGTGGAGCCCAAGCTGCATTACAGTTACGTTCGATGTGATCGCGACGTTCTTTACGTCCGCTACAACCGCTCCTCGGATGCACCAGAGCAGGAAACGGTGCGAATGTTCGGCGAAAGATTGCTCGCAACGATCGCCGCTCGACCACCGCGCAAGCTCGTGCTGGATCTACGCTTCAACACCGGTGGCAATCTACAGCTCGCAAGGCCACTGCTCGAGGAGCTCTCACGAACACAACTGGGCCGCGAACGCGGCGCGATCGCCGTGCTCGTCGGCCCCACGACGTTCTCTGCGGGAATCACAGTAGCCGCGTTACTACGCGAGAACAGCAAGGCGATTCTCGTCGGCACTCACCCGGGCGATGCGCTCGACTTCTGGGCGGAGGGCGGCAACGTGACTTTGCCGAACTCGCGCGTCGACATGCACTATGCCGATGGTCTGCATCACTATTCGGACGCCCCACTCCCGACAGATCTGCAGGAGCACCTCCACTTCAACGTCGATGTGCACGATCTCGAACCCGACATTGCCGTCGAGTGGACGTGGCAAGACTATTTATCTGGCACTGATCCGGCTGCGTCCGCAGCAGCGGGCGGTCCGCTGCGGTGTTCTAGAGAAAATAACGAATTGCAGCCTTAGATACGCACGGCGTCCTGTGCTGGGTTGGCTCCCTACATATATATATGTAGGCGGCCGCGCTGTTGGTCGGCGAGCTCCGGACCGCGCTCACTTTCCAGCATCCTTCAAGAATGCTGGAGGGAATTCTGCGGCCTTCGCGCGATCGGATCGCCTGAGACGTAGCTGTCCGGCAACATCGCGCGACAGCGGCATCGACATCCCATCCGTCGCTTCGAGGATGTCGAACAACCGCTCGTTCATTCGCTCGACGATCGCCTCGTGTCCAGGCGAGAAGATCAAGTTGTTCGCTTCGAGCGGGTCATCGCTCAAGTCGTACAGCTCGTCGATATCCCAGATTCCGTGATAGCGGATATATTTGTAGCGCTGCTCGCGCACCGCATGTGTGGTCGGTGTGTGCGGAAAGTTTCTTTCCCAGTAGTACTCGTATAGCAAGGAATCTCGCCACTGCATTCGTTCGCCACGCGCCAGTGGCAGAACGCTGCGGCCTTCCATGTATGACGGCGCAGCCAAACCCGCCGCTTCCAGCAGAGTTGGCGCCACATCGATGTTCGCGACGACCTCTTCGACGACCTTGCCTGCCTTAAACAGCTCCGGACAATGCATCAGCATCGGCACGCGCATCGATTCTTCGTACGCCGTACGCTTGTCGATGAGCCCGTGCTCTCCGAATGCGAAGCCGTTATCGCCCATGTAGAGCACGAGCGTGGAATCGAGCAGACCGCGACACTGCAGATGCTCGAGCAGCGCGGCGATCCCCTCATCGACTGCGAGCAGCGTCTCGCAGTAGCGCTTGTAGTAGTCGCCGATGTCCAGCGTGCTGTGATACGGAAAGTCGACGCCGTGCCAACTGTTGCGCTGATTCTGCGCCCACATCGGCCGAAGCGACCGCTTGCCCGGCGCCGGATCCCAGGTTGCTGGCCGATCGAAGCGCTCGTTGGCGTACCGCCCCTTGTGTCGTTCTGCCGGAATAAACTCCGAGTGCACTGCCTTGTGCGAGACGCACAGATAGAACGGCTTGTCTGCATTCCGCTGCTCCAGCCAACGCAATGCATAGTCAGTCAATTCATCGGTGATATAGCCCTTCTGCGGGACTCGCAGGCCATTCACGTTCAAACCGGCTTCGCTCGGTAGATAGCTGCCCTGCCCTGGAAAGCTCACCCAGTGATCGAAGCCGCGTTGCGGAGAGGCGCCCTCGTCGTCTCCACCCATGTGCCACTTGCCGATGAAGCCGGTCTCGTAGCCCGCGCGCTGTAAATACTGTGGGAAAAAGATCAACCCCGGACTAATCGGGTGATTGTTGTCGACGACGCGATGTTGATGAGCATACAGACCGGTGAGGATCGACGCGCGCGAAGGTGAGCACAGCGCGGTCGTGACGAATGCATTCTTGAAATGAACGCCGTCGCGCGCGAGCCGATCGAGCGTCGTGGTATGCGGATAGCCGCGCTTGCTCATGAATCCCATCGCATCGTAGCGATGATCATCCGTGAGAATGAATAGGATGTTGCGAGGCTTCGATTCGTCTCGCCGAGCTAATGCAGGCAATTCGCCACCCGCAACGGTTTCGCCGGCCGTCTCCCACGAGAATAAGTCCATCGGCAGCCCCGCACCGAGCGCTGCGAGCAGAACGCTTCGACGACGAACGCTGGAATCACTCATGGATCACCTCCTAGTGATCAGCGCATCAATGGAGAGATGAGAGTCTTGCGCGAGTAAGTCATGGCACCTCCTGTGCCCGAATACTTCAACTGCTACATATATATGTGTGTGAGCTCTCGCGGACTGTGAGCGAAAGTAACTGAGGATTCGAGTAGAAATCGATGCGTTTCCTACGGTGCGTTCGCTCATGGTGCGAGGACTTTCACCTGGGTTTTTATCGCGTACCCTTTGCTGCCCGTGACCACATCCGTGCTCATACCGCCATGGCTCGGTGTGCCGTCCGGAAGCCGGGCCAATGTACCAAAGCGACTGCCCTTATCGATGCGGCGCTTTCGATCGCCGAGTTGCTCATAGAACTTGAGATCGACATCGAGCCAATGATCCTCATATAGCGTCGGTGTGGCCTCGATCCACAGTCCTTCCCCCGCATCGAAAAGAATCGGGCTGGCATTGGGACCCGTATGAGTCTGCACCACGGGGTCCCGGCCGTTCACGCTGACGCTGAGCTCGAATGTCGCCTCCCCCGCGATAGGTGTGCGCGGTACAGGTCTAGCTACCAAACGCTCGGACGCTTCGGGAATCTCGGCGGACAAGCCCGCCTGTAATCGCGCTCGCTCGATCCAGGTTCGTAAGCGCGTGAGTTCCTCTTCATGCATGCGTTTAAACGCTGCAAGTTGGCTCGGCGAGAGAAACTGCGCCGCTCGAGCGCGCAGCGCCGGGTTCTCCTCTTGTGCTCGCCGCCAGCTCTCTTGATTGGCTTCGATCGTCAGCAGTTGTGAATGCCGCTGCATCTCCGCGGGAGAAGGCATATTCCCTATCATCGGAAAGGGAGATGCAACGGACGAGGTGATCTGCCGGTTGCGGGCATTTGCGTTGTGTTCGAAGAACAGCTCAACCAGCTTGCGCTTCTGTCCGGGCTGCAGCTTCTCGTGCGACGCAAGCGAAGCGTCCAGGCGTTTCACCTGTTCGCGTTCCCAAGCGGTCGCGACATAGAGCTGATACTTCTCCAATCCCTCCTGTCCGAGCAATGCGCGCATTCCTTCGAGCTTGCGCGTTTCCGCATCGGCCTCTGCCTGGAATGAGCGTTCATGACCCATCTGCGTTGCGGATGTGGATTCGAGGCGCGTGAGCTGATCATCGGCGAGCAGCTCAATCAACTTGGCTTTAGTCGCCGCGTCTATATCGAGATGTTCTGCGATATCGACATGCTGGTTGTCCAGCATTGCGATTTGCTCCGCTCGGAATGCCCGGCGGCGTGCAGGGTCGGTGAGCTTGTCGCGCAATTCCTGCATAGCCTGTTGCGCGGCATCGCCGGTGCGGAAGAACACCTGGTTGTCCTCGCCCGGTTCGGTCACGACGGGATGGGCGAGGACCGTGCTTTCAACAATCTGAGGTTCAAGCTGGGATTCGTGAGGAGAAGTGCTCTCTGGCGGGTCGGCCGCGGCTGCGAGCGTTGGACCAAGGGCCAAGGTACTCGCCAAAAGCCATGTCGATCGTATCGGCTGCGTCTTCATGATCCTGATCCTTCCGGACTGAAGCTTTCACTTTGATGACAGAACAGCGTACAGGTTCCGTGCTGAGCGCCCGTGCTTAGTACTCGCGTCCTCAGCGCTCCAACGTGCCTTCAAGCAGACATTTCGGCCATCACGCTGGAGGCCATCACGCTGGACACCCAACCGGCATCATGCTGGATACCCAACCATTCAGTCCCTAATTGGTGGGTAATTGGTGGGTGTCCAACCGTCATCTAACCATTCAGCCCCAATTGGTGGGTTCCAACCGTCATCTTTCACCGGTGCAAACATGTCAGTGGCCGATCTTGGCTCGAAGCGATTGCGCGATTCACTATCCTATCAACCGAGGTCAAGCTGTTCGCCAGCTTCCTAACGTCAGCAGAGGTGGAGCCAATGCACGAACGACATTCACGACGCGTTTCGATTCTCTTATCCGCTCTCAGCATCTTCGCTTCGAGCGCGATCGCCGCCTCGGACCTTCAGCGTTCTCCGTCAGGTGAGACGACGGCGAGTTCCGAAGCGATCGAGATTGCACGCGGCTCGGGCACATTTGAGTTCGCACCCGCGAGAAATCCACAGAAGCTCATTCGGGTCTATTACCATCGCCCGGCCAGCTTCGGTCCTTCGTCCAACATACTGATCGTGATACCTGGCGCTGGGCGAGACGCCGATGAGTATCGCGACCACTGGGTCGCCGCGTCGGAAGAGCACGGGGTTCTCGTTCTCACGCCAGAGTACCCGGCGAGCGATTATGACTTTGCCGCCTATCACTTCGGCGGTGTCATCGAGAACTTCGAGTTGATCGAGCCTCGCATCGATCAAGCCACCAGCACGTACTACTTGAAAGACGAGAATATCCGGTTCGACTTCAATGCCGATCGCTCGCGCTGGCTGTTCCGAGATTTCGATCGGCTGGCCGAGTTTGCTGCTGACGCTGTAGGCGCAAACACGGACCAGTACGATATCTTCGGTCATTCGGCAGGTGGACAGATCCTACATCGCATGGTCGTGTTCCAGCCTGACTCGAAAGCACGACGCATCCTCGCGTCGAACTCGGGCTTCTACACGATGCCAAGGATGGACGTGGCACTGCCGTTCGGTCTCAAAGGGACAAACCTCGACGCCGCTCATCTGCGCCAATCGCTCAAGAAGGAGCTGGTCGTGTTCCTTGGTGAGCGCGACGACGAGAAGGAAACGCGCGGAACTCACCTGCGCACCCCGAATGCGGATTCATGGGGCATCGGCCGGTACGCGAGAGGACGCCGCTTCTTTCAGGAAGGGCGTAGCGCAGCATCGCAGTTGCGTGCTGACTTCCGATGGAAGCTTCATGTTGTGCCAGATGTCGGCCACGATGCGGCCGCGATGTCCAAAGCGGCGGCCACATACCTCTACGGTGAGTGAAAGCGAATTTCGCCAAGCGTCACGGATGAGATTGGACTGCACATCGAATAGACACGCACCAACTTGTCATCGCGATCGCTGAACGGACCCATGAGCAAAGACTATGGGCTCAGGTCCGCAGCGGCTCTCGACTATCGTTCGAGCATCCAAAGGTTACCGTTGTTGGTCCATTCCTGAAATGCGATGCGCTTGCCGTCCGGCGAAGGGAGCACCCAACTGCGCGGGCTGCCACGATCGCGCAACACCGTCGTGTCGTCTTCAAGTGAAACTCGGAGCACCGCGCCTCGATTCCTGTCGATCGCGCTCGTCGCGAAGAAACCGCTGCCGTTCGGATCCCAAGCAATCGCACGCAATGAGTGACCGCCCTCGACGTTGATGACACTAGGTTCGTCGTCACCCATGAGATTGAGGATTTCGATTCTGCTATCTGCTCTTACCGGATCGACGGTAGCGACGCGTTCACCATCCGGCGAGAGCGCCCAGTAATAGTGGGCTCCGATCCGAGCAGGAATACGCAGCAGCTCATGAGTCGTCCCCGTTTCGGGGTCGAACGTGTGAAACACGTGCTCCGGGCCGACATCATAGACGATGACGCAACGTGAGTGCCGATAGGCACATTGCACAGAAAGGTACTCGGGCGCGTGAGCGAAGAGCACGCGCGATTTGGCGGCGGTGAGCGCCTGCACCTTGAACGACGCCGGTGCAGGTGCGTTCGCTACCGACGGCTCGAGCTCTCGCGAGAGATACCAGACGTGTTGTCCGTCGGGTGATGCGACCGCGAAGGTACTTTCGGCCGACTCATCGACCATCAACGCTGCGCTGTCGCTGTCGAGAAATTGGCGATAGATCTGGAACCGTCCTGATCGAGTCGAATGGAACAGAACGGATTTGCCGTCCGGGAACCACCCGCTCGGCATATCTATGCTGTCATCAAGCGTGAGCCGCCGTACATCCGAAAGCTGCGATCGTCCTTCGTCGATCTCAGCCACATAAACGTCGGATTGCACCTTGTCCTTCACGAACAGAATCCGTCGCCCAGCAAGGTCCGCACTAAGGGAGTACATGGTGTATCCCGGCGCGTCCAAGATCCGTGTCGTTGACCGCTCCCGCGCGCGCAGGTCGACCGACATCAATCGCGTGCCGACCGCCTTGTCCTCGATGGTTTCTGTTACCAGCAGCTTCTCGTCGCCGAGCATCACATATCCATGAATGCCCTTCGTCGAGCTGAATAGCGTGCTCACCTTCCCGTCTGTCAAACGACGAGCCTCGATGAAGTATCCGTCGCCAGGTGCGTAACGGTACGTCAAGAGGTTTTCGCCCTCAGGCGAGAATTGCATTCCCGGCTGGAACCATCCCGTGGGAGGTGCCCTCGCAAACAGGCGTGCACCCGCGCCGTCAGCGCGAGAAATCCAAACCTCATTCGAGAGTCGTTGAAACGCGATGAGTCGCCCGTCCTTCGAGACAGCGGGCTGACTCGCGTCGCTGAGCAGCAGCTTGGGCGCTCCACCCAAAACCGAGATCGACCACACCGCCGCCTTACCTTGAGTGCTGTCGAAACCGCCCATCAGCACCTTCGTCTTGTCTGGAAACCAGTGCAAGCTGCCGATGACAGCGCCTGCGGGTGTGGGGATCGGGTGCGTTTCTCCCGTATCGATCACTCGAACGTTCAACTCGCCGGCTTCGGCGTACACGACCAAGCTCCCATCGGGTGACACCGCTGCGGCCGTGACCGGAAGATGATAGGAGTTTGTCGTGAGTGCATTCGCAGTGAAGGCTTGTGCCGCATCGACCGGTTCGTCGTCGGAAGCCATGAACGGAGCGGCCACGGTGATCGCGATCACTGCCAAGGACGCCGCGACAGCAGCCAAGACCCACGGGCGCTGCACGCGATCGCGAAACGTGCGGACCGGGCGATCCGAAGTCGTGACGGTCGGTCCAGCGTCTGCTTCGTGCAGCGTCGTCAGCGACGATGAAGCCAGCGGCGCGGAAGTGGATCCTGTCGGGCTCTCTTCATGTGAGAGCGGTGGGCTAGCTACCTCCACCTCGCTCAGATCGAGCAGGAATCGGTAGCCGCATTTCGGAATCGTTTGGATCGGCGGGGTTTCACTTCCGTCACCGAGCAATTTCCTCAGGACCGAAATGTTGCGGGCGAGTCCGCCCTCTTCGACGACGGCGTTCGGCCAGAGCCCTTGGATCAGCTCTTCTTTCGTGAGGACCTTGCCGCGAGCTTCGACCAACAGGATGAGCGTGTCGAGCACCTTCGGCTGAACGCGTTGTACCACCCCCTGCCGGTACAAGATTCGCTTCTCCACGTCGAGCTCGAAATCGGCAAATCGCAGCATCACTGCTTATATCTATCCTGGAGGAGTTTCGGGAGCGGGGGATTCTATGCGAAGAGCCGGCGCCGGTGTCACATGGCGCAAGCCAACCTTCTCTGCGCCGCGCGCAACGGCGCGAAGAAAAAACGAAGGAATCGGAAGGATTTCGGTAGGGCTTCACGTTTACTTTGCGCGCCGCGCGTCTACCCCTTCAGAGACTATAGAGACCAATTCATGAAGATACTGTCGAAAACGCACGTCCGTAGGGCGGGCTCTTTTCTTCTGTTCGCCTGCTTCGCCGGTATGACGGCCCAGGCGGGCCCGCGTTATAGCGAGAGTGGCTACGGGCAGGTTGCGATCCAGACCGACGCGAGCGGCGGTTATGCCGAAGGGGCGCTCGGCGTGGTCCGCAATTCCACGAACACGACCGAGTACATCAGCTGTACTGTCAGTCGAACCGAGGTGGTCAACAGCAGCGGTGTGGTCGTGCGCTCCGTGAGCGGGATCTCCTGCACAGCGGTCGATGCAGGCGGGCAGCGGGTCTCCTGCATCTCCAATGATCCGGTGCTCCTAGACGCTTTCGTCGGCGTGTCCTCCGAGTCGGTCATTGGGTTTGAATTCGACACGGACGCGGTCTGCACCGACGTCGTGGTGTACGAGTCGAGCACGCTGGATCGCAAGCAATAAGCCGCGCCGCTTCGGGGAGAGAATACGATGACGATTCAGAAGCTCGCGCTCGCGATGAGCGCCATCATCCTGACCGGCACTTTCACGCTCGCTCACGCCGGGAGCCGTCTGGCGCCGGGAGGCGATGCAGGGGTCACGCTGTACCCTGATGGCTCCGGCGTCGCGGCCGGAACGTTCGGACAGATCTATAACAACCCGAATGCGCGTGGCTACATCGGCTGCCAAGCGACCGCGGCGGGGCGCGTCTTGTGCCTGGCCATGTCGCAGAACGCAAACGGAACGCGTACTTACGGATCATGTCAGTCGAACTCGCCCTATCTCGCGAAATCCGTCGCGGCGCTCGGCTCGGACGCGCGACTCACCTTCAGTTGGAACGCTCAAGGCCGATGCCTGAACATCACCGTCACTCGGTCGTCGCAGTACGAGCCGAAACGCTAACGGCGGTATGAGAACGACATGGCTAACGCCTCCCGTTGCGGGTGTCATCGGCGTCGTGATCGGCGCGTGCGCGGTCTCGATGCTTCGCGAGTCCGAGCCAAGACTTGTAAGCCTGAGCGAACCCGATGCGCTCTCGATCGTCGAACATCAGACGACTACGGCCAGCCCCGCTTGCACTGACCAAGAGCCCGTGATCCCGCCTGCAGTGTCTGAGCACGGTGTGTCCGACACATCTTCGCCGCCGTCGACGCCAGAAATCGCCTCGAGTGTGCCAGTCGAGGACGAGCAGGCCATCGATCTGGCCGTTCGAGAAGCGAAGATGATTGTTCATGAAGCACTGAGTCGCGGCGAGTGGACCGTCGATGACGGCGCTCGGTTGCGAGAGCGTTATCGAATGCTCCCCGATGCCCAGCGCACACAGCTCCTGATCATGCTCGTGGTTGCGGTCAATCGAGGCGAACTTGAGCCGCAGAGCCCGAGGTTTCCCTTTTAGCGCACAGGCTAGCGCTTCGAACGCACAACGACGGCGCGCGACACATCCCTCGAAGAAAAAAAATGTGCTGCGACGATCCGTGAAGTCGCGCCGGTGCTCTACAGCGCGCAGTTGAAAGTCTGCCGCTTAATGCGTCTGCGCGCGCTTGAACTGTAGCCGGTGTATGCAATGTGCTCGGCAATGCAAGCACCGTCATCGGGTTGGTCGCAGCTCGGCGGCTCGTGCTAACGTCCCGCGCTCGGAATCTGGCACGAGGTGCAGCTGATGATTCGAATCCGAACCGGCAGGCGCGCGCTGCAGCGAGTATCCGCGATCGCCGCGGCAACCTTGCTCGTCGCATGTGGCACGACCGCGAAACAACAAGACAGTGCGCCTGCGTCCCACGCCGTCGCGCCCAAGGATGAGAGCCTCTATCCGTCGACGTACAAAGCTCCACCGAGCGAGCCCACGCTGATTCGCGATGCGACCGTGTTGATCGGCAATGGCGAGCGCATCGAGCAAGGCGATGTGTTGATCGTGAACGGCCGGATCGAAGCCGTCGGACCAGACGTGTCCCCTCCCGCCGGCGCGCGCGTCATCGATGCTCAGGGGCGATGGGTCACGCCGGGGTTGATCGATGTGCACTCGCATCTGGGCGTCTACCCAAGTCCTTCGGTCAACGCTCACAACGACGGCAATGAGATGGTCGATCCCGTCACCGCGAATGCATGGGCCGAGCACGCAGTGTGGCCGCAAGATCCCGGCCTGCAAGCCGCACTCGAAGGCGGCGTGACGACGCTGCAAGTGCTGCCGGGCTCCGGCAACTTGATCGGGGGGCGGGGCGTCACGCTGAAGAATGTCGCCGCCACGACATATCAAGCAATGAAGTTTCCGGGCGCACCGCAAGGTTTAAAGATGGCGTGCGGCGAGAATCCGAAGCGCGTGTACGGCAGCCAATCTCGCGCGCCGATGACCCGCATGGGCGACGTCGCGGGCTATCGCCAGGCATTCGCGGATGCGCAGGAGTATCGCGAGTCGCTGCAAAAGTACGCGCGCGAACTCGAGGAGTACGAGAAGAAGAAGCAGAAAAACGACGAAGACGCGAAGCCGCCGACGGCGCCGAAGCGAGACATCAAGCTCGAAACGCTCGTCGCCGCGATGGCAGGCGACATTCAGGTGCACATTCATTGCTATCGCGTCGACGAGATGGCGACGATGGTCGATCTTGCAGAGGAGTTCGGCTTCAAGATCGCCGCGTTCCATCACGCTGTGGAGTTCTACAAGATCGCGGACGAGCTCGCCGCGGCTGGTATCTGCGGCGCGGAATGGGCCGATTGGTGGGGCTTCAAGATGGAAGCGTTCGACGGCATCCAAGAGAACATCGCGATCACCGATCGTGCGCCGAACGGCTGCGCGATCGTGCACTCCGATTCCGAAGAAGGCATTCAGCGGCTCAATCAAGAAGCGGCGAAGGCGATGACGCGCGGCATACGGATGGGTCTGGACATTCCGCCCGAGCGTGCGATTCGCTGGATCACCTCGAACGCTGCAAAGGCGCTCGCGATCGATGAGCAGACCGGCACATTAGAGGCCGGCAAGATGGGTGATGTCGTGATCTGGAACGGGACGCCGTTCAGCGTGTTCGCGCTCGCCGAGCAAGTTTTCATCGACGGTGCGCTCGTTTACGACCGCGCGAATCCGTCGGCGAAACCGCGCTCCGACTTCATGCTGGGCCAACCCGTTACGGAGGTGCGGCAATGAGAATCGTATTTGCTTGCCTTTCGCTCATCGCCGTCACGAGCGCGCCCGCGCAGGACATCCTGATCCGCGGCGCTACCGTTCATACCGTGTCCGAGACAGGGACGGTCGCGAATGCCGATGTCCTCCTCAGTGATGGCGTCATCGCTGAAGTCGGCTCGAACATCGAAGCGCCGGCAGGGACAACCGTCGTCGAGGCGAAGGGAAGAGCCCTGACGCCGGGATTGTTCGGCGGACTGTCCGGCATCGGCATCGAGGAGGTCGCGCTCGAGCCGACGACGGCCGACGTCGCACTCATGCTGCAGGCACCGGCGTTCGACATGCAGTGGCGTCCTGAATTTGATGTGACGACGGCATTCAATCCGCTGTCCGTGCTCTTGCCGGTCGCGCGTGTCGAAGGTCTCACGTGGACTGTGCTCGCGCCTCGCGCCTCCGAGGGCGGTGCGTTGCTCGCAGGCCAGGGCGCGGCCGTCACATTGGATGGCAGCTTCGATGCAGTGATCCAAGGCACGCATTCGCTGTTCGTGGCGCTTGGCGGCGGCGCGAACGAACTGTCCGGCGGCAGCCGCGCGGCGCAATGGATGCTGCTCGAACAAGCGGTGCACGAGGCGCGTTCTCGCGGCCCGATACAGAACGACGCGCTGTTGCATCCGTTGGGCCGTGAAGCGTTGGCGAAATACCTATCGGGCGGGCGCGTCGTGTTCTATGTCATGCGTGCGAGCGACATTCGTCGGGCGATCGCATTTGCGAAGAAGAACGGCATGAAGCCGATCATCGCCGGCGCAGCGGAAGCATGGGTCGTCGCCGATGAGTTGGCGGAGCAAAACGTGCCGGTGCTGATCGATGCGCTGCAGAACCTGCCGTCGAGCTTCGATGCGATCGGCTCTCGGCTGGATAATGCCGCGCTATTGCATCGCGCCGGTGTGCGCGTCGCATTCACGCAGTTCGGAGAAAGCGCGAATGCCCGCAAGATTCGCCAGCTCGCCGGCAACGCCGTCGCACATGGGCTGCCGAAAGATGCGGCGCTCGCGGCAGTGACGAACACGCCTGCGGAGATCTTCGGCATCGACGATCGCGGCCAGATCGCAGCAGGGCAGGCCGCAGACCTCGTGCTATGGAGCGGCGATCCGCTCGAAGTGACGAGCGTTGCAGAACAGGTATGGATCGCAGGGGAAGCCGTGGAAATGCGGTCACGTCAGACGGAGCTGCGGGACCGATATCGGGCGGAGTAAGTAGCGGCGCTCATTCGGTGCGCGACGATGTGTCCAATGAGGTCGCTATCAGCCCAAGCAATTGGGCACCCATCAATCAATCGGTGGGTGTCCAATGATGGGCTTGAAATGGGTAACCCGCACCATCCAACTAGATCTTCATGTCCCCGAGTGTGGGCTCTATTCGCTTCGGCTGCAGAGTGCGCCGAGGCAACGGAGTCGCCTTGACCGGCTGTTCCCGGGTGCAAGCAGCAAGAAGAACCTCGCCGGCTCGCGTCAAGCGATATCCGTCTTCTCCGTCGCCCGCGCCCAAAGCGCGTTCAACGAGACTCAGCTTCCTGAGCGTCCCCAACACCTTCTCGACATCAGATGACCGCATGACGAGGGCGCTCGCAATCTCGCTCGGGGTCACGAGGTACGCGGGCGGCAGCCCGGCGTGAGCTTGCAGGACATCGAGCTGGAGTGCAGTCAGCGCAGGCAGCTCGGACACTTCGGTTCGCGTCAAGCGCGCCCGCCGAGCGAGCGCGTAGGAGCGCAAGGCAATGCTCACCCGCCTCGCGATAACTCGCAGTGCCCGCCGCAATTCCTCATACAAGCGTATGACGATTGCGGTCAGCATTCGATCCAGATCGCGAATGAGCCTGCAGACACGGAAAATCAATGCGATCGCGCCGAGCCAGACCACAGCAGAGATGAGTCCGGACTGCAGGCTGCCAGGACTGCCCGTGTCCAGTAGCGACACGAGCCGATCGCCTGGAACGAAGAAGCCGCGATACAACCAAAGTGCGATATCGGTCAGTACGCTCAGAACATTGGCGCTCATAACTGGCGACCCCGCTGTCATAGACCTTGTCCGTAGACCGGAGGCTTTGCGTCCTCACCTTTCGGTGAGTTTGCCCTTGTCAGCGCGAACGACTGTGGACCTGCCAACAACGAAAGACAACGGGGATTTAACAGTAACGCGAGATCCTTGTGGACCAGGGATGAGCGACTACTCGGCATCTTGGACAGTCATTCATTCAGGTAGGCCGGCAAATCGATGGGTGTCCAATGTGTGTGTGTGTGACGTCCTAGGGTGTCCCCGGCTCGAGCGATACTCTGGGTAGTCCGCCAATCGGAGCTTCTCGACACCCATCAATGTTGCTTTCCACGGAGTCTCGGCGAAGTACTCCGCGCCAGCTGCGGATATCTCGTCGATACCGAAGCGACGCATATCTTCCGTGCTGAAGGTCCAGTCGCAGCCGCACTCGGCCACCTGCTGCCCAAACACAGTGATCATCTCGTCGACGCCGAGCATCGCGTAGAGTCGCTGCTGTCGCTTCGACGCTTCTTCTATGTAGCGGGTGAATTCCTCCTGCAGAGCACGGATCTCTTCGTCGCACGTTTCCTTGACTCGGCACTCGTAACTGGCGACCAAGTCCATCAGGCCCAATATCCACTTCGTTCCGGTGAAGAACATTAGGCAGCAAGATCTTCAGCTGCTCGGCCGCATCCGAGAGCGCTTGATTGCGCAGCGCACTACCATCATCAACCAGATCCGCGGCCTCGCTCGCGAGTATGGCGTGAACTTCGCAAGGACACGCGAGGCGCTGCTGAAGCAACTTCCGGATGCGCTAGCTGATGCAGAGAATGATCTCTCGCCGATCGCTCGAGAGGAGCTCGCCCATCTTCTTCAGGATGTTCGACGTATCACGGATGAACACGCGCAGGTCATGCGGCGCATTACGGCCTTAGCTTCTGAAGATCCCGCATACGAGCGACTGCGCACGATCCCCGGGATCGGTCCGACGATCGCTCCCGCTCTGCTCGCCAGCATCGGTCATGCCCAGCAGTTCGCTTCAGCTCGACAATGCTCAGCTTGGGCCGGGCTGGTACCCAGACAACACGGCACCGGCGGGCAAGTCCAGCTCGGCAGCATCACCAAGAATGGCGATCGCTCTTTACGCGTGTTGCTCATCCACGGTGCTCGCACCGTCGTCAGATGGGCCGATAAACACTCGCATCCTCAAAGTCGATGGATCAGAGATCTGATCGCACGCCGCGGTAAGAACAAAGCTGTCGTCGCGCTTGCCAACAAGCTCATGCGCATCGTATGGGTCGTACTCACTCAAGAGGTCGAATACGACATGCGCAAGGCCTTCAGACACCAGCCAATCTAACCACTGTTACAACGTTCTCCAACCAACCGAGTCTCGCGATTGATGATGAACAACGCGGTCACCGCACCTGCTTCGAGCTCGACTAGGACATGTGCCTCGATCGATTCGATTGAGCACGCGTGGATGTTAG
>JAEZFW010000065.1 GCA_023417315.1 Pseudomonadota bacterium
TGCCCTTCGGGCATGCAAGAGTAGGTCACTGCCAGGCTCTTAAATAAAGACGAAGCCCCGATGGACGATGAGTCCGTCGGGGCTTTTTCCGTTGGTACCTGTCGGTCTCGTTTGATCCGACATAGAAGTCTCACGCGAAGCGAGGGTGCTCGAATGAATACATTCGGTCGACGCCAGTTCATCAAAGGTCGTGTGATTGACGTGTCCGTGGCAAAGGCTGCGGTGCACGAGTCTCGGCGTCAGCGCGCAGAAGCCGCAAAGAAGCTTCGCAAGGCGCTCGCCGCGAAGCAGGCGGCTAGCAGGGCGCCAGAAACGATTTCGTATCCGCGTCAGGCCGTCGGCTGATTCTCCAGAAGTGATTAGTGAATAGTGGTTAGTCCAGAACCGCTATTGCGATCGGGCATCTTCAATTGCTCCCGTTCGCGCACGGTCCACTTGCCAACGTGACCTTGGTGCGATCCGCGGTCTCTTCTAACCACTTCCACTGAATCAGTGGAAGTCACGGGAGTTGCGCGGTACGTCCGCCACCCAGTGCGAGTAGTTCTCAATGGTTTCTGCCACGACGTGGAGAACACCTTCCTGGCTCTGCAGCGTTCCTGAAACGACCATCAGGTTGGCCTGAAGAATGACGTGACGCTGTGCATCGAAGACACCCGGCCAGATCACGATATTGTTGATGCCTGTCTCGTCCTCGAGCGAGGCGAACACGACGCCGGATGCGGTGCCAGGTCGCTGCAGGTGCGTGACTAACCCTGCGACGCGCACTCTCTCACCATTCCTGCGGCTCTCGACTTCGCGGCGAGTGAGGACACCCGCTTCTCGCAATCGCGTGCGCAACAACTCGAGCAGATGTCGTCCTGTGCTGAAACCCAGCTGACGATAGTCGGTGAGCACTTCTTCTCCTTGTGTCGGCGTGGGTAGGAGCGGCATTCCCTCGCGTTGCGGTACGCGGGTGAACATCCCCGGAAGTCGCTCACTACCGAGCGCTTTCCAAAAGGCCTCGTGACGATGTGCTGTCAGACTACGGAAGGCACCGGCCAGCGCTAATGCCTGAATCGCGCGCCGAGGCAGCTGAGTTCGAGCGCTGAATTCTTCAACGCTTTCATAATTCTTCTTGAGTCGCTCTCCGCCGATGATCGTTCCTTCCTGCTTGCGCAAACCTCGAACCAACCTCGTCCCTAAACGGATGGCGTGCTGTGCATTCGAGTCGATCTCGAGAGTGCAATCCCAGTCGCTGTGCATTACATCCACGGGAAGGATGGCGACACTCTGACGTTTCGCTTCTTCGAGTAGCTGAGCGGGCTGGTAAAAACCCATGGGCTGACTATTGATCAAGCCTGCAATAAAGGCGGCAGGCCAATGACACTTCAAATAACTCGAAAAGTAGGTCAGGAGCGCGAATGAAGCGGAGTGCGATTCCGGAAAGCCGTACTCGCCGAAACCTTCGATCTGTTTGAAGATCTGTTCTGCGAATTCGAGCGAGTAGCCTCGAGACTGCATGCCGTCCAGCAGTTGCTGCTGGAACAAATGCATCGTGCCGCTGCGGTTCCAAGCCGCCATCGAACGGCGCAAGCGATCCGCTTGTCCTGGCGTGAAACCGGCGGCTTTGATCGCGATCTGCATGACCTGCTCTTGGAAGATCGGAACACCGAGGGTCTTCTTCAACACTTCCTCGAGCTCTGAACTTGGATACGTCACCGCGCTGGGATCCGAACGTCTCGTCAAGTACGGATGAACCATGCCGCCTTGGATCGGGCCGGGTCGCACGATCGCAACCTCGATGACGAGATCGTAGTATTGACGAGGACGCAAACGGGGCAACATCGTCATTTGCGCGCGCGATTCGATCTGGAACACGCCGACGGTCTCGGCGCGACAAATCATGTCGTAGGTATCGGTATCTTCGCGTGGAATCTCGCTCATGGACTGAGGCCTGCATCCGGCAGACTTCAGCAAATCGAAGCTCTTGCGCATGGCCGTCAACATCCCTAATGCAAGCACGTCGACTTTCAGCAGTCCGAGTGCCTCGAGGTCGTTCTTGTCCCATTGAATGACGGTTCGATCGGGCATAGCCGCATTCTCGATCGGAACGAGCTCGCTGATCGGCTCCTGCGCAATGACGAAACCGCCGACGTGCTGCGACAGATGCCGTGGAAAATTCAGCAACTCCTTAACACGATCGCAGAGACGCCGGATCACATCAGCGTCCAAATGTAAGCCGTTTCGCGCGACACTCGCCTGAAATGCTTCGAAGTTGTCCCAGTAGGCTTGCGACTTCGCCAATCGATCTACGACATCGAGATCGAGTCCTAGGGCTTTACCCACATCACGTATCGCGCTGCGCGGTCGATAACATATGACTGTAGCGGCGAGCGCAGCACGCTCACGGCCATACTTCTTGAAAACATGCTGAATAATCTCTTCGCGTCTTTCGTGTTCGAAGTCGACGTCGATATCAGGCGGCTCGTTTCTTTCCTTACTGATGAAGCGTTCGAACAGTACATCGATATTCGAAGGATCCACCTCGGTGATGCCGAGCGAATGGCATACGACCGAGTTCGCGGCTGAACCCCGTCCTTGGTGGAGGATGTTGAGACGTTTGGCCTCGCACACGAGATCGTAAACGGTGAGAAAGAAGGGCTCGTATTTGAGCTCTGCGATGAGAGCGAGCTCCTTCTCGACGGTATCGCGGATTTTGTGGGGCACGCCTCGTGGCCATCGAGTCTTGAGACCTGCTTCCGTGAGATCGCGTAAATGAGAGGCAGCGGTTTTTCCTTCGGGAATGAGCTCTTCTGGATATCGATAGCGCAGGTTCCCGAGCGAGAACACGCATCGATCAGCGATTTTGAGCGTCTCATCGAGCAGATCTCGCGGATACAAGGCGGCGAGATCCTCATGGAAGCGCAAATATCGCTCCCCATTGGGAAACAATCGATGACCTGCTTCGGCGAGCGTGCACCGGTGTCGGATCGCAGTTACGGTATCTTGAAGCGCGCGCCGCTCCTTTACGTGCATGTGAACGTCGCCCGCTGCAACAAGAGGAACGTGTGTCTGCTCGCTTAGATGGCGAAGCGCGTCCAAGCGCGTCTTGTCGTCTGCATCACAATGCAACTCGGTCGCAATCCAGGCTCGTCCTGGAAATGAGTCGCGCAACCAGCAAGCTTGGGCAACGGTGGGTGTTCTAGATGGAACCCATAGCGCGAGACACTCATCCAAACGATCTACGAAGTCGCAGCGCACGAGTTGGTAGGAACCTTTCGTGCAACGTCGACGCGCTTTGGTGATAAGCCCGCATATTTGCGCGTAAGCGTCTTGAGTGGGCGCAAGCAACACCAAATGTAGATCGTCGGAGGTGCGAAATTCCGAGCCAACAATGAGTTTCAGTCCACAATCGCTTGCCGATTCATGCGCGCGGACGATCCCGGCCATGGAACATTCATCGGTAAGGGCGAGGGCTGAGTAACCCAAGTGATGTGCTTGTAACACGAGCTCACCCGGGTGAGATGCACCTCGCAAGAAGCTGAAGTTGCTGAGGCAGTGGAGCTCCGCGTACATCAGGACCAGAACCCATGCAGATACCACTCGCCGTTCTGCGCCAGATCCCGGTACACCCACAGATCTGCACCGTTGCTCGTGCGGACGATGTAGTAGTCGCGCTCAACATCGCTCGCATCCCACCACCCGCTTTCGATCCTTTCGGGTCCAGAAGTGATCTGAGGGATCGACGAAAGCTGCAGTGGCTTTGGCTCCGGGAGGAGCCATAGAGGGCGTTCGGGAAACTGCAACGCTTTGCGTTTGTCATCCAGTTGAGCTTTGCTCCAGCTCTTCTCCGGCCGATGATCCGCCATCATCTTCAGTCCATAGACTTGCCCTTCGCCCAAACGAGCCGCGAGCCGATCGATCGTATGAGCGAACTCCTCGCCATTCTGTAGTGCATGACTGAAGAAGTCGGATTGTTGAGTGGAAGACGCAGAGAAACGATCCGCGAGCAGACGCAAACCGATCGTAGGTGCGCTCAAGGTGATGCGTTCGAGCTGTTCGCGAACCAATGCGAGAAATCTATCCGCGCTGCGATCTGGGAGCGAAAGCCCGATGCGCATCGAGGTGCTGGCACCCTCGGTGTGCTCGAATACGAGATCGAAACTTTGTACGCTCACGTCTCGTGCACGCAAAAATCCTGCGAATTCCCGCAGCATTCTTTTGAGGGGAAACAGCAGAGACTCTGAATTCTTCAACTCGAAATCGAAGTCGAAGTGCGCATCGTAGTGAGTCGGCAAGACGAACGTCGGGCGTGGATCGGGCGACTCTCCCATCAAGCAAGCCAAATAGTTGCTGACTTGTGGTCCGAAACGTTTCGCAATCGCATCGCGAGGCAGCTCGAGCACGAGCCCCACTGTTCGTATGCCTGCAGTGACGAGGTGCTGACAAACCTGCATCGGCAAAGCAAGATGATGAACGGGTAAAGGACGAATACGTTCGTATAATGTTTGCGAGCTGGTGGCGGCGATTCGGAGCTCTGCACGCGCAAGCAGCGCGGCGCCTTCAATGGTAGGACCCACTCCGAGTCGACACGTGTAATTGAGCTCTTTGATCTCAGCTTCGATCGTTTGCAGTAGAGCTCTAAAGCCTCCGAAGAGCTTTAGGCTCGCTCCAATTTCGAGCCACAACGCGGCCTGATGGGCTTCCTGAGAGCGCGGCGAGATTGTTCCCAGTACCACCGTACTGCTGAACTGATAGGCCCAGGCAGCTAAACGTTCGAGCGCTGTGCGTTCGGCGCGTACGCTGCGTTCCATCATCTGGAGCTGAGGGCGCGTTGCCAGCGCGACCGTGTAGCTCATCGATTGTTTCAAATGATGCTGTTCGGCAGCTCGATTGCAGGAAACCACCCATCGCGAGTTCCCTTCGCATGCGGTGACGACGACCGGTGTGTTGGTCTCGCACGTCTGCAAAGCCTCGAGAGGCAATTGGGGTAGGGATATGCAAAGCCACAACATACAAGATGTGACTAGAGGCTAGAGGACAAGGGGAGGTCAGCAGACGGGATCTCTTCTCCTTTTGTTTTGACAGCCGCTCTTGCGTGTTCATGCGTCGGCGACGTTCGCATCTTTTCCGCAGCAGGGTCTTTTTCATTCACCACGACGCTCATGCCGCTGCGAGTGCCCCGGCATTTCAGAACATCGATAGCTAAACCATTTTCATTCGCTTGCATGCGCAAACGAACTGCAGCAGGAGAGGGCGCTAACGCCGCAGAAGGCGGGAGAAACAAGAAACCGATGCTGCGACCCGATTCAGCCGCAAGCTGCAGGCGGCGAATTTCTCGATCCTTTGCATTCGCGCACCACGCAACGACAGCGCCAAACGACTTGCATCGCAACGTCTGCTCGAAGGCCCACAATGTATCTTCAGATGAGCGAGCGTCGATGACGAGAAGACGTTCGAGTCGAAGCGAATGACGAACTAGCGCGGGCGCGAATGGAATGTAGGGAGGCGAAACGAATGCGATATGATGTTCACCTTGGCTGAGCTTCGCCAGCGTCGGCAGCACGAATCTCAGCTCGCCGATGCCCATCGTCACAGGCATGAGCTCGACGAGCGTGCCCACTTGCCAACCGTTTCCTGGCAGGACGGCATCCAACTGCGACCATCCACTCGATTCGGTCGCAGGCAATGCAGACGTGTCGCGACCCGTACGACACAGGCGCGCTAGCTGCTCCAACGTTTCGGCACGACTCGAGCTCATGATGGGTCATCGTGCCGGCGTCCTTCCGGAGAACATGTCCCTGCGAATCACGCCCACCGCTAACCCTTCGATCGTGAGATGTTGGCGACGAAGATCCACATCGATCGGCTCGTAGTTTGTGTTCGCCGGATTGAGTCGCGCGCGATCTCCCCGCCGTTCGTAATACTTCACGGTAGCCTCATCATCGATGCGAGCGACGACGATCTGACCATTGCGTACCTCAGAGGTACGATGAACAGCAAGAAGATCGCGATCGAGGATGTTGGCGTCTTTCATGCTGTCACCTCGAACGCGTAAGAGAAAATCCGCGTGTGGCGCGAACAAGCTTCCGTCGATCGGCACGTGATCTTCAATGTTCTCTACAGCCAGAATGGGCGCGCCAGCGGCAATTCGCCCCAGCAACGGAAGTCCTGAAGCAGATGGGGGTTTGCTCCGAATCTCGGCAGCATCCACAGGCTCGTCGCAGAGCCGAATACCACGCGCGATTCCCGGAAGGAGTGCAATCGCACCTTTTGTTTCGAGCGCACGCAAGTGCTGATCGATTCCTTGCCGATTCTTCAAACTCAGCCCGTCTGCGATCTCGCCACGAGTCGGAGGCAGTCCGCGCTCCTCCATGAAGCGGCGGATAAATTCCAAGACTTCCAACTGCTTAGGTGAAAGAGAAGGCATTCGCGACCAATACCAGACAGATGTATGGTATCAGTCTAGGACGCTTCGAAAGAGGTGGCAAGCCTGAAAGCTGGAAAGTGACTGAGTGACTGAGTGACGAGGTGACAAAGTGACGAAGTCAGAAATGAAACCGGAGATTCATACTGCGTCACTCCGTCACTCCGTCACTTTGTCACCTCGTCACTTGAACTCTCACATCGGCGCCGACGACAACGGCCCTGCGATATGCGGTGGTACTGCGCGTGCTCGAGCCGCGGCGTTGTCGCGCGCATAGCTGTTCAGCTTGTTGTAGAGCGTCTTCAAGCTACAGCCCAACACGGCTGCCGCTTTTTTCTTATCGCCATCGCAGTAGTCGAGCGTCACTTCGATCAACGAACGTTCCGCCTCATCGAGCCGAGATCCGAGTGGCACGTGAAGTCCCGCTGGCTTGCTCTCGGCTTCCGTGATTGGCGCCGGCATTGAGATCGGCATGTCGAAATCCAACACGTCATCCGCGAGGATGAAGCTACGCTCGATCGCATTCTTCAGCTCGCGAACGTTGCCGGCCCAGCGATAAGTGCGCAATGCATCGACGAAGGCTGGTGAGAACCGCTTCTGCGTTGCATTCGAACGATTCAACAATTTTAGAAAATGCTCCGCCAACAGTGGAACGTCTCCGGCACGGTCGCGCAGCGGCGGTACGTGCAGCGGGAACACTGCCAGGCGATACATCAAGTCTTCGCGCAATTGACGGTTCGTAACTGCTTCAGTGATGTTGCGATTGGTCGCAGCAACGACACGAATATCCGTCTTGATCTCCTGAGTACCTCCGACCCTGTAAAACCTCCCGGTTTCCAGCACGCGTAGTAAACGCGTCTGCATATCGAGCGGCATTTCGGTCACTTCATCGAGGAACAGCGTGCCCCCAGTGGCGCGCTCGAACACGCCCGCGTGCATGCGCGAGGCGCCGGTGAAGCTGCCTTTCTCGTACCCGAACAGCTCTGCTTCGATGAGAGATGCGGGAATCGAACCGCAATTGATGGCGACGAGCGGACCCTGTGCACGATGGCTCAGCAGGTGAATGCACTCGGCCACGAGCTCCTTGCCCACGCCGCTTTCGCCCATGATCATGACCGTCGCTTCGGTCGGCGCAACTCTTTGGATCAAAGCGAACACCTGCTTCATCGCGGGCGAGCGTCCGAGTAGATTACCCAAACCGTCTTCGTGCAATTTGATCGTCGCTTCCACTGTTATTCGTCTCCGAGGATGTATCTGACGTGCCAGATGCAAATTCTTCAAGACGCATCTCGGTTCCTTGTAATTAAGTTTTTTCTGTCGCGAAGTTGTCGGCAGACTCCGACGGTCTGAATGTTTTTCAATCTCAGCTGCGCTGCGATGTTCTCCGACTCGGTAGGCGCAATCACGCTGCTTTGCACCGACCTTGGCGTTTCCCCCGCCTGTGCCCGAAGTGTGCTCGCTTTCCGTGGCATAGAACTTGCCCCTCTCGCATCGTCCTCGACCTTCGGAGGTTTACATGCGGAGCGATCATGTCTGTGGAAAGTGAGACGCTAACGAGCACTTCACGCGCGCGTTCAACGTGGGCGGATTCGCACAACGAGCTTGCGAGCGCTGTCGAGTCTCGCAAGATCAGCGTGTTCGGTTTAGGTTATGTGGGTGCGGTCTCACTTGCGTGCCTGGCGCGCGATGGTCACGAGATCGTCGGCGTAGACATCGACCCGAATAAGCTCGAGCTGCTACGCCGTGGACAAGCGCCCATCGTGGAAACCGGCATTCAGGAGCTGATGCGCGCGGTTACGCAAGCCGGCGGCGTGCGTGTAACCGACTCCGTTCGCGATGCCATTCTCGCCACGGATCTTTCGTTCGTGTGTGTGGGCACGCCAGCAAGCTCGAACGGCAACCAAGATCTAGGTGCTATCACGCGCATCGCCGAGCAGATCGGTGCCATTCTTCCCGAGAAGGGGACGCGGCATGTCATCGTCATTCGTTCGACGGTCAAGCCGGGCACGGTCGAAGAGGTGATTCAACCCGCGATCGAAAGAAGCTCTGGGCTGAAAGCGGGTCGCGATTTCAGCTTGTGCTTTCAACCCGAGTTCTTGCGCGAAGGCACGTCCATCAACGATTACGATCATCCCCCGATGACGGTCATCGGCACCGAGGATCCTCATGCGGTGAGCTTGTTGAAGTCCGTGTTCGGACATCTGCCTTGCGAGTTCGTGCATACCTCGGTGCGAACTGCCGAAATGCTCAAGTACGCATGCAATGCGTTTCATGCCGTCAAGGTCACCTTCGCGAATGAGATCGGGCGCATCTCGCAGGCGATGGGAGTCGATCCGCATGAAGTGATGCGCATGCTGTGCATGGATCGCCAGCTCAATATCTCGCCCGCGTACTTGCGCCCAGGATTTGCGTTCGGCGGATCGTGTCTGCCGAAGGATCTCAAGGCGCTGCTCTACGCCGCAAAAACGAGGGACGTGGAGCTGCCGATGCTTGCAAACGTTCTGCCCAGCAACGTCACTCATATCGAGCACGCGATCGACGCTGTACTCTCGAGCGGCAAGCGCTCCGTCGGGATGATCGGCCTCAGCTTCAAGTCGGGAACCGACGATCTTCGCGAGAGCCCATTCGTCATCATGGCCGAGCGCTTCATCGGCAAGGGCCTGCAGCTCTGCATTTACGACCCGCAGGTCAATGTCGCGCGCTTGATCGGCGCCAACCGCAGGTTCATCGAGGAAAGCATTCCGCACATTGCTTCACTCATGAGCACGGAGCTCGAGAAGCTCATTCGTGATGCCGACGTTCTCGTCGTAGCGATGAAAACACCTGAGGTGATCGCCGCTCTCGAGGCGCACGCGCGGCCCGATCAGCTGCTGCTCGATATCGCTGTGCTGCCGAATCGCGACGCCTTACCTTCTCAGTATCAAGGTATGTGCTGGTAGCGCCCATGTCTCGAACGGAAGGTCAGACGATGAGCTCGGTTGCGGCAGTCACGGGCGCGGGTCGGCGTGTGCTCATCATCGTGGAGAACTTGCCGTGCCCTTTCGACCGGCGAGTGTGGCAAGAAGCGCGCACGCTGCGAGCTGCGGGCTATGGCGTATCGATCATTTGCCCGAAGGGCAAAGGGTACGAGAAAAGCTATGAGCAGATCGATGGCATCTCGATCTACCGTCATCCTCAGCCATTCGAGGCCAGCGGTCCGCTGGGCTATCTCGCGGAATACTCGTGGGCTCTGGTTGCGGAGTTCTTTCTGTCGTTACGCGTGCTCTTCGAGCAGGGCTTCGATGCGATCCACGCCTGCAATCCACCCGATACCCTGTTTCTCATCGGCGGTTTCTACAAGTTCTTTGGCAAGAAGTTCCTCTTCGATCATCACGACATCAACCCGGAGCTCTACGAGGCGAAGTTCCAGCGGCGAGATGTGTTCTACCGCCTGATGCTCGCCCTCGAGCGCCTGACCTTCAAGACCGCCGATGTCTCGGTCGCGACGAACGAGTCCTATCGACGTATCGCTATCGAGCGCGGCGGCTTGTCTCCATCGAAAGTATTCGTCGTGCGCAGCGGTCCGGATCTGAGCCGTCTCAAGATCCTTGCTCCTGTGCCCGAGCTCAAGAAGGGTCGCAGATTTCTCGTGGGCTATGTGGGGGTGATGGGACGCCAAGAGGGCATCGATGGCTTGCTCGAGTCCGTGCGGCACATCGTGTACGACCTCAATCGCACCGATATCCACTTCGGTTTGGTGGGTGGAGGGACGGAGCTCGCAGCCATGCAAGCGCTCGCTGCGCAATTGCGCGTCGCGGAGTACGTGACCTTCACGGGCCGTGTGCCAGACAACGAGCTGCTCGCAATGCTGAATACTGCAGATGTCTGTGTAAATCCGGACATCGCGAATGAGATGAATGACAAGTCCACGATGAACAAGATCATGGAGTACATGGCACTCGGCAAGCCGATCGTGCAGTACGACCTGACCGAGGGTCGCGTGTCCGCGCAGGAAGCATCCTTGTACGCGGCTCGCAACGATCCGAAAGATCTTGCACGGAAGATCGTGGAGCTACTGGACGATGAGCCCCGGCGCCAGCGGATGGGTGAGATCGGTCTCGAGCGCGTCAAGACGACGCTCGCATGGGAGCACGAGGTGCCGCGTTTGCTCGCGGCGTACGAAGCCTTGTTCCGCTGAGGTTAGCCCGGAGGTCCGCGACGGGCACGTGAAGGAGAGCAATGCGATTCGTTGCACTCGCTGCAGGATTCGACGGGACGCTCGCGCGAGAAGGGCGCTACGATGAGCGCTGCATCGAAGCGTTGCGAGCGCTCGCCGCGACCGGCCGCAAGTTGATACTCGTGACCGCGCGTGAGCTGCGCGATCTGCTGGAAGTGTTCCCCTCGGCACGCGTCTTCGACTATGTCATCGCGGAGAACGGCGCGATTCTCCATCACCCCGCGACCAAACGATCGGAAATCCTCGGGCGGGCGCCGTCTGAAATCCTGCTGCAGGAGCTCGCGCGACGCGGCGTGCAGCCGCTTACGGTCGGCAGCTCTATCATCCGAACCTCACTCGCGAACGAGGGCGAGGTACGTGATGCCATCATCAAACTGCGTTTGGACTGCCAATTGGTCGCAAACGATGAATCGCTGATCATCTCGCCCGCCGAGGTCAGCAAAGCATCCGGCGTGAGGGAAGCTCTGCGGCAAGCTGGCATCTCCGCGCACAACCTCGTCGTGATCGGCGATGCGCAGAACGATATCGCTTTGTTCGATCTTGCTGAGCATGCAGTAGCCGTCGCCAATGCCGACGAAGCCGTGAAACTAGGGGCGGATCGCGTGACCAGCGGCGCTTACTGCGACGGGTTCCTGGAGCTTGCCCGCGATCTGATGGAAGGCGATCTCGCGTACGCGCTACCGAAAACGCAGGTACCGGTGGGGAAGCTAGAAGACGGCTCCGAGCTTTCTGTTGCGCCGTACTTCGATTCGCTGTTGATCTGCGGACCGCGAGGCAGCGGCAAAGAGGCTGTGTGCGCGCAGATCCTTCGGCAGATGCAATCGGGGGACTATCAATACTGCGTGATCGGCGCGGGAAGTAGCCGCCTGTTTGCCGCAGGTTCTGGGGTTCGAGTGTATGGAGATGCTCATGAAGCCCCACGTTTGAGCGAGATCATGAGCGCTCTCGAGCATCCAACCGCAAGCGCCATGCTCGATCTTGCGGGACTGCCCGCAGAATCGCGCTCCGTTTTCGTCGAAGCGTTGCTCGTGCAGCTGCAGGCGCTGCACGACCGTGTCGGGCGACCTCATGCCATCGTCGTGCAGGACGCCCACTGGCTCTTGGCGGGTCCCACTGTACCTGCATCGGCCACCCGCCTTTCCGAAATGACTCGCATCTACGTGAGCTCGGAACCCGAGCGCTTGCCTGGAGAAATCCTCGAAGGTGTCGTCGCGGTGGTAGCGCTCGGAAAGAACGCCAGCGTGCCCGGACAATTTGCCGATTTCGGCGTAACCGCGCCTTTACGATTACGAGGGCCGATCGATGCAGGCTCGAGCCATACCGCTCAAGCCTGGCTGCGCGCAGATCGGCGCTTGCGCTCTCATGCCACTGCCGAAGAGGCAGGATGCGTGGGCAACTCGCGTCCTCGCGATGAAGACTCCGCATCCTCAGCTGAGCGGGACGAGCTTTCCTCACTTTCCGGATAATGAATCACCTGCTCGACGCGATAGTCCTTCAGGCCTCGCGCATGCGTGAAGATGATCAGCTCGCCTAAGAGGCCGAGTGCGAAGATCTGCATTCCCAGCACGATCAACAATGCCGCGAGCAATAGCGCGGGCCGGTCAGCAAGACTTTCCTGAAAAGCGATTCTCTCGATGCCCAGATACGTGATCAGCAGCGCACCGATACTGAACGTGATGGCGCCGACCATGCCGAAGAATCGCAGAGGCTTCTTCGTGAAACGCACCAGGAAGAAGATACTGACTAGATCGAGAACATGATGCAGGTACTCGCGGGGGCGATAGACGCGCGAGTGGCGATCATGGGCAGACTGCTTGACAGCGACCTCAGCGACACGGAAGCCGAGCCGCGTCGCTAGAATCGCGATGAATCGATGCTGATCGCCATATAGATCCAGCTCCTCGAAGACCTGACGCCGCAGCGCTCGAACGCCGCAGCCCAGATCCCGGAATCGAGAGCCGGTGACGAAGTTCACCATTCCGTGGAACGCTGCACGCCGCGCCCTTTCGAGAGCATTGCCTGCTCGTGGAAATCGATAGCCGAGTGCGACATCGGAATCGTCCAACGCTGCGACCAATTTGCGCAGATCGCTGCCGTCGACTTGGTGATACGCCGGTAACGTCAAGATCGCATCGCCGCTCGCGCGCTCGAAGCCTGCCATGAGTGCGGCAGCTTCACCGAAGCAGCGGGTGAGATTGACGACTGTCAGCGGCTCACCTTCCCGCAGCAACTCGTCGAGCGCGCGCGCGGAGTCCACGCGCGGTCCGTCGAGCACGAAAATAAACTCATATGGCAGGCCGATACTAGCGACTCCGGCTTTGTATTCCGCATAGAGCGTCCTCATGTTCGCTCGGCGTGCGCCGACGGGCACGATGATCGAAAGGCGAGAAGGAGAGTAGTGAGCTGTCATAGTGAATCGCTTGTAGTTGCGCCAGTGTATGGACCGCGGACAGATTGAGTGAGCTTCAAGAATTCGCGATCGCGAATGTCGCCGCGCGAATAGGTCAGTTCCGCCAAGGCGCCGCTGCACAGCAGCACCACTGCGGATGCGAGGAAGACGATGCCGGTGCCTGCAATCGGCATCGACATGTCGCTGCCGCGGGCAATCGCTAGAATCGAATGTGCGAACGCTGCGAACGAGACAATGAACAAGGGCAGCGAGAGCAGTGCGAACCAACGCAGCGGCCTCGATGCAAACGTAGCAACGGTCTTGATCACCATCAGATCGAGAAGAACCTTGTAGATTCGCGACAATCCGTACTTGGACTTGCCGTAGCGACGTGCATGGTGTCGCACCTTGATCTCCGCCACGCGCGGCCCAGCGATCGACGCCATGGCTGGAATGAAGCGGTGCATCTCTGAGTAAAGCGGGATGCGCTTGATGAGATCGCCGCGGAATGCCTTAAGCGAGCAGCCATTGTCGCGAATCGGCACGCCCGTGACTTTCCCGATGAGCCAGTTGGCGATGCGGGAGGGGATCTTCCGCGACACCAATTTGTCTTGTCGGTTGTGGCGCCAACCGACGACGATGTCATAGCCCTGCTCGATCTTCTCGAGCAGCAAGCCAATGTCTGCTGGATCGTTCTGCAGATCGCCGTCCATGGTCACGAGGACTTCGCCATGCGCGTGCTCGATTCCGGCTGCCATGGCGGGCGTTTGCCCATAGTTGCGTCGGAATTTCACAAGCCGCAATCGCGAATCGATGCGTGCGATCTCATCGACGATCGCCACGGTGTCATCGGTGCTGCCGTCATCTACGAACACCATCTCGAACGGCCGACCGAGCTCACCGACGGCCTGGACGATCGCTGCGTAGAGCGGGCGCACGCTTTCCTGCTCGTTGTAGAGCGGCACGATCACCGATACTGCGGGTCTCACTTTGCGAGACGCAGTCGGCTCATCCGCCGTTGTAACTATTGCAGAGGCCATCCTCATCTTTCCCGACGTTCTTACAACGTCTCGTTCGTTCGCGGTCCCATGGATCGCAGCAGCGAGCTCGCGAGTCCTCGCATGGGGCTGTAGTCATAGCAACGACGCCCTTCGGCGACATGCATGAGTGTTGGCACACGACCTGCAAAGGACAGGCCAACATGAATCGAAGTGACTAGTGATTCGTGACTAGTGATTAGCCGGACAGTAGGAGAGATGTGAATGTGGGCTAGACAGACTTTGATTGCCTTGGTGCTCGTGCTTGCTGCGCAGTCAGTGCACGCGCAGCAATCCGGCTACGTCGTGAAGCCAGGCGACATTCTAGAAATTTCCGTTTGGAAGGAACCTGATTTACAACGCCAGGTCCTCGTGCGTCCCGACGGTGCCTTCTCCTTTCCACTCGTCGGGCAGGTCGATGCGCGCGGCAAGTCGGTCATGGAGTTGAACAAGACCGTAAGCGATCGCTTGAGCAAATACATCGCGGACGCCGTGGTCACCATCTCCGTGCAGCAGATCAACGGAAACAAGATCTACGTACTGGGTCAGGTCAACAAGCCGGGCGAGTTCATCGTGAATCCGAGCGTCAACGTGATGCAGGCGCTCAGCATGGCGGGAGGGATGACGCCCTTCGCTGCCTCGAACGAGATCATCGTGCTGCGCGGGCAAGGTAAGGCCCAGACCGCGACCCCCTTTCGCTATGCGGATGTCGTTCGCGGGCGAAATCTGGAACAGAACATCGAGCTAGTTGCGGGAGACATCGTTGTTGTACCGTAAAACAGAAGTGACTAGGGTATCCTGGGTCGGGCGTCGTCGAAGCGCGCGTGCACCGCGCGCGTTTGGTTCCACCCCGAGGCCTGCACCGTCCAGCCTGGCGGTCGCGATTGCGCTCGCGCTGACGAGCGGCAGCGCTGGCGCAGCGAATTGGGAAATCGCGCCGCGTGTCCTCGGTGGCTACTACTACAACGACAACTATCACCTGGAGCTACCGGGTGGGGAAGTGGAAGTCTCGGGTATCGAAGCAGATGCAGCGGTGACGTTCAGAACCGTCGATCCGCGCACTACGATCGAGCTCACGCCGCGCGTGCGTGCGACCTACTTCCCTGACGAATCCGACGAAGACTCGACGGACTATTTCTTTTCCGCGTTGCTGCACGACGAGACGCCTCGCAGAAGAACGGGGGTCGGCGCTGATTTCTCTCAGGAGGACGTTTCGCGAAGCGAGTTTCCCGATTCCGGGATTGATGGCGGGCTCGGAGATCCCACGGATGTCGACTCAGGACGTGTCATCGAACGCAGTCGACGCGATCTGATACGCGTCGCTCCTTACTTCTCCTACGACTTCTCTCAAAGATTCGCATTGGATATCGATGCCCGATACGTAGACGCCTCATACGATCGTCGGCTCGAGGGCTTCCAAGAAGACTTCAGTGAGATCGGCTTGAGTATTGGGCCCGCCATCAAGCTCTCGCCTCGCTCCAGCTTGGCGATACGCGGTACCGTGTCGCAGTACGAGACCGACACCGAATCTGCAGACGGCTATGGAGCTCATGCGGAATGGGGAGTCGACTATTCCCAAACATCCCGCTTCTACATTCGGCTCGGCGCCCAGCAAACCGAGTCCGACGACGGGGAGAGCGACACTGGCTTTATCGGCGGAATCGGTGGACGTTGGCAAAGCGAGCGTAACCGGCTCTTCTTGGATCTAACTCGTACAGTAGGTCCGATTTCTTCGGGAACCATTGTCGAGCGTCACCAGTTGCGCTTTCGGCTGGACCACGACATCTCAGAGCGCGTGACCTCGGTGCTCGGAGCCCGCTTCAGCCGCAACGAGGCGATCGGGGATCAGAGCACGCAGCCGACTCGCGAGTACGCATCGGCCGATGCAGGCATCGAGTGGCGCATACAACGTCAATGGGCGCTCACGGCGACTTACACCTACCGATGGCAGGAGTACGAGGATGAGCCGTCCGATGCGAGTGCAAACGGATTCATGATCGGTGTCATCTATGAGCCACGGCGAGCGAACTAACCGATGAACGTACAAGCGACTCAGCAAACCGGGCCTGAATCCGAGGCACCCGGTTTTGGCGAATACTTCGGCATTCTGAAGAAGCGCAGCCGCCTGCTGCTGAACGTCTCCGTCCCGATCCTCGCACTCGGAGCGCTGCTAGCGCTTGGCTTGCCTGACGTGTATCGCTCTTCTGCGCTGATCGAGATCGACGAGCAACAATCGATGCAGAACATGCTCGCGCGCGGCCAGCCGAGCAGCAATCGAGACGAAGAGGAGTACGCGGATCAGTACGTGCAGAGCTTGAGCACCCGCGTGCTGAGCGATGCCAATCTTCGGCGCCTTCTGGAACAACACACGCTGTACGACGGAGACGACCAGGCAGCGTTGCTGAAGGAGCTGCGCAGCGATATCGACGTGAACATCGTCACTGCGCGCATTCTAGATCCTAGAACCGGCCGTGAACGCGAGGTCGTGAGCGCCTTCAACGTTGGTTACGACAACCGCGATCCGGGTCGGGCCTACGAAGGCGCAACGTGGCTCATGAATGCGTTCCTCGAGGAGAATCGCCGCGACCGTCAGAGCGTCGCCGCATCCGCGGCAAAGTTCTTTGCCTCGGAAGCGGAGCGCATGCGCAAGCATGTGTCCAGCTTGGAAAACAAGCTCGCCGAGTTCAAAGCCAAGAACCAAGGGCGACTGCCGGATCTCACAGGTGTCAATCTGAATGTCATGGCTCGCACGGAGGAAGACATTCAGAACATCGAGATGCAGATGCAGTCACTGCGACGCGAGCGGGTGTTCCTGATGTCGCAGCTTCAGCAGGCGAGCCAAGCAGCGCCAGAAACAGCGAGCTTGCGTCAACTCGAGGAAGAATATCGTCGCAAGAGCGTGTCGTATGACGAGAGTCACCCCGATATGATCTCGCTGCGTCGACAGATCGATCAGCTACGCTCGGGCGGCTCCGTTGCCGGCATGACGCTGCAAGCGCAGTTGCAGAATCAGCGCTCGATTCTGGGCGAAGCGCGCCAGCGCTACAGCGACGATCACCCTGACGTGAAGCGCATCCTTCGCAATATCGAGTCGCTCGAAGCCCGGATTGCATCCGGCGAGACGGCGGATCGAAGTCTCTCCTCGGATTCTCCCGTCGCCGTGCAGTTGCGAACGCAGCTCAACGCTACCGACTCGCAGCTCGCCGCGTTGCAGGCCCGAAGTGCCGAGCTGCGCACGAAGCTGAGCGACCTCGAAGGACGACTGAATGCCGCACCTGAAGTGGAACGCGAGTATCAGGATGTGACCCGCGACTTGGCCGGAGCGCGTGCTAAGTACGACGAGTTGCTGAAGCGTCAAATGGACGCGGAAGTGAGCGAGGCCGCGATCGCGGGCGGTACCGTCGATGAGTTCCGCGTCGCGCAGAAGCCCATCGTGCCGCGCGAGCCTGCTAAACCGGCGCGCCTTGCCATCTTCATCATTGCGATGGTTCTTGCGGTCGCGGCCGGATTCGCGGCGGTCATCGCAGCGCAGTTCCTCGATCAGACGGTACGTGGCGTGCGCGACATCAAGGACATCCTCAATGTGACGCCGCTTGCGGCCGTGCCTGTGATCGAAACGGCCGGAACGATGCACCTGCGTCGGCGACAGGCGATGGTCTTCGTTGCGCGTACTGCGATAGGAATCGCAATTGTCTACTACGTGACTTCACAGTTTCTATTCTGACTGCAAGACGAGAGGTTCGGAGCATGAGCATCATTGAAGAAGCTGTACGCAAGACAGCCGAACAGCATTCTCGATTGGGAGTCTCCGAGCCGCTCCACGGTCGCTCTCGTAAACGCCGCGTCGCGCCGGCCCCGATCGATACATCGCAGGTACGCCAGTATCAGCGAGTGTCGCTCGACAATAGTGTGCTCGAGCAGAACCGAGTCCTGCCGCGAATTACCGATCATGCCGCACTGCGTGCATACAAGATCCTGCGTACGCGAGTCTTGCGCCGCCTCGAGGCGAATCAATGGCGTTCGATCGCGATCAGCGGAGTGACAGCAGGGGAGGGCAAGACCTTGACCGCTATCAATCTCGCGATTGCCCTTTCTCAAGACGTGAATACATGGGTCTTTCTCGTGGATCTCGATCTGCAACGCCCGCGCGTCGCGAACTATTTGGGTATGTCGGGTCTGGGTGGCGAGAAGGGCTTGTCGGATTACCTCTTGGGCGAGGCCAGCATCGACAGCATCATGTATTCGCCGAATCTCGAACGCCTCACCGTCATTCCAAACTTCCAGCCGGTGGCGCAGTCCTCCGAGCTCCTGTCCTCGCCTCGCATGTTGGAGTTGATGCGTGCGCTGGAGAATGAAGCACCACGACGCGTTCTGATTCTCGACATGCCGCCGGTCCTCGCCTCGGACGACGTGCTTGCATTCTCACCGCAGATCGACAGTTTGTTGCTCGTGGTGGGCGAGGGTGCGACGAGTAGAGACAGTTTACGAAGCGCGAAAGAAGTGCTCGCAGAAATGAATCTGCTTGGGGTCGTGTTGAATCGCTCGGCAGAGCGCGACGATAGCGCGTACTACTCGTATGGGCAGCCCGCGAAGGCCTAACGGCCGTGATCGGTCCGAGGCGGACGGTGAGGAGGACGGAATCAGTTGCGCCTCGCCGCCAAACTCGCAACGTTTCTCTGCTTCTGCGATCTGCCTCTTTCACCGCCCGCTGTTCGCCGTCCGCCGTTCACCAGCCGAAGCGGTGAGCTCCCGCCGCAAATCCTCCCGTGACTGCCCGTCGATCATCATCCGATACCAGAGCTCCGCGTTGAGGAGCAACCACAATCGGTTGCCGTGATCTTCGGACTTGCTCGTGTGCTCCTGCACGAGGGTTCGTACCGCTTTCGCATCGATGATGCGTTCGGCGGCGAGCCGTGAATCGCGCAAGCAGACGTCGAACAGGCGCGCGTACTCGTCTTTGAGTAGATAGGGCAGCGCCGAGGCAAAGCCCTGCTTCGGGCGGCTCAGCAGCGTCGGCGGCAAATACCGTGTGGCAAGTTTGCGCTGTAGGTGGCGCAGTGTGCCGCCTTGCACCTTTAAGGCAGACGGCAGCCGTGCAGCGAACTCGGCCAGTTTGTGATCCATGAATGGGCTGCGCGTTTCCAATCCATGGGCCATGCACATCCGGTCAGTGATCATCACCGGATGATTGGGAAGGCGAACCATGCTATCGGCATGCAGCATCCGATCGAGGGCATCCCCCTTCGTCTCCTCGTAGGGAGTGCGGATTGCTGCTTCAGCGTCGAGCTCGGCAGCCCTTGCTCGCGCATCGTCCGTATAGAGTCGCTCGCGCCGTTGGCGATCGAAGTAGAAGTACGTCAGGCTCGCCGCATAGCGAGCGCCGCCTTCCTGGAACGATAGGTGATGAAGCCAGCGCAGCTTATGACCTGTACTCTTGTACCAGCCGGCCGTTGGTAGCAGCGAGAACGCGGGCTGTAGCACGCGGCGGCGTACCGACTCGGGGACTCTGCCGTAGTGCCCGGCGTAGATATTCCCATAGTAGCGATCATAGCCGCCGAACAACTCATCGCCCCCGTCGCCGCCAATCACGACTTTCACATGGCGCCGCGTGAACTCCGCCAGATGCCACGTACAAAGCGATAAAGGATCGGACGGCTCATCGAGTGCCCAGATCAGATCGGGCAGATGAGCAGCGATCCGAGGATGGATGCACGACTCGTGGTGATCCGTGCGATAGATTCTCGCGACCTCTTGCGCTTGCGGCGCCTCGTCGAACTGCTCGTAATCGATGCCCATGGTGAACGTGGGCAAGTTCTTGATGCCAACCTTCTTGCTCACCATCGCCACGAGCAAGCTCGAGTCGAGTCCGCCGCTCAAGAATGCTCCCACGGGCACATCGCTCACGAGATGTAATCGAAGCGTTTCCTCGATCTTGGATTCGAGCTCATCGAGCAGCACTTCTTCGGATGCGGTGCGTTTCGGATCGTACGTGAGTGTCCAGTACCGATGAATCTGCGGCTCGCCGCCCGCTTCCACAGAGAGGAAGTGTGCTGGCGGTAGCTTGTGGATACCTTCGAACATCGAGAGCGGCGCATCGATGAGCCGCAGCGCCAGATACTGATCGAGCGCAGCGAAATTGAGTCGCGGTCGCTGGGCGTCCCGCGCGAGCAATGCCTTGATCTCGGACGCGCACGCGAATCCCCGCGCATCCGACTGGTAGTAGAGGGGCTTCTGGCCCAGATGATCGCGCGCAGCGAGCAACCGATGGCGACGCGCATCCCACAGCACGAACGCGAACATCCCTCGAAGGTGCTTGAACAGCTCATCGCCGTAACGCTCGTACAGTGCAATGATGATCTCGCAATCGCTGTTCGTCAGAAAAGTGTGGCCACGCTGCTCTAGGTCCCGACGCAGCTCACGGTAGTTGTAGATCTCGCCGTTCGCAACGAGCTGGATGCGCCCGTCCGCGCTGCGCAGCGGCTGCGCGCCGCCTTCGAGATCGATGATCGACAAACGTCGGTGACCCAATGTCACCGCAGCGTCCTGGTAGATGCCTTCGCCGTCCGGTCCTCGATGGCTCAACGCGTCAAGCATCCGCCGCATTGCAGCTTCTCGATTCAGCGCATCGGTAGACAGCAACGCGGCGATGCCACACATGGGAAGGGGCTATTGGGGGCTGGGCTGCTGGGCACTGGCCAGAATGCGGATCCGCAGTGACAACGTGTGCTACCGAAGTTTGATGCGGGCGTTACGGGGACGATGAAACAGCGCTTCGACGCGCTGCTTGTGGTGCTCGTTTCGCGATCACCTCTTCGAATACTTGTTCGTATCGAGCAGCGCACGTGTCGATGAAAAACTGTTCGACGCGCTCCAGGTTCCTCGCTCCATAGCGGCGCCGGGCATCGGCGTCGGCATGTACACGCAGCAGCGCCTCCTTGAATCGCGATTGATCGTTGAGCGGCACGACCTCACCGGTTTCGCCCGTCGCGAGGAAATCGGTTTGACCTCCTTTGTCGTAGCACACTACAGGTAAGCCCTGGGCCATCGCCTCCAAGAAGACTAAGCCGAAACCTTCATGTTGGCTCGTGGATACAAAGGCGTCCGAGACTTCCAGCGCAGCATATTTCTGTGCATCGCTCACTTGCCCGAGCAGGCGTACACGCTGGCTGAGGCCGGTCGCTTGCGCGCGCTCGCTGATCGCTGCCGCGTCCGGTCCGCTTCCTATCACGAGCAAGTAGGCATCCTTGAGCCCGCTCGCCGCGAGAATGTCGACCAGTTGAACCGTCGCCTTGCGTGCCACTAGACGCCCAATCGTGACGAGCACAAAAGCGTCTTCGGGTAGTCCAAGCGCCGCACGATTGACGTGCTGAGGCGCGGGCGGACGTTCGATGCCCAATGGGATCAATTGTGTCGCTCGATCCACCCCATAGATCTGCTTCACGTGACGCACGGTGTCTTGCGACTGTCCGACGACCGCATCGGCCGCTCGAAGCAGCCAGCGCACCGCTCCACGCAACGGTGCATGACGGTGCGGAGAGCTCGCCTTGCTCGGATCGAAAAGATCGCCGCCATGCACCGACAAGACATTCGGCACGCGATACATCCGCGACAAGGCGTGCCCCAAAGGCCCCGTCGGCACGACAAAATGCGTGTTGATGACATCGAACGCAGATTCGCGTGAGAGCGACAATCCACGCAGGAAACCGCTCGGCAGATAGGCAAACATCGACGGGAAGTTTGCCACCGCAAGCTCCTTGCGAAAGAAAACGGGCACGCGGATGACACGCACGCGGTCTTCGATCTCGACCGCTGGCAATTGCCCCGCGCGTGAAGTCAACACAGTGATCTCGTGCTTCTTCGCGAGCTGTCTCGCGAGCGCAGCCATCACCACTCCGCCGCCTCCGCCCAGCGGCGGATATTCGTAATTGCAGAACAAGATTCGCATGGGCGAAGTAGAGCAAGAATGATGCCGGCTCAGGGTGCTGGGTGCTGGCCAGAACGGAGTGCAGCCCTTTCTGGCCAGCAGCCCAGTACCCTTGTTCGGAACCATTGCCGCCCTACGCGTATTTACACAGTCTCCTGTCGGTGTTTTCTAGGATTGATGAAATGAACGTGCAACCGCTCAGACCGGAATTTGCGGCGCGCCGCCGCTTGGCCGCCAAGCTCGAGCCCTTCGACTCCTATTGGCAAGCTCCGAAAGACATCGACAGCGGCTACAACTCGTTCGCTGCCTACTATCGGGCGAACTATTTGCCGTACTTGCCTGAGAACCGCGCAGCAAAGATTCTCGTGATCAGCTGCGGCCCCGGATATCTGCTCAATGTGCTTGCGAAAGCCGGGTACCACAACGTGGTCGGCATCGACTCGGATGCTGCGAAAGTCGAGCACGGCAAGAAGCGCGGGCTGCAATGCGAGGTCGCGGAAGCCTTCCCATATCTAGAAGGTAAGCGGGGCGAGTTCGATGTGATCATTCCCGAGCAAGAGCTCAACCATCTCACGCACGATGAGACGATCGAGTTCCTGCAGCTATGTCAGGCGGCGCTGAAGCCCGGTGGTCGCGTGATCGTGTACGCGATGAATGGAGCAAATCCGTTCGTCGGCGCTGAAAATCTTGCTCACAACATCGACCATTTCTACATTGTCACGGAGTACAGCCTCGGGCAATTGCTCGAGCTCGGTGGCTTCAAGGACATCAAGCCCTTCGCATTGAAGCTCTATGTGTTCTGGAAGAATCCACTGAACTATGTCGGGCTCGCAGTCACGACCGTCCTCGAGCTCACGATGCGGCTCGTCTTCATGATGTACGGCAAGAAGGTGAAAGTCCTGAGCAAGAAAGTCGCCGCTCTCGCCATCAAGCCCTGAGCTCAGTCTAGCTGATGGCTAAACGGCAAACTGGCCGCTGGCACCTGGCCAGACAAGAAGGGTTTGACATTGCGCGCTGCGCGCTATTCATTCTGGCCAGGTGCCAGTGGCCAGCTTGCCTGTTGGCCGACGAGCGACGGACGCTAGTCGTCGTCCTTGATCGTCGCATCGATCTTGCGAATCTCGCCCAGCCGTCCGCGTCGGATGCCCATGAGCTCGATCGTGAAAGTTTCGTCCCCTTCGGCCACTAGGTCGTTACGCAAGGGGATATAGACTGCACGTTGCGCTTGGCCGTCTGCGAACTCAACAGTACCCGTTTGGGTCACGATGAAGTCTTCGCCGATGGTGGCGGAGCCGCTGTGAGCACGCCACTCCACACTCGTGCGTCCGGCGAGGGATCCCGAGCGCTTCACCACGAACACGGCTGCAATGGCGCTTTCACTGGTCACGATGGAATCGCTGCTGAACGAAATCGTGCTGACAGGTGCGGGGGGAGCTGGCGGCTTCTCCTGCTGAGACGGCGAGGGTACCGGCTCCTCTTGCATGATCAGCGGCGATTCTCCCGCGCCTTCGGTCGTGGGTACGCTCATTCCCTGCGCAGGCCGCATCTGTCCCGGTCCGATCGCGCCTGCAGCTGAGCTCGCCAGTTTGCCGAGTGCATTCGCGGAGCCGCCTTCTGCGGCGACCGAGCCCGCGGGACGGCGTGCGGTATCGGCCGCGATCGTCGCGGCTGCAACCGGCACTGCTTCCGAGCTCTCACGCTGAGTGGCAAACCAGAGCACGGCACCTGCCACCGCGAGGAACACGAAGAAACCCCAGCTACGTTGCGTCGGCACCAGCTCGTCTGGCAATTCAGACACGGGCTCTTTGGCAATGGCCACTTCGCCTGCAGGCTCTGGTGTGATCTGTGCCGAGGGGGGCGGAACAGGTGCTAGAAGTTTGTCGAGCACCATCGAAATGTCGCGTGGGCGTTCATCGCGCTCCCACGCTAAAGCGGAGAGCAAGGCGAGCCACTGGGAGCTTGCAAGGTTCCAGGCGCGAGCAGGCGTCTTACCCTGCTCGCGCGCCTCGAGAGAGGACTTGCGATCGAACGGATGCTGACCAGTGAGCAGCTCGTACGCGACGCATGCGAAGCTGAACACGTCATCGCGTGAATCGGGACGCACACCGCTCAAGACTTGTGGACTTGCGTATGCCGGCGTACCTGCTGGAATGCGCGTGTCCTCGCCTTCCTGCGATGTTGCGGCTCCGAAGTCGAACACTTTCACTTGGCCGTTCGGGCTCACGAGCACGTTCGCAGGCTTGAAGTCGCCATGCACGATGTCATTGCTGTGTGCATAGGCCAGCGCTTGCGCGCACGAGGTCAAGACCGTGCGCTTCATCGACTCGGGAAGCGTGGCAGGCTCGCGAATGAGCGCTGCCAGCGATCTTCCTTCGATGAGCTCCATCGTCATGAACCACGTCTGATCATCACTATTCAACTCCAGAACGCGGGCAATGTTCGGGTGCGCGAGCGCCTGCGCATGTTTGAATTCGTGCTGCAGTCTCACAATCGCACGTTCCTGGTCCTTGACCTCCGGCCGTGGCGTCTTGAGCGCAATGCGGGCGCCTGGTGCATTTTTGTCGACGTGCAGATCGCGTGCGCGAAACACCAGTGCAGTACCTCCAGAACCCAAAACTTGCTCGATCAGATAGCGATCTTTCAAAAGACATCCGGGAGCGATGCCCGCATTTCGCGGACCATCGCTCGCATGCGATCCGCGGATGACCCGCGCCGTCGCAGCCGCCGACGCCGTGCGCGTCTCGGCAGGCTCGCGAGGTCGCGACGTGGGTTGCGCAACGAGATGCGAAGTTCCCGTGCCCATATCGAGATCGCTCGTGAGCGTGCCAACCGATTGCACGAGCGGAGTAAACACCGGCGCTTTGACGTTCTGCGCGCTGTCCTCCGGCAGGGCGACGTCGTGTGTCTTGACCGCCTGCAAGTCGGAGGTGTGATCCTCGCGAATATCGCTCGTGGAGAGATTATCGAGATCGGCAGTTCTTGGGGCCCACGTTCGTGTCGCCGAATGCAAACGAGTGTCGATGTTCGCAGACATAGGAGTGCTCACACCGATTCCGTGCCAGGAACCTCGTGAGCGTGCCGTTGCGACAGGTAGCCTCTCGCTCGATACCAGCGCACCGTATCCGCAGCTCCAGTGGCGAAATCGATTTCTGGTTGGAAACCAAGCAAGGATTGTGCCTTCGACGTCGAGAACACGAACGATTTCGTAAAGAAGTCCAGCCGTCGCCGATGCAACGGCGGTTGAATGCCGAGGGGCGGCAACGTCAATTCGAGCACTCGCGCGAGCGCCGTGAACGGCCCCATTGGGGCATGCAGGCGAGGAGGCCGGCGATTGAGCGCTACGGCGATCATCTGCACCATCTCGTTGGTCGTGATCGCCTCGGAGCCGGCGATCACGAAGGTCTGATCGACCGCATCAGGATGGTGAGCGCTGAGCAGCAAGGCGCGCGTGAGATCGGTGACATGCAGACACTGACGCTGATTGGTTCCGCTGCCGAGCATCACGAAGTGTTCGCGGTCGATTGCACGAAAGAGCTTCAGGAGCCGATAGTCGCTTTGGCCGTATGTCTCGGAGATGCGGATGATGCAGGTCTCCAGATCTCGCGAAAATTCGCCGACGACCCGCTCGGCTTCGAGTTTAGTTCTCGTATAGATGTTTTCGGGGCGGACGGGGCTCGCCTCATCCAAGACTCCATCTGCACTCGAGCCGTACACGCCGATCGAGCTTCCATAAACGAAACGGCGCACACCAGCTTTCCGCGCCGCATCGAGCAGTACCTGAGTGCCGATGACGTTGACGTCGCGGAAATAGACATCGGGCATGCCAGCTTCGTGTTGAGCCGCGGCGAGATGAATGATGGCAGTGCACCCTTGCACCGCGTCCTGAGCATACTTGCTGTCCTGCAACTTGCCGATCGCCAGTCGAATACCTGCTGAGCGCAGCTCCTGAGCTCTTTCGGACTCGTGCGCAGACATCTCCCGCCCTGCGCCCACGACATCCATCCCGAGTCGATGCGCGTACAGCGCGAGCCTCGATCCGATGAAACCGGTCGCGCCAGTTACCAGTATCCGTTGCTCGCTCATTTCGCAGCTCAACCGTAAGCTCTGCGCGTCGTACAGTCAGAACCTGCCGGATCGAACGCGATATCGCACTTCGCGTGATGCCGCGCGAGGATCTCCTCCGTGCGCTCGATCTCCTCCGCTCTTCGCTGGGCAGACCAGCCGAGCAGCCCTGCCATCTCGCTGGCAGCGCGCTCCAACGCAAGGCGCCCGGGGTGCTCGCCAGCCGCGAGATTCGTTCGTCGCAGCACAATGTCGTCCAGACGCCCCGCCATCTCTCGCCTGGTCGAGTAGGTGACCTCGGCAACCAACGTCGATTTGCCTATCGTTTCAAGCGCAGCGTCGTGGTTGCTGCCCTCATTCAGCACGTCCCGATACTCGCGCCCAAAATTGCGCAAGAGACCTTCGCGCGTCGCATGGGCAAGCGTGGAGGTGTCCTGTTCGGACTCGGCCAAGAAACGGTCGAAGCTCGGGATATCCCCGCCCGGAAGGGGAATGTGGGTGGAGCTCTTGGCTGCAATGGAGGGTTTCGATCCCGACCATTGCTCGAGCAGCAGCTCGAGCGCTCTTTGCGCATCGGTGCGTGCGGTCGTGAAGCGAATTCCAACGAGACTCACGAGACCTCCGATACCGTGCGTGCGACGATGATCGATGAGCCGAGATTCTTTGCCGAAGCTCAGCTCGTGCTCAGTCGCGGTTTCGCCGAACGGCACGAGGCCGCAGTTGGCGAAGCTCACTTCGTTCATCGACAACTGCAACGCAGGATAGACCGTGTTGAGTTCCGTAATCCAAGTACGCAGTTCTTCGCTTTCGATCTGCGCGGTGTCGGGAGGCGTCTTCCAATGCCGATGCCAAACGCCAAAGAGCGTCTTGTCGCGCCATGGCACGGCGAAAAGATGGCGGTTGCTGCGGCTGAGGACTGCATCTTTGTCGCGGCTGAGGCCTTGAACAGCTAGCGCATAGCCTGAAGTCGGTGCGCGATTCACGATGAAGTACGCATCTCGCGAAAAAGGTGCACGCGAGAACTTACCGAAGCGTCGCTCGTCTCGATTCACGAAATCCGCCCACGGTCCCGCTGCATTCAGCGTGAGCTTGGCCCGAATGTCGAAGCTCTCGCCCGTCAAGCGATCCTGCGCTTGCGCACCGATCACGCGCTCGCCGTCCCATAGGTAGCTCTTAGCCTCGACGTAGTTGCACGCTACCCCACCGTGCTGTACGGCGGCCTTGACGAATGCGAGCACCAACCTTGCAGGGTTGTACATCTGCCCATCTTCGAAGACGACTGCTCCACTCAGGTCAGGGGCTTCCAGGTGGGGATACAGCTCGAGCAGCTCGCGGCGCGAGAGGAACTGCGTTCGACGAATACGACGTGTGACGTCGGGAATACCGCGATTGCGATCGAGCGTGAGCAAGTCGTAAACGCTAGCACCTGCACCCAGGAACGCGCGGCCTCGTCTGCCATTTCCATATGTCGGAATGGCGATTGGAAGCGGATGTACGAGGTGAGGCGCGATCCGAAGCAGGGTGGAGCGCTCATGGCACGAGGCGCGCAGCCGTCTGATATCGGCGTGCTGCAAATAGCGAATGCCGCCGTGAACCATCTTGAAACATTCAGCGGAAGCGCCGCCGCCGAAGTCACTGCGTTCGATGAGAGCCGTGCGCAGGCCTCGGAATACGGACTCGCGTGCCGCGGCGGCGCCGAACGAGCCGCCGCCTATGATGAGAACGTCGAATTTCTGGTTCGCTAATTCAGCGGGGTTGCGGTGCATCGTCGTGGAATAAGTGGGAAAAACTCGATCGATGCACGTTTAGTGCCGGGCGTGGCCATTTGACGATGCGGCCCACGAATGGTCTCCGAACCCGCCGCTTGAACGGTCAACAGAGGAAAGTTTTACATGGCCGGTTGTAATCGGCATCTCCGCTCGCGCGGCCTCAAGCGGCTACCCGGATGTCGCCAAATGGAAGCAGGAGAAAAACTGACGCGCTGACTCGCTAACCCATGGTTCAGGGCTTCTCCGATGTAACCCGCGGATCGTGGATTGTAATTTCTCGCCCGTCGGTCCTTGGGCTGACGTCCGTGTCGTTTGTGCTGCGGGATCAGAGCGTGCCGGAGACGCGTTCCGCCGACAGCGTGACGATGTAATTGCTAGCGCATACGATCCGAGGAAATAACTTCATGTCCGAGAGACAAGCAATGAATCGCTCAGCGCACGCCAAATCTTCCGTACGTTCGCGCGTCGCCGCCGCCCTGGTCGGTGCCGCATCCATGTTGCCCTTCATGGCGGATGCCCTTCCCGTCATTCCCAACGGAGCAGGTTTCGGCATGGATACGCCAGCAGGCCGTGGCGGACGCGTCATTCGAGTTACGAATCTGACCGATTCGGGCGAGGGCTCGTTGCGCGCGTGCGTGAACGCGGAAGGCCCGCGCGTCTGTGTGTTCGAGGTTTCCGGCACGATCCGCATGACCCGGGACATGAGTATCTCGAATCCCAACATCACGATCGCAGGGCAGACTGCACCGTCCCCGGGCATCATGCTTCGCGGCGGCGGTCTGAGAGTCAACGCGTCTGACGTGCTCGTGCAGCACATTCGAGTGCGCCCCGGCGATGCCCCTGAAGGACCCACCCTCGAGAACCGCGATGCGCTCAAGGTCGAGTCCGCCGATGGCACGATCCGCAACATCGTCGTCGATCACTGCTCTTTTCAGTGGGCGATCGATGAGTTGGGAAGTATGTGGAAAGGCTGGGACAACGTAACCCTCAGCAACAACATGTTCGCTGAGGCGCTCGATGACTCGCTCCATCCAAAGGGCCGTCATGGCTACGGTGTCTTGTTCGGACCGATCAACGGCAAAGTCGCTTTCACCGGCAACCTCATTGCGCACAGCAAAGAACGCAATCCGCTCTCGCGCGCTGCGCAACTCGTGATGGTGAACAACGTCATCTACAACCGCGCGAAAAAGGATGTGGACCTGCAAAGCGAGCACGGGATTGCTACGCGCAACGCTATCGTCGGCAACGTGTTCATCCGTGGTCGCGACCACTCCACGAGCATCGGGCCGATATCGGTGCGCGTGGAGGGCAATGAGTTCGCACTCCCATCTGCAAGTCGAATCTATGTCGCGGACAATGCGGCGCAGGGCGCGAGCCAGGATCCGATGTCGCTGATGTCCGCCGTCGGAGACCCCGTGCCGCTGAATCCGTATATGGCGCGGATACCGCCTGCATGGCCAGCTGGTCTCACGCGGTTGCCGACCGATGAAGGCACCGTTCTGCAGCAAGTGCTCCGTTCGGTCGGCGCGCGTCCCGCGGATCGTGATCCCGTTGATAACCGCATCATTGGACACGTGCGCAACGGTACGGGACGCATCATCAACTGCGTCGCCTCGAACGGTACTCCTCGCTGTGAGCTCAATGCCGGTGGTTGGCCGCAGCTCGCTGAGAACAGACGCCCCCTGACGCTGCCCAGCAATCCGAATGAAGTGACCTCGAGCGGCTATACCCGCCTTGAGCTCTGGTTGCATGAGCTCGCGGCCGAGGTCGAGGGGCGGCCTACGAGACCGCCGGTTGCGCCCGTGCTAGCGAGCGGACAATAACCCCGATTCGTTATATCCCACGCACCGTAGAAGTAGTTTCTACACCAGCCTTGTAAAATCGGTCGCGAACACGGCCAATTAGCTCAGGGCGGTACGCGAACTAGGCCGCAGACGGATGCGCATCCGTCTGCGGCGTTTTTCTTTGTAGCGCTGGTACGTAACTTGCTGGCATGGGCGTAGCGCCGCTGTTCGTGTCTGGATAGCGGGCCGACTTTTGCGTCTGACTCCATCCTCACCAATCGAGCTATCGCGAGCACCGTCCGCACATGTCTTTCGACGCCGCAAGCCGAGCCGGAAACCTGCCGCTACTCGCCACACCACCGCGGTTTGTCTCGGTTGCGATGGAAGCATTCACGCCTGCCTGCAGCGTCACGACGCCGATCGCGAACACTCAGGTGCTGCATCTTCAGCTGCTAGCTTTGATCGTCACCGCAGCGGCATTCCTGCGCTTCTGGGGACTAGACAGCGTCGGCTTGCATGGCGATGAAGAGACGATGGCGATGGCCGTGATGGGCATTCTGAACGAAGGCGCACCGATTCTCCCGAGTGGCATGTTCTATCCGCGCGGCATGACGCAGTTGTTCCTCATGGCAGCGTCAGTCTCGGTGTTCGGCGAATCGGAATGGTCGCTGCGCTTACCTTCAGCGATCTGCGGAGTCGTGCTGGTCGCAATCTCGTACTTGGTCGGTCGACGCTTCTTGCGCCCCGAATGGAACCTAGCGTTCGTCGCTGCAATCGCATTCCTCCCTGAGCTCATCATCTATTCCCAGACGGCTCGCATGTACATCTTCCTCGTGACATGCGTGGCCGCGAGCATGGCGCTCGTCTTCACCTGGGAGCGTACTCACCAGACGCGTTGGTTGGTCGCTGCGACTGCCGCCCTGATCCTCGGCATGGACATGCAGGTGTTGGCGGTGTCTGCGATGTTCGTGTTTCTGTTGCCGGGGCTCATTCGTTCGGATGCCCGGTTGCTCATGCAGGGCATCTTCGCGTGCGGCGTAGCGGTCGTGGCCTTCGTCATCATCAACGGTCTCGTCGAAGCTCAATACCCCGTTCCGCCACCGGAGTTCACCGCATCGTTGGGTTCCCCGGAGCGTGTTGGCTCGGATGTGGCGCGGGACTTCTCCAGCGCTGTCGACGTCATCGCGCTCGTCGTTTGCGGTTTGCTTGCCTTCTTGTCATGGAGGGTGGTGAGAAGCATCGATGCAAAGCTCCGCCTGCCTGCGGGCCTGCTGCTGATGAGCGGTGTGCTGCTTCAGCTTACGCTCTTCTATCATCTGGCCGCGCTGTGTTATCTCGTCGGAACTGCGCTGTGTCTTCGTCACGCCTGCGCCTCGACGCATCGGCGTTTAGTCATCCTGTACGGTGGTATAGCGATGCTGGCGATTGGGCACGCGGTGTTGCTCGCGTCTGAAGCGGGCACGATGATCAGGCTAGTAGGTGCGATGATCGGGCAGCCCAGCGTTTGGCCGTATGTTCGAGTCGCGCAGCTGAGCGTGGCTGCTGGAGTCGCGGTCGGCGCAGTGCTCTTGTGGGGCACCTATCAACTGGCACGCGGCCGCACTGTTCCCGATTATTGGCTCATCGCGATCCTCATGGTGTGGGCACCGGTCTTCGCGCTCGGTTTTTTCGCTTGGAATATTCCGCCGCGTTACACCGCTGTCTCGCTCATGCCGATGCTGATCTGCGCTTTCGCAGCGTTGCAGGCCCTCGCGGATGGTCTCTCGCATCGGCTTCGCAGCGCACGGTGGTCCCGCGTCGCGCTCCCCGCATTGGCAGCGATCGTCGTGGTGAATCCTGTGCAAGCGTTCGCAGTGATCGATGCGGGTTATGACCTCCACCCGGATCACAAGGGGACTGCGCAGTTCCTGCAATCCCAGAATATCAGCGACGAGGACATCATCCTTGCCGAGGATGTGCTGCAGCAGACGTATTATCTCGGCAAGGTAGATTATTGGCTCATCGGTCCGCCGGTCGCGCGACGATTCGTGATGAGTCGCGACGATGAGGTCGTCGACTTCTATACGGGTACACCCGTCATCGTGAATGAAGCGATGCTCGACCTCGTGCTCCTGAAGAATCCCGATCGACGCATCTTCGTGATCGTGAGCGGTGAGGACCAGGAAAATGGCCGTCGCTACGTGCGCGGCCCCGAGATCCATGCCGCTCTACATTCGTCTCGCTTCGAAACGATTTACGTCGGTCGGGACGGTTTGAGCAAGGTGCTTCGAGCGGTGCCGGGCGGCGCAGCCGAGATTGCCGTCGAGCGCCAGCTCACGCTGACTCCTTCGCCTACCGATGGCACCGACTCGTCCGCCGGACGCTCGTCGTCGGGACGCCAACGTTGATTTCGGAGTAGAGGCTATTCGTGGCGTAGGCGGGCGCGCCGCCATCATCTCGCTCACGCGGTTGCTCAATCAGGGGTTGATCTTGATCAGCCCCATGATCCTCGTGCGCTTGCTTTCGGTAGAGGACTTCGGCCGCTACCGAGAATTCCTCGTGTACGCGACCGTGCTGATCGGCATCGCCGGCTTCGGCATCAACAGCTCTCTACTGCGCTTCATCCCCACTGATCCACAGCGCGGCTGGCGGTTCGTGGATCAAACCGTCGTGCTCACATTCGGGAGCAGCATCCTCGTTGCGGGGGGCGCGTTCCTACTCGATCAGATCTTCGGTCGCTCCCTCTTCGGAGAGTTTGGCCTGCAAGTTGCGCTCTACGTGTTTCTCTTCGTCAACTTGGATTTCTGGGAGTTTCTGTGGTTGTCGGAGAGGCGCAGCTTTGCCGTGCTCGGTTATACGACTGCTCGTCTGATTGCTCGAATCACGGTCGTTACGATTACCGCCGCGCTGACTCGGGATATCGATTCGATCATCGTATCGCTGATCGTTCTGGAAACCGTGCGGCTTGCGATCTCCGCGACCGGTTGGCGTTTGCGGGCGCGTAAAGCGGATCGCGCGGGCGATTATCGCTGGCGTGAGCAGCTGGAGTTCTGTTTGCCATTCGGCGGCGCGCTCGTGCTCGTTGCGATCAACAAGTCTCTCGGCGCGCTCTTCGTTGCGAAGATGTTGGGTCCAGTTGCGCTCGCTCATTACGCCATCGGCGTGTATGTGCAGCCCGTGATCACCGTGTTGCGAAATTCCTTGTCCGATGTGCTGCTGCCCGAGATGGTGGCAGGCGATCGAGAAGAGCGCGCCGATCGTCTCGAGCTCTGGCGCCGAACTACTGTCGTCGCAACCATGGCGCTCGTTGGCACTGGCGTCGTGCTCGCGCGCTTCGCCGAACCGCTGATCACAACGCTCTTCTCCGACAAGTATCTGCCTGCAGTCCCGATCTTTCAGCTTTACCTGTTGACCTTCCTACGCGAGAGTGTCGACTTCGCCGTGCCGCTACGAGCGGTCGACAAAACGGCGGCGATCATGCGCAGCAATCTGCTCGCATTGGCGCTCAATGTCGCGCTGATGATGCTGCTGTTGCCGCGCTGGGGCGTCCTCGGGGCCGTCGTAGCCTTCTTGATCTCGCGCGCGATCGAAGGGATGTATCTTGCGCGCGCGACAATGCGTGCCTACGAGATCAACTTGCGCGCACTTGCAGCCTGGCGTGACTTGTTCAAGGTGCTCTTATCGGCCGCGTTGGCCACCACGCTCATCGCAAGTTCGTTCTGGACTGAGCACATGGGATTCATCGGAGTTGCATTCGGAGGTGCGGCATACCTCGGCGCTTTTGTGTTGCTGCTCGCCTGGCTCCGCGTTCCCGAAGCAGTCTCATTGTTGCGCCTCCTACGCTCGGCTCCCGCCCTCGTGACGAAACGTTCTCAACAGTGAGGCCAGCTGCAGGGGAGCAGTGCGTGAGCTTTCGTTGCGCGCCGGCACGCAGGGGAACTTTCTACACAGCGAACCCGTTCTGGGCAAAACGGCAGATCTGCGGGTGCAGTACGTTCCACAACCGGTGAGCGGGACACGCGGCTCTGATCGACGACTGTGGTCGCTCGACTGAAAAGGATGGATAAGGCCGCACGATGGTTTTCAGAAAGATATGCATTCTTGGGCTCGATGACTACGCGATGCTCAAGGGCGATCCCACTTACGGACACATCGGCGGTGAATCCGTGCAGCACGTCTTGCTTGCAAGAGCGTGGCGAGACATGGGACTCGACGTCTCGCTGCTGGTGTACGACCACGGCCAGCCACCTGTCGTGGAGATCGATGGCATACGCGCCGTGGCCGCCTATCGACCGAGCGCGGGACTCCCCGGTGTTCGGTTCTTCTCGCGTCTTCTCAGCATCGTGCGCGCGCTGCGAAAGATCGATGCGGACGTGTACTACCAGTCGCCTGCGGGCATGCTGACAGGTGTTGCGGCCTGGTTTGCTCAGCGCACAGGAAGATATTCCATCGTACGTATCGCATCCGACTTGGGCTGCATCCCCGGTGCTCAGCTCGTCGCTTACTCGCGCGACCGCAAGATGTACGAATATGGGCTGCGGCGCGCCACTCTGATCGCGGCGCAGACTCAACATCAACAGAGTCTGCTGAGGCAGCATTACGGACTGCGCAGTCACGTCCTCAACATGCTCGTGGAGATACCTCGTCTGCGCACACCGGCTCGTGATATCGACGTGTTGTGGGTCGGTAACCTGAGGCCCGTCAAGCGTCCGGAGCTCGTGTTGGAGCTCGCCCGCGCGCTGCCGAATCGTCGGTTCGTTCTTGCAGGCGGGCCGTTGCCGAAGCACAAAGCCTATTTCGACGAGATCAAATCCTTGGCGAGCGGACTTCCGAACGTTGAGATGCTTGGGCCCGTCAACTACGACGATGTGGGGCCCTTGTTCGAGCGCGCACGCCTGCACCTGAATACATCGAGCGCAGAAGGATTTCCAAATACCTTTCTGCAAGCATGGGCCCGATGCGTTCCCGTCGTGTCCTTCTTCGACCCAGACAACTTGATCGAACGCCGCAACTTCGGGCGAAAATGCCGCGACACCGAGGAGATGGTGGGCGTGCTCGCGGAGTTCCTTGCGAACACGACGATGTGTGAGGAAATCGGTCGAAGAGCGAGAGCCTTCGTAGAAGCCGAGTTCTCACCGCGCGCGATCGCGCAGCGTTATCTCGAGTTGTTAGAAGACGAGCGATCCTCCGCCGTGACGGCACAAGCTGCGGTGGCTTCCGCACGACGTTAACTGCGTCTTCTGTTGCTAGTTCAATCCGCGATTGCGAGCTGACCGGTATGTAGGCGAAATCCTACGCCATGATCCCTTGCCCAGTTCAGGGCTTTTCCGATGTAACGCGGCATCTCCGAATTGTAATTTCTGACCTGTCGGTCGGCTCCCGTGGGAAGTCGGTTTACTCACGTTGAAGAGCGGCGCAGGCAGACACAGACGCGTTTTGCCGACAGCGTGACTATGAAGTTTGCGATGCATACGATTCGAGGAATTTCTTCATGCCCCAGAGACAAACAATGAAACGCTCAGCGCACGCAAAGTCTTCTGTCGGTCCGCGTATCGCTGCCGCGCTGATCGGGGCTGCGGCCGTTGTGCCCTTGATGGCTGATGCGGTGCCGGTGGTTCCGAACGCAGCGGGCTTCGGTATCGATACCCCGGCTGGCCGTGGCGGCACGGTCTATAGAGTGACGAACTTAAACGAGAGCGGTGCAGGCTCGCTCAGGGCGTGCGTTGAGGCGACCGGTCCGCGCGTCTGCGTGTTCGAGACCTCGGGCACGATTCGGATGTCTGGCGATCTCACGATCCGAAATCCAAGAATCACGATTGCGGGTCAGACGGCTCCGTCGCCCGGCATCATGCTCCGCGGCGGTGGTCTGCGCATTTCCGCATCCGATGTCCTCGTGCAGCACTTGAGAGTGCGCCCCGGCGATGATCGAGACGGCCCGGTGTTCGAGAATCGTGACGCGCTCAAGGTCGAGGTGCCAGAGGGCTCGACCGTTCGCAACATCGTCGTGGACCACTGCTCATTTAGCTGGGCCACAGACGAAGTTGGGTCGCTCTGGAAGAACTGGGACAACGTGACGCTGCTGTACAACATCTTCGCCGAGGGCTTGTACGACTCACCGGTGCGAACCGATGGACTCAGGGGCGGATACGGTCTGATCGTCGGGCCTGTGCAAGGCAAAGCAGCGATCGTCGGCAACCTGCTCGCCAATAACAAGGAGCGCAATCCGCTCAGCCGCGGCAGAGAGTTAGTGTTCGTGAACAACGTCGTGTACAACCACCGTAGCACAGCTTTGGACCTGCAAAGCGAGAACGGGATCGTCACCAACAATACCGTCACCGGTAACGTATTCATCCCCGGTGCCGATACCGAGCGCCGGAGCTCAATTACCGTTCGCACGGAAGACTACGCATTGCCGAGCGCAAGCCGCATTTATGTTGCTGACAACCGCGCCACCGACGCCACGCCTGATAACGATTGGTCTGCAGTCAAACCTTACAGCGGCACGCTCTCCTCCAGCTTACAGTCTCGTCTTCCGCCGTCGTGGCCCGCGGGGCTCACTCGATTGTTGACCGACAGAAACTTAGCGCTGGATAACGTGCTGCAGCGGGCGGGTGCGCGTCCCGCTGATCGGGACGCGGTCGACACGCGCATCGTGCGCGGCGTTCGCGAAGGCACCGGCCGCATCGTGAACTGCGTCGCCTCTTCGACCTGTTCGAATCATGCAGGCGGATGGCCGAGCCTCCCTCAAAATCGACGCGCGTTGACGCTACCTGAGAATCCAAACACCGTTACAGCCAGTGGCTACACGAATCTCGAGCTGTGGTTGCATGAGATGGCCGCTCAGGTCGAAGGTCGTGCGCATAATCCGACGGCGCCAGTGCTCGCGACGCGGTAAGTTCTACATCGATACTTGTAATTGTTGGGCGACGCGTCGCGCCCGATCCGTTGCTACAAAGCCCGCCTCATCGCGATTGCGAAAGGCGGGCTTTTTTTCTTGGTGGTACGCAACTTGCTCGTGCCTTGTCGCTCCTCGTGTTCCAGGATCGATATGGCCATACGCAAGATCTGCATATTGGGTCTCGACGACTATCCGATGCTCACGGGCGATCCCTCGCTGGGTCACATCGGAGGCGAATCCGTTCAGCACGTCTTGCTCGCACGAGCGTGGCGCGATCTCGGGCTCGACGTTTCGATCATCGTCCACGACCACGGCCAAGCGCACATCACGATGGTGGATGGAATCCGTGCCGTGAGTGCCTTTCCACGTGCGGCCGGGATCCGTGTGCTGCGTTTCGTGCATCCGAGGCTCACCAGCGTGCTCAGCGCGATGCGCGAGCTCGATGCGGACGTTTACTATCAGTCGCCGGCCGCGCCCTGGACGGGGGTCGTTGCCTACTTCGCGAAACGCTTCGATAAACATTCGATCTTTCGCGTCGCGTCGGACAGCGACTGCGTGCGCGGGCGTCAGCGGGTGAGCTCGAGCAAAGGTGTGGCGCGATCGCATCGCGACCGTTGGATGTATGAGTATGGGCTCACGAATGTCTCGCTCGTTGCTGCGCAGACTGTCCATCAGCGCAGCCTCCTTGCGCAACATTTCGCAATCAAGAGTGAGATCTTGAACATCGCCGTCGAGCTGCCAAGGACCACGGCGCCCGACCCGAAGGATATCGACGTGCTGTGGGTCGGCAACTTCCGAGAAGTGAAGCGTCCAGATGTTGCGGTGGAGCTCGCACGACGCTTACCTCAGTATCGATTCGCTTTCGTCGGCGGCAGCGTGCCCGGCGGCGACAGCTACTATCAACGGATTGCGACTGAAGCGAAGCGCCTGAGCAATGTGACGTTCGCGGGGCCGGTGGCGTATGAGCAAACCGGCAAGTGGTTCGATCGCGCTCGCTTGCACGTGAATACCTCCGATTACGAAGGGTTTCCGAATACGTTCCTGCAAGCCTGGGTGCGCCGCGTTCCGGTCGTGTCGTTCTACGATCCAGATACTGTGATACGTCGTCACGGGCTCGGACGTGTCTGCACGGGACTCGATGAAATGCAGATGCAGATCGATACGTTGCTCAAGAATCGTGATGCCTGCGCAGAAGCAGGTGGGCGAGGGTACGCGTATGCCGCGAGCGAGTTCTCCGCCCATTCGATCGCAACGCGTTATCTAGAGCTTCTCGACCCAGTCTCGATGAGATCCCAGCGCCTCGCGGCCGTCGGCTAAAGCTAGCGCTTGCATAGGCTTCTGCAGACGGCGGTTCATGCCCGCTGACGCGCCGCAGCGCGTGATCGCGCCTGGTATAGATCTTGCTCCGTTCTGCTCACCGAAGAACGTGGAGTGACAAAGCAATGAGTAGCACGGCGGCAGATGCGAAACGTCTCCCATTGGCAACAGCAAGCGGCGGCAAGAGACCGCCTTCATTTCAGGGGCGAATCTATCGCTCGATACTGCGCTCGTTTCCGGAGAATCGTCTCGGCGACACTCTGGTGTCGTGGATCATGTTCGTGCGCGCGCACAAGCGCCTGCCGCGCCGTACGCACACGTACAACGATGTCCTTTATCGGATCAAGACATCGAAGGAGATCCTCGATCCGCTGCGCGTGTTCGTATCCGATAAGGAATTCGTCAAGCTGTACGTCAGGGGGACTGTAGGCGATGAGTACAACGTGCCTACGCTCGATGTGATCAGGAGTCGTGAAGCGGTGGATGCCTACGAGTTCCCGCTCAGCTGTTGCATCAAGCCGACGCAGGTCAGCGGAGATGTCATGTTTCGCAGACACGGAGAGCAGATCGACCGCGAGCGGATCAAGCGCTGGTTCGATCTCAACTATTACCGCACCAACCGAGAGGCGAACTACAAGTTGTTGGAACCGAAGGTAATCATCGAGCCGCTGATCTTCGGCAGATCGAATGTCGAGGACTACAAGGTCTTCTGTTACAAGGGTGTGCCGAGGCTCATTCAGGTCGACGTGGACCGTCACATCGAGCACAAGCGCAAGTACTTCGATGCAAATTGGAATGAGCTCGATTTCTCGATCAAGTATCCGCGCACCGAGAAGAGCATTCCTCGGCCCACAAACCTCTCAGAGATGCTCTTCGTTGCAGGCGAGCTTGCCAAGAACTTCTCGTTCGTGAGAGTGGATCTATACAGCGACGGTTCGCAGGTTTACGTCGGCGAGATCACGCATTGTGCAGACAACGCGGATGGTCGCTTCACGCCGGCGGCTGCTGAAGAACGGGTCTCGGACTACCTGTTCGGAGAAGTGCCCTCGCGGAATGTCGGCACGGTCCCGCACGGACGCGAGTCGCTAGCAACCATCTGACGAGCTCCGGTCCGGCGCGCGCCACGCCTGCGGCGCGCGTCGGTCCTGCACAATGGCAGCTCACCGGAGAGCAGATCCCGAGGAGCAAGATCCTTGCGCTGCGCGTCGCCCCGCGACAGGCGCCCCGGGAGATTCATGTAGTCGATGAGAGCGCGCTTTCGGAGAATTTTCCATTGACCGCGTCGGCTGCTTGAAGACTTTACAAGTCAGTGCACGCTGCGTCGCGAAATCGCCGCGTTCGGTGCGTGGCATGCGACTTGCTCCTTGCTGGACTTCTAATGAGTACGCAGCATCGATGAGAGTACCTGAAGCTCGATGGCCATAGCCCACTCACCCACGATGACCATGACGCAGACGACCCACTCGAGCGAGTGGGGCATGAGTCTGCTGCTGGCCGCTCTGTTGACACTCGTCGCCGCCGAGCAGGTCTTCGCATTGCCATTGAGCATGGGGCCGGGGCTTTCCGTCGAGAACGCGCTGCTGTACGTCGTACTGAGCGCCCTCATCTTCAAGATGGCGGTACAGCGCTCGGTGCGTTTCGAGCTGCGCGAGCTCCACATCTGCTTCCTCGTGTTGATCGGGTACGCAGCGTTGACGCTGATCGCCGCTGCGGTCGTAGTTCAATATCCCGGATATCGGACGCTCAAGTACATCATCTCGCTCAAAGCACGCCTCGTCGATCAGTTCGTGTTCTTCGCGGTGTTCTTCTACGGTCTGAACCAAAGTCGCAGCGCGTTCAGCGTGCTCAAGACGCTGTTCTTGCTCACTGTTCTCATGAACGTGATCGCACTCTTGGACGGATTCGGCTACATCGAGGCCGGCGGCCTCGAGGAGCGCGAGGATGGTCGAGCGCAAGGTGTGATGGGCGAGTCGAATCAGTCCGCAGCCTTCATCGCCACGTTTCTGCCGGCGCTCGTCGGGATGGCAATGATGAGCGTCGGTGCGGCGCGCCTGTTCTGGCTCGCAGGCTTGCTCGTCTGTGTCGCAGCGATGTTCATTTCCGCCTCTCGCGGGGGGCTCGTGGCGGTCTTCATCTCGGCGCTTTGGGGGCTCGTGTTTTTCCGCAAGTACGTCTCAACTCGCTCAATCATCGCCGCGGCTGGCATGGCGTTGTTGGTTCTTGCGATCGCATTACCGCTCGTGATGGCGCAGTACGGCTCGCTACTCTTCAATCGCTTCGTTGGGGATACGAGCAGCGTGGACATCGTCGATGTGTCCTCAGGACGCTTGGATATTTGGGCCGGCTTGTTCGCGACAATGGCCAGGGCACCCGTCACCTTCCTGAGCGGATACGGATGGGAAGTCTATGACTGGATGCCGTTTCGGCTCGCGCCCCACAATCACTATCTCGCATTGTGGTTCGATCTGGGCCTGGTGGGGCTGGCTTGCGGAACCGCGCTGCTCGTCATCGTCGCGCGCGCGGCGATGAGGGCGGTCCCGCTTCTTGCAGATCCCTACCGATCGGTGCTCATCTCGTTCGCGATTGGGACCGTTGCGATCGCGACGGCCACCTTCTTCGTCGATCTATACACACCGTGGACGTACTTCTGGGCGTATGCAGGCCTCGCCATGCGCATCGTCGTCAATGCCCGTCACCAAGGGCAGACGCAGATTGTCGAAACAAAGACCACACCTGCGCCGTTAACGAAGCACGATCCGTTCGGGTGGGTTGCAAACACTCGCTGAGCAGAGTGTCGATTCTCAACATGAAAGATGCCAAGTTCGATACACGAACGATGAGTCGTGAGACCGCCGTGCACGGAGCTGCTGCAGAGCCTACGGTCGTGCGCTCGCCCCCGGCGCCGCGCACGCAAAAATTGGCTGCGCTGTTCCTGTTGAACAGCCTCAACGTCGGTGGGTCCGAAACGAAAACCGTGCGCATCGCAAACGCTCTCACGAGCCGAGGGCTGCGCACGGGTCTTGCGTACCTTAACGGGCCAGAGGATCTACGCAGCGCGTTGCGTCCCGATATTCCGGTTTGGCACTTGCGTAGAACAGGCAAGTTCTCGTTCGCGGCGTTACGCGCGCTGCGTGATCTCATCCATGAGCAGCGTCCCGCCGCCGTGCTCTCGGTGAACCTGTATCCCGCACTGTATCTATCGTTGGCGAATCTCGGGTCGCGAGCGACGTATCGCTCGGTTGCGTTGCTCAATACGACCATCCTGCCGGCCGGCCAAGCGTGGAAGAAGGCGTTCTACCAGCCATTTCTGCATCGGCTGGACCGAGTCGTGTACGGGTGTGAGCGTCATCGACAAGACTGGGCGACGACGCGAGCGATCGCGGCGCGTTCGAACGTGATCTACAACGGGGTCGACACAGAGCGCTTTGCGCCCGACGCCGAGCGCGCGCAGAAGGTCGCGGCACGTGCGGCGCGAGACATACCGAAGGATGCTTTCGTGGTCGGGACCGTCGGGCGACTCGCGCCCGAAAAAAATCAGCGCGTTCTCATCGATGCAATTCGTGAGCTACGCGAGCGAGCCGTGCCCGGGCATCTGCTGCTGGTGGGGGAGGGCCGAGAGCGCGCGATGCTCGAAGCATACGCGGACGCTGTTGGCGTGCGCCGGCACGTCACGTTCGCGGGGGCGCAGAAGGATGTTAGAGCGCTGTTGTCGACCATGGATGTCTTCGCGTTGCCATCGACGCGCGTCGAGACCTTCTCGAACGCCGCGCTCGAAGCGATGGCGATGAGCTTGCCTGTCGTGCTCAGCAGGATTGGCGGGGCTGATGAAATGGTGCGCAATGGGATCGACGGATACACCGTCAGCATCGACGAACTGTCGTCGGCGCTCGTGCCGTTGCTGATCAGCCTCCATCAGGACGAGCGCTTGAGATCGCTCCTTGGTCGTCGCGCACGCGAGAGGGTCGAGCAGCATTTTTCATTCGACGCGATGGTGAACGAGTACGTCGCGTTGATCACGGGTCGTGCGGGAGGTGGCTGATATGGCGCATGCGCTGATCGATCCGGGCGCTGAGCGGGAGGCCGCACCACCGCACCAACTGAATGTACCGGAGAGCGTTCCAGACATTCTCTATGTCATGGGAACCGGGCGAAGCGGCACGACGATACTCGAAGTGCTGCTCACGAACTCGGAGGGTGTGACGGGGAGCGGCGAGCTGAAGCACATCTTCAGAGACGGATTCGTGCGCGACATCCAATGCTCGTGCGGGAAGGCGACGCACGAATGTGCGCTGTGGTCGGAAGTGCTCAAACACTCGAGCTGGTCGCACGAAGAGTGTGCCGAGCATGCCCGCACGATCGAGCGACTCGAGGGGCATCGCGCGTTTCCGAGCGTATTTCTGGGTACCGCGGATAAAGGTTCGGTCGAACGTCATCGAGAGACAACGACACAGATTTTTCGCTCAATCCGTCGGGTCACACGCGCAGACCTGGTGGTGGATTCATCCAAGTATCCATCGCGGGCGCTGCTGCTCGATCGCGCCTTTCCAGGCAAGGTGCGCGTGCTGTGTTTGACCCGCTCGGCGCAGGGCCTCCTCGCAGCTTTCCGCAAGCAGAACGACGGCGAGCAGCGACCGAAGAGCACATGGGCGGCGTCGGCCTATTATCTGTATGTTCTCTTTTGCATGCGCCTCGTAAGGGCGAAGCTCAAAGACCGCTGCTTCGTGATCCGTTTCGAGGATCTCAACCGTGACCCGATCGCCGCGCTCACGGCCATCGAAGCCTGGAGCGGCTATTCGTTCGCGAGATCGAAAGCGAAGATCGCTGCAGGTGAGTACTTCGATGTCGGACACATCGTGACTGGCAATCGTCTGCGTAAGAAGGGTCGCGTGCAGTTCGACCCATCATCGTCATCGAAAGGCAAGACGGGACGCACGGTGATTGCGGGCTTGCTGGAAACGTACCGCAAAGTCTTAGGATTCTGAATGACAGCTGCGAGCTCTTCTGCTGCCGGCGTGATCGTCATGCTGGGCATCCACCCGAAATCGAAGGAGAAGGGCGGGATCTCCACGGTCGTCGATGTGTATCGCGAGGCCGGCTTGTTTTCGCGCTGGCCGATTCATTACATCGGCACGGTGATGTCGGGGTCCGCGTTGCAGAAGGTGCGCGTGTGTGCTGCCGCGCTGGCAGAGTTCGCCGGCCTGCTCGTGCGCGGCAGGATGCAGCTGCTGCACGCGCAAACATCCTCACGCGCGAGCTTCTGGCGTAAGTCGCTCTTCATCTTGCTCGCGCTTGCGGCGCGCAGGCCTGTGATCGTGCATATGCACGGCTCCGAGTTCGAAGAGTTCTATCGCAAAGAGTGCGGGCCCCTGCGCCGGCAGTATGTGAGCTGGATTCTGAATCACGTATCACGCGTGGTCGTCCTGTCTTCTCAGTGGGCAGCCTTCGTTCAGGGGATCGCGCCTAGGGCGCATGTCGTACGCATCTTCAATCCGATCTGTTTGCCGTCACGCGATGCGGGCGCCTCGGTAAAGAAGGATCCACACGGATTGCTGTTCCTCGGACGTTTCGGGCGACGCAAAGGCATCTTCGATCTCCTGCAGGCGATGGCGATCGTGAGGCGCAGCGAGCCGAGCGCGATCTTGCGCTGTGGCGGAGACGGCGATATCGCCGGCGTCGAGCGTCAAATCGCCGAGCTGGGATTGACGGGCTGTGTCGAGGTGCTCGGCTGGGTGAGCGGCGCACGAAAGCAACACGAGCTCGCTCGCGCTTCGGTGTATGTATTGCCTTCGTACGCGGAAGGATTGCCCATGGGCATTCTGGAGGCGATGGCCGCTGGTCTTCCCACCGTGTCGACGACGATTGGAGGCATCCCGGATGCCATCGACGAGGGCGTCGACGGTTTCTTGATTCCACCGGGAGATGTCGAAGCGCTCGCGGACAGGATCGTTCGCCTTCTGCAGGATCCCGCGCTTCGCTCGCAGATGGCGGCAATCGCTCGAGAAAAGGCAATCGCGCGCTTCGGCGCGGATCAGGTGATTGCACAGGTCGAAGATCTGTATCGCACCCTCGGTGCTCGTCCGCGAGACCGCGGGCCTCAGGCGCAGCTCGAAACACGGTCCCCGCAAACGCACGCTTCACCATGCAATCCATCAGCTGGTACGTAAACCGACTCGGACGCATGTCTGCTTCCGAGCTCGCGTACCGGCTCGGGCAAGCTGCGCGATCGACGCACGATCGTATTGCGAAGACCCACGAAGCGGCGGTGCCAACGCCAAGAGTGGGGCACACGAATCCAGCATATATCCATGTCCCGAGTGGCATCGATGCGAGCGCGTACATCGTGGCTGCGGACCGCATTCTCGCGGGGCGGTATTCGCTGTTCCAGCTCGATGAGGTCGAGCTTGGGTCTCCGCCCGAGTGGAATCGAGATCCGCTCACTGGAAAGCGAGCACCGCTGCAACCCGCGGGTTCGCTCGACTATCGCGACGAACGTCTCGTCGGGAACATCAAGTATTTGTGGGAGCCGAACCGGCACTTGCACATTCCCACGCTCGCGCAGGCGTACGTGCTGACCGGCAGCCGGCACTATGCAGATGCACTGAGGAGCCACATCGATTCCTGGATAGAGCAGTGTCCGCCGGGCAAAGGTGCGAACTGGTGCAGCTCGCTCGAGCTGGGCATTCGATTGATCAACTGGAGCATTGCGTGGCAACTGTTGGGCGGGTACGGCTCGCCGCTATTCGCAGACGCAGACGGACGCGCGTTCAGAGAGCGCTGGCTGCAATCGATTTATCGCCACGCAAGAGCGATCGTGCGCAAGCTCTCACGGTTCTCCTCCGCAAACAATCATTTGATCGGCGAGGCCGCTGGTGTCTACATTGCATCCACCACCTGGAATTACTGGCCGCAGCTGCGTGCGTGGGGCCTGGAATGCAAGGAGATACTGGCGCAAGAGGCGCTCGTGCAGAATGCGGAGGATGGTGGGAATCGAGAGCAGGCATTCTCATATCAGCAGTTCGTCTTGGATTTTCTCCTGCTAGCAGGGCTCGCCGCGCGCGCAGCGCGTGAGGATTTCGCACCCGACTACTGGCAGCGCATCGAGTCCATGATGGAGTTCCTGGCGGCCATGATGGACGTCCGAGGCAACGTGCCGATGATCGGCGATGCGGATGACGGGTATGTCGTGCGGCTGTCGCCAGGCTGCGGGCTACGGGTTCCGGACGACGGGCCCGAATGTGAGACAGACGTGTTGAGCGAGAACTATCGTTCTCTTCTCGCAACCGGCGCCGTGCTCTTCAAGCGAGCGGACTTTGCAAGGAAGGTGCATCGTGTCGACGACAAGACGCGGTGGTTACTCCCAGCCGAGCGCTTGGAGGATTTCACGCGATTGGCAAGCTCTCGAGGACCTGCGATCGCGCGGCGTGAGTTTCCGCAGTCAGGCTACTACGTCCTCGGCTCGCAGTTCGATACGCGCGACGAGGTGCGGATGATCGTCGATGCGGGACCGCTCGGCTACTTGAGCATCGCAGCGCACGGACACGCGGATGCGCTCAGCATCGTGCTGAATGTCGGCGGCGAAGAAGTGCTCGTCGATCCGGGCACGTACGCGTATCACACTGAGCCCGAGTGGCGGCGCTACTTCCGCAGCACTCGCGCGCACAACACCGTGCTCGTCGACGATCTGGATCAATCCACGCAAAGCGGCAATTTCATGTGGTCTCGTCATGCGATCGCGCGCTGTCTTCATTTCGGAGAGCAGGGCGCGACCCAGCGCTTCTTGGGAGAGCATGACGGCTACAGCTCTCTGCGCGAGCCGATCGAGCATCAGCGCGAGATCCTGTACGACACCGTGCAGCATGTCTTCACGATCAAGGACATCTTGGAAGGCGCCGGAACGCATGAGGTCTGTCAGCATTGGCACATCTCCGAGCGTGTCGAGCCCGCGGTTCGCGAGGACGAGATCTGCGTCACGACCAAGCGCCATCGCATTCGGATCGTTCCACAAGCACCGCCCGTGCACGTTCGAAGTCATCGCGGGGGAACGGCGGAAGAGGGTGGCTGGATCTCGCGCGGCTTCGGCCGCAAAGAGCCGATCACGACTGTGGCTTGGCATCATGTCGCGCAGGATCGGACGATTCTGACTACATATATATATGTAGAGCCAAGAGAATAAGGCGGTCTGGGGCTTGGCGTGTGCGCCAAGCCTCGGCAGGAAGGCCTATCGGCAAGGGGCCTGCGGCGCGGCTATAACCGCTGACCTCGGCGGCGGAGCCTTAGCGGCAGGGACAGAAAGCCGCCTCTGAGCGCAATGCCGGCTAGAATGTCCGTCCGAGTCGCCTCCTAAGCGGTTTCACACCTGCCCGCCTCCATGCCTGAGCTCCAGTCCGCCACCGACGTTTTGATGATTCGGCCCGTGCGGTTCACGGGCAATCCTCAGACCTCAGCGTCGAATGTCTTCCAGCAGCTTGGTGCGCTGTCAGACGATGAGGCGCAGCGATTGGCGCTCGCGGAGTTCGATGCGCTTGCGAGCGCGCTCATCGATGCAGGCGTCGGTGTGCATGTGATCGAAGACACGCTCGAGCCGCACACGCCAGACAGCATCTTCCCGAACAACTGGGCGAGCTTTCATGCGGACGGTACCGTCGTGCTTTATCCGATGCTCGCCCCCAATCGACGCGCGGAGCGCCGCGCAGATATTCTCGAGCAGTTGAGCGCGCGCAACGGATTCTTCGCTTCGCGGATCCTCGATCTCACGCATCACGAGCACGATGAGAAATTCCTCGAAGGCACCGGCAGCCTCGTGCTCGACCGCGCGAACCGCATCGCGTACGCGTGTGTCTCCGCACGGACGGATCTCGATGTGCTCGGCGATTTCGCTCAGCAGCTCGATTACGAGATCGTCGCATTCGAGGCGCAGGACGCGAACGGCTTTCCGATCTATCACACGAACGTTCTCATGTCGGTGGGTACCGGCTTCGCGGCAGTGTGCTCGGCGTCCATTCGCGAGAACGCACGTGGCGCGGTGCTGGACATGTTGCGGTCGACAGGGCATGAGCTGCTCGAGCTGAGCTACGAACAAATGCACGCGTTCGCGGGAAACATGCTCGAGCTGCGCACGCACGATGGCACAGCCGTCATCGCGATGTCTCAACGCGCTTTCGAGTCCCTCACCCCCGACCAGCGCACCTTCCTAGAACGGCATGCCGCTCGCATCCTGAGCATTCCTATTCCAACTATCGAGACGCTCGGCGGCGGCAGCGTGCGTTGTATGTTGGCGGAAGTGGCGCTTCCGAGGAAGTGACGAGTGACGAGTGACGGGTGAGGAGCAAGACGGCCCGGCGGCCGCTGGCTGTTGCCTCCCCGTGATGCGCGTTGATCGACGCCCCGAGTGCGCAGCCTCTTTTCTTCCTCGTCACTCGTCACCCGTCACCCGTCACCATTACAATTCGCTCCTATGCTCGAGCTCGCCGTCAAAACCTTGATCGCCTATCTACTCGGGGCGCTGCTTGGCAGTCTGATCGTAGGGCGAGTGCGTGGTGGGGTCGACATACGAACGATGGGCAGCGGGAATGCGGGCGGTACGAATGCGTTGCGAACGCAGGGTCCGATGTTTGCGCTGTGGGTCATGGCGATCGACATAGGCAAAGGGTGGCTCGCGGCAGGAGTGCTTCCGCGTGTTCCGATCCCGGGTGTCGGCATCGACCCGACCATCGCGCGTGATTGGCTGGCGGTCGCTTGCGCGACCGCCGTGGTTGTCGGGCACGTGTTCCCGGTGTGGTACGGGTTTCGAGGAGGCAAGGGGGCAGCAACGCTCGTCGGCGTCTTGGCGGGACTGCAACCGGTTGCGCTCGTTCCGGTGCTTCTCGCGTGGTTGCTCGTCGTGATGGCCTCGGGATTCGTCGGCCTCGCGACGATGCTTGCATGCGTCGCCTTCGTGCTCTTCCTGCTCGGGTTCGAACAGTATTCGTCTCAAGCGCTGCTGACTTTCGGTGTTGCCATGACCGCGTTCGTGCTTTACACGCATCGGGCAAACATCGGTCGTATGCGCGCCGGCACCGAGAATCGTGCGCAGCGCCTCTGGCTGCTGAGGCCGCGCTGATCCATGCGCACGAAAACACACGGTGCTCACAGCGACAAGCGCCGGCGACGTTTGCTCGGGCTCCTTGCGGACGGGGAATTCCACTCGGGACAGAAGCTCGCTGGAAAGCTGCGGGTTTCCAGAGCGGGCGTATGGAAGCTCGTGCAGACCTTGCGGGCCCTCGGCATCGAGATCGAGTCCGTTCCGCGGCAAGGCTATCGCATGCCGCGTCCGGTGGACCTCCTTGCTCGCGAGCGCATTCTCGATGCGCTCCCTTTTGAGGTGCGCGATGCGCTTGCGCAGCTCGAGGTCTTGCTCAGCACGGATTCGACGAATCGGTATGTGAGCGATCTCGAGACAGCGCCCGAGGCTGGCAGTGCTCAAGTATGTGTGACCGAGCTGCAGACTGCGGGTCGAGGGCGCAGAGGCCGCAGCTGGGTTGCGCCGTTTGGGAGTGGGATCTGCTTCTCGATGGGATGGCAGTTCGCTGAGGTGCCGCCCACCTTCTCGGCATTGGGTCTTGCCGTCGGCGTGGCAGCTGTGCGCGCGATCGAGCGGTTCGGCGCGCAGAACGTTGGGCTCAAGTGGCCGAACGATCTATCTTGGCAGGGTCGCAAGCTCGGCGGCATTCTCGTCGAGATGCGCGGCGAATCTTCCGGCCCGACACAGGTGATCATCGGCATCGGCATCAACATGCGTATGCCCGCAGCCATACGTCTGGAGCTGGCCGAGCGGCAAGCTGTGCTCGTATCCGATGTGCATGAGATTTTGCGCGAGCGCACGCCGACACGGAATCTGCTCATCGGTGCACTGATCGAAGAGCTTCTCGCAATGCTGACGGTCTTCGCGAGAGACGGGTTTGCGCCCTTCGCCGAACAATGGCGCGCTCTCGATGTGCTCCAACACGCGAACGTGAAGATCCTGGCTGGCAACAGCACCGTGCATGGCGTCGCACGCGGCGTAGACGACGATGGCGCATTGCTCGTCGATGTCGACGGCGAGCTCAAGCGCTTCGTCTCGGGTGAGGTCAGCGTGCGTAGCGCGGGGAGCGCGCGGTGAGCGGCGAACGGCGAACGGCGAACGGTGCAAGAGCCATCCTATCCCGCCGTTTCCACATGCTATCTCGTCCTATTCCCTCCCTCGCTACACTGTACGGTTGCGGCTGTTCGTCCCTGGATTCTGCTCCTCGCACCGTCCGCCGTTCGCTGTTCACCGTTCACCTCTCATGATTCTCCTCATCGACATCGGCAATACGCGGCTCAAGTGGGCAGAGCTCCGGGAAGGGCAGTTGTCGCCGCAATCCGCGTTAGGTCACGCAAGCGCCGATCGGATCGGGCTGTTCGAGGACATGTTGCGCTCCTCAGATGCACCGGAACGAGCTCTCATCTCTAATGTGGGCGGCCGGGAGATCGGTGACGCATGCGCGACGGCGATTCGCGAGCGCTGGGGAATCGCGCCTGAAATCGTCGTCGCGACTTCGCGAGCCGCAGGCGTGACGAATGCGTATCGCGAGCCTGACAAACTCGGCGTCGATCGCTGGCTCGCCGTGATCGCCGCGCACTCGCGACAACAGGGGCCTGCTTGCGTGGTAAGCGTGGGCACCGCGATGACAATCGACGGAATCGATGCAGCCGGACGTCATTTGGGCGGTGTGATCGTGCCAGGGCCGCAATTGATGGTGGCAAGTCTCCTGAGCAACACGAGCGAGATCGCCGGGCGCATGAGCGATTCCGACAGCGCCCGATCTGTATTTGCGAACCATACAAAAGGCGCAGTGGTGCAAGGGTGCGCGCATGCGCTTGCTGGTTTAGTCGACAGAGCGGTGGCCGAGATGCAGCGGACGCTCGGTGTGCAACCGAAACTCCTGTTGACGGGCGGCGCCAGCGAGGCGATCGCGCCGCTCATCGGAGTGCACGAGGTCATTCCCGATCTCGTGCTCCGCGGCTTGGCTGTCCTGGCGAATCCGAACGCCGCAGCCCGCTGAGTCATTTCTGCCTTTCTAGTTCACACGACGGAACTTCGATCGAGTGCCTCTTAGCGATGCCATTGGGCCTTAGGCCAATGTGCAATCCGAGTGTGCAATGCACTTGCCTCGTCGGAGAAATCTCGGTGGCTTCGGGGCCAATTGTTGACGCCGACTGACGACGTGAGTATTCGCTGGACTGCGAAGACGACGATGGAGAAGCTCATGTCGACTCATCAACAAGAATCTCGGAAGTTGCGTGTGCGAGGCGGTGTTGGATTGCTCGCGCTGTTGTTCGTGTCGAGTGCAGCGTATGGTCAGGGCAGCGGAATACCAGGGCCAGGGGGTTGTCCCGGACCCTCGGCGCCAGACGGCCCACCGCCCGAAAGCACGCCATGGTTGGAACCGGCGCGCTCGGCGGAGGAGCGTACCCAGCTGCTCATGGCGCAAATGACGCTGAATGAGAAGGTCGATCTCGTCACGGGCGATCTCTGCAACAATTACGGCTTCTACAACAAGGCGATCCCAAGAGTAGGTATTCCCGCGCTTACGATGGCCGACGGACCTGCGGGCGTTCGCGTGAACGATCGTAATGTAAATGGCGGACGCGCAACGCAGCTGCCGGCGCCGATCGCACTCGGCGCAACTTGGGATCTCGAGCTTGCAAGGGCCTACGGCGATGTCGTCGGGCAGGAGACGTTCGCGACGTTTCACAACGTGATCCTCGGTCCGACTGTCGACATTGTGAGAACGCCTCTGTGGGGGCGAGCTTTCGAAACGTACGGCGAAGATCCTCATCTGATCTCCGAAATGGTGCGGCCCGTCGTGCGTGCGATCCAAGAGCATCCGGTGCTCGCAGACGCGAAACACTTCAGGGTCTACAACCAGGAGCGTCTGCGCCAGACGATCAATGCGCAGATCGACGAGCGAGCGATCCGTGAGATGTACGTGCCCGGTTTCCAGGCAGCAGTCGAAGCGGGCGTCGCCACGATCATGTGCTCTTTCAATGCCGTGAATGGCGTGCGCTCTTGCGAGGACCCTGCAATGCAGGAGATCTTGAAAGAAGAGATCGGCTTCGAGGGATTCATTCTCACCGACTACGGCGCAAATCCGAGCACCGCGGCTTCTGCGCTCGCAGGCCTCGATCAAGAGCATCCCGCGGGAGTGTGGTGGGGACCCAGACTGACGGCGGCGGTGCAGGCCGGCGAAGTGCCGATGGAGGTCTTGGACGACAAGGTGCGTCGCATCTTGCTGCAGATGTTCACGTTCGGTCTGTTCGACAATCCGGTGCAGATCGCGCCCATGCCTGAGCAAGAGCATGGCGAGGTCGCTCGTACGATCGCCTCGCAAGCAATCGTGCTGCTCAAGAACGAGGCGCAAAATCTGCCGCTCGCGCTCGATTCGATCAGCTCGATCGCTCTCATCGGCCCCGATGCCGACAATCTGAAAGGGCAAGGTGCCGGAAGCTCTCAAGTCGTGGCTGCTTACGAGGTGTCGATGCTCGATGCGTTGATCGACCGTGGAGCAGGCGTGAGAGTGAGCTATGTCGAAGGCGTCGATCCGGTGACTCCCGCACACCTCTTGCCGGGTCCTCATATCGTTCCCTCTTCGGTGCTTGCGCCGACTGGAGCAGCGGCGGGTACACGTGGACTTCGAGCGCAGTACTGGGACAACACCGATTTCTCAGGCGAGCCACTGCACACGAATATCGATAGGCAAGTCGCGACGATGGCGGGATTCCCGATGTTCCCGGGCTTCTTCGCCTCCTCGGTGGATCCGTTACCTGATGCGTTCAGAAATTCGGACTTCTCTGCGCGGTGGACAGGCACGATCACTGCGCCTGTGAGCGGGGAGTACACCTTTACGCTCACGAGCCTGGGCCGCGGCTGGGTGTATCTCGATGACCAGCTCATCATCGATCACAGCGTCGTTCACGACATCAGCTCGATGTCTGCGACGGTGACGCTCGAGGCCGGTGTCCGACGGAATATTCGGGTTGACTACATTTCCGATGTGAACAGCGCGCCCGATGTCGCGACGACGACAGTCGGCGGTCAAGTCGCCTTGCAGTGGGCGCCGCCTGAAAGCGCTGTATGGCCCTCGATACAAGAAGCCGTCGAGGCAGCCGCAGCGGCCGACGTTGCCGTGATCTATGCTCGCAACTACGAGACGGAGAACATCGATCGGCCGAGCTTGTCGTTGCCGAACGATCTCGATCGACTCATCGCGAGCGTTGCTGAAGCGAATCCCCGGACCATCGTCGTGCTCGTGACCGGTCAGCCGGTGACGATGCCGTGGGTGGATGCGGTCCCCTCCGTCCTGCAAGCGTGGTACCCCGGTCAGGAGCAAGGCAACGCGATCCTCGATGTTCTGCTCGGTGAGGTGAATCCGTCAGGCAAGACGCCGGTGACGTTCCCAACGAGTATCGAGCAGACACCAGGCAATTCGCCGGAGCTGTACCCAGGGGTTGACGGTACCGCGCTTCATAACGAAGGGCTCTACCTGGGATATCGCTGGTACGACCGGCAGGGGTTGGCGCCGCTGTTTCCGTTCGGTCATGGACTGTCCTACACGACGTTCAACTACTCCGACCTGATCGTCGAGCCAGGCGCGACGGTTACCGATCCAGCGCGCGTCACGTTTACCCTATCGAACTCGGGCGCGCGTGCGGGTGCGGAAGTTGCGCAGGTCTATTTGGGGTCATTGCCGACGACTGTGGACACGCCGTCGAGGAAGCTGGCGGGCTTCGCGAAAGTGCAGCTCGAGCCAGGCGCGAGTCAAACCGTGACGATCAACTTGGCACCGCGCTCGTTCTCCTACTGGGACGCAACGAGTCGAGCGTGGACGACTCCACAGGGCATGGTGCCGATCTACATTGCCTCTTCATCTCGGGACGTTCGACTCACAGGCGAGCTGAGGGTCGGTGAAGTACCGGCGCCGAGTGCTGCAGCCGAGAGTCCCTCTGAAGTCGAAGTGCGCGGCTCAGGCGGCGGCGGAGGTGCGCTCAGCGGCTGGTCGCTCTTCGGAGGCGTCGTACTGCTGTTAGCAGTGGCGGGTATGCGTCGTCGTCAGTTGTTTCGCGATGGCTAGCAGCACACAGTGCGGTGCCTCCGCTCAGGCAGCGCAACGTTAATCCTGATGCTCGCGCGGTTCAGTGTGCGAAATGACGGGCGAACGCGCGAACGGCCGATGCAAGGCGAGCTCGGCGATCGTTCTCACGATCGTTGCGATCTGTGCGGCCTGCAACGGTGATCACCCACGCGCGCCTGCGGAGGTTTCCTCGACCGCTACAGTGTGGCTGACGACCGCCGATCAATCCCGATTACTCACCCTTCAGGCCCCGATCGCTTTCGTACCCCAGGCGACCGCGAATGCTGTCTCATTGACGATCGATGTCGACGAGCGAATGCGACACCAAACGATAGGAGGGTTCGGGGCTACCCTCACGCATTCGTCCGCCTGGCTGATTCAACACCGAATGACTGCAGAACAGCGCAGCATCCTGATGCGCAATCTCTTCGATGCAGAACAGGGCCTTGGGCTCAGCGCGCTCCGTCATCCAATCGGCGCATCCGACTTCGCACTCTCGAGCTTCACGTTCAACGATCTGCCGAGCGATGCAACCGACCCCGCGCTCGAGCACTTCTCCATCGATGTCGATCGTGAGTACATGATTCCCGTGCTGTTGGAAGCACGAGCGATCAATCCGGAGTTGCGAATCATCGGAACTCCCTGGTCCGCTCCTGCTTGGATGAAGACCTCCGGCTCGCTCATCGGAGGTTCTCTTCTGCCTGAGCACCATGCCGTCTTCGCGAGCTACCTCGTGCGCTATGTCCAGGATTTCGCCGCGTCAGGTGTGCCGATCGCCGCGATCACACCTCAGAACGAGCCGCTGTTCGAACCGCCGAGTTATCCAGGCATGTTCATGGATGCGGCTCAACAAGCCGACCTCATCAAGCAGCACTTGGGTCCCGCCTTGATGCGCGCGGGGCTGACGACGCAGATCTTTATCTATGATCACAATTGGGATCGACCGGACTATCCCATTCAAGTGCTCGATGATCCGCAAGCGCGAGGTTACGTCGCAGGGAGCGCGTTCCACTGCTATGCCGGCAATGTCAGTGCTCAGTCCACCGTGCACACCGCATATCCGGATAAGCAGATCATGCTGAGTGAATGTTCGGGAACAGTGGGCTCCTCGTTCGCGGGAGATCTGCGCTGGGGCATGCAGAATCTGTTCATCGGCGGGATGCGGCATTGGGCGAGTGATGTGCTGCTCTGGAACCTTGCACTGGATCTTGACTCGGGGCCCCGTAACGGCGGATGCGAGCGGTGTCGCGGGGTGGTGACGATCGATCAGCAAACGGGAGCGGTGACCTATAACGTCGAATACTATGCCCTCGGGCACGCGAGCCTTGCAGCTCGCCCCGGCGCAGTGAGGATCGAGAGCACGACGCACCAGAACCGAATCGAGACTGTCGCCTTCGCTAATCCTGATGGATCCATCGCGATGATCGCGTTCAATGCTGCGTCGAACGATGAAACCTTCACAATTCGCTGGTCGGGGCAGGCACTTACCTATACGCTGCTCGCGGGTGCAGTCACGACGTTCAAGTGGAGATGAACGGCGGCGTACCTCTTGTAGATCGCATGTATCATTCACGTGGCTAGATTCTGAAGGGAGGGGAGAAATGCGTCGTTCGAAGCTGATGATAGTGGCCGCGGTCGGCTTTCTCTCGATCGCCTCTTGGGCGCAGGCTGCCGATATTCAGGCGGGTCGCGCAACCGCGCAGGCGGAGTGCGGCCAGTGTCATGCAGCACGCGACTGGGAGGGCGAGGATGCGCCTTCACTCGAAAGTCTCATGCACGACATCGTTGCCGGTAAGGTGAGGCATCCGACCAAGGTCGATCTCAATCCGACGGAGATCGCCAACGTTGCTGCTTATTGGGGAGCGGACGAAAAATAGTATGATTGCGCGCGCCAACCCTTCTGATAACGATTAGATCCCAGTCGCCCGATCATGCGCACACTGTGTCTTCTGCTGATCCTGGCGAACGTGCTGTATTTCATCTGGTCCCAGCTCATCGATGTGCAAGTGAATGCGCTCGAGCGTCCGGCGCGCCGCACCGCTGAAGCGCCGCCCCGCATCGTGCTCGCGAAAGAAGCGCCGGATCTTGCGCAGGAAAGCGCGCAAGAGCTCGAGGCTGCCGAGCCTTCGAGCGCCGCGCCCGTGCAGTCGCCGACGCAGCAGATGTCGAGAGCGACTCCGGGCGACTCATTGACATGCACGAGCGTGGGACCGTTCGCGGAGCTGGCGGAAGCGGCACAAGCGCAAGCGGCGCTTCGAGGCGCCGGATTCAGTCCGCGCCAGCGCATGGAGCAGGGCGAGCTCTGGGTCGGTTATTGGGTGAGCGTGCAGAATATTTCCACACGGGCGGATGCTGAAGATGCGGTGGCGACGCTCAAGAGCAACGGCATCGACGATGTGTATCTGATGCCCGGCGGCGATCCTTCCTACACGCTGAGCCTCGGGGTGTTCTCCGACTATCAGCGCGCGCAGAGGCGTGCCGATGAGGTTCGAGCCACGGGTCTCGAGCCCAAGATCGAGGATCGAAAGCGCGCGGGGTCGGTCTATTGGCTCGACGTCGACCTCCCCGAGCCGGGAACGCTGATCGACACCTCTATCTTCCAGTCAGATCCCGGGAAAATCATGCGGCTGGAGCTGAGGGGGTGTCCGGGAAGCGCTTAACGCGCCGCTCGTGATTCGTGACTCGCGGGTCGTAAGAGGATGGCGCACGACGAGCGCCATTTGGTCCGCCGCGCTGCCCCGGTAGCCGACACTGCCTTTCCGGATTAGAATCGCGGCCGTTCGCGGCTCATCGTTTCCCTAGTCACGAATCACGAGTCACGTCTCACTTCTACGTAGCCGGCTTAGCACAGTTGGTAGTGCACCTGATTTGTAATCAGGGGGTCGGGGGTTCGAGTCCCTCAGCCGGCACCAAGCCTCCCTCATCGCAGTCACACGTATTGGCCTTTGGTCCAACATCTGGATCGCTCGAGGCCGTTTAGCCGTACTTTGCCTTGACGTAGCGGACGAGAGGTGAATCCCGTGTCGGAGCTTGTGTGATGGGCGATTGGCATTCGCATCTCGCACCTTTCGACCGCCCAGCCGGCCCTTACGGTGGGGGCTCGCATGCAAGCTAGCTCGTCCGAAGCTGCCGCGCCCGCGCGCATCCGCGAGTTTCGAGTCCCATCTTGGCTTCGTGCCCTCGGTCGGGGCCTGCGGGCATTCGTGCTGGTCACGCTCGTGGCGTGGGCCTCGCTGGCACTCTACTTTTCCAATTTGCCATGGCCATCCGTGCGGCTCCTGCTCGCCATCGCTTTCGCCGCGTTCGCGATCTGGTCGCTCTGGCTGACTCGCGACAAAGGACTCATCGCCGTGCTGCTCGCGCTGTTCGTCGGCATCGTCATTTGGTGGCGCATGATTCCACCATCGCATGATCGAGTCTGGCGAGCCGACGTCGCCGTCATGCCGCGGGCGATCATCGATGGAGATCGAGTGACACTCACCGGCGTCAGGAACTTCGATTATCGAAGCGTCGATGACTTCACGCCACATTTCGAAACACGCGAGCTCGCGCTATCGCATCTCACGGGCGTCGACTTCTACATCTCCTACTGGATGCCCGGCCCGATCGGCCACACGTTCGTGAGCTTCACGTTCGACAACGCGCCGCCCCTGAGCATCTCGATCGAAGCGCGTCCGGAGTCGCACGAGGGATATGCGCCGATCGCATCGCTCTTCAAGCAATTCGAGTTGATCTATATCGTCGGCGATGAACGCGATCTGGTCCGCGTGCGTACGAACCATCGCGGCGAGGATGTGTATCTGTACAAGATCGATGTGCCTCGGGACAGTGCTCGCAAGCTGTTTCTCATCTACCTCGAGCGCATCAACGAGCTCGCCGATCGCGCCGAGTTCTACCACTTGTTGAGCAACAACTGCACTATAAACATCGTACGCTATGCCAACGTTGCGGGCCGCGAGGGGCGCATCGATTTTCGCCATTACCTCAATGGGCTCATCGATAGCTATCTCTATGACACTAATCGTTTGAATACGGACTTGCCGTTCGATGAGCTGCGCCGCAATTCGCACATCAATGCCGTCGCTCGAGCGTCCGAGCATGACGTGAGCTTCTCTGAACGCATCCGTGAAGCGATTCCTACCCGGCGCCCTCAGGACTAGCTGCGATCGTCATACGCCCGAGAGGACATCACGCGCGAGAGCTCTCGAGCGTCGGTGGACGCGCGTTTGCGACGACGCCATCGATCACCAAGGGCAAAGTAAGATGGAAGGCGGCGCCCCGATGCAGATTCTCGGCCCATAACCGGCCGCCGTGAGCGGCGATGATCGACCTGCAAATCGACAAGCCGAGACCCAAGCCGCGCACCTTGTTCGTGACGAAGGGCTCGAAGATCTGCTCGAGTTGATCGCTGGCGATCCCCGTGCCGGTATCGCTGAGCGTGAGCTCGAGGTGTTGCGGGAGAGATCGAATCGCGATCGTCATGATTCGTTCCTGTTCCGGATACGAAGCCATCGAATCGCAGGCGTTTGCGATCAGATTGAGCAGCACCTGTTGGATCTGTACTCGATCGGCGAGCGCGGGTGGCTGACTGTCGTCCAGGGCCAACTTGACTGCGATGTGATTACGCATGAGGTCCCCTCGCGTCAGAACGAGGCTGTCTCTCACGAGGTCGCTCAGTCGGATCGGCGTGCGCGGGTGCTCCGTCTTGCGCAACATGGATTGGACGCGTTGGATGACCTGCGCGGCGCGCAGATTGTCGGAAACGATGTCGGCCAACGCCTCTTCGAGCGCTTCCCTGTCGATGTGCTCGGCACATGTCAAGGACGCTGCAGCCTCCGCATTCGCGAGCATCGCGGCGAGCGGTTGCCTGATCTCATGCGCGATCGCACCCGAAAACTCTCCAAGGATCGCCGCACGTGCGAGATGCGCAAGCTGTTGATGTTGCTCCTGCACCTCCATCTCGGCACGTTTGCGTGCCGTGATGTCGCTCGCCATGATGACTGCGCCGCGCCGCGAGTGCTGCAATGATTCGATCGAGTGCTCATACCAGCGAGTGCCCTCGACCGTGCGCACGGGATGCTCTAACTCGCGGCGCACCTCCCCTCCGTTGAGCACATCCGTCAATGCTTCGAGTATCGCAGCAGCAGCGGTGTCTCCTCGCTTAGCCGATGCTTGGAGCGCAGGGAGATATGCCTCGCCCACTTGAGCGCCGCTGCACTCTCGATGCTCAGGTGCCGAGAGCCAAGAATCATTGGCTTCCAGTACCACTCCACGGCTGTCCAGAACGGCAATTTGGTCGCGGAGCGAGGCCATCACGGACTTGTGCAATGCTTGGCTTCTTTCGAGTGCAATCGTCGTGCGCTTGCGTTCCGCCAGCACCGATGCGAGCAAGAGTAGCGGCAGACTCGTCACGTTGAGAAAGAGCACGGTTGCAAGCGCATTCTGAACGGGCAGGTGTGAGACGAACGGCCCGCTATCGTGCAACACACCCCATGTCGCCAGTGCCCCGACAAGCAGCATCGAAGCGCATGCGCCAGTCAGCCCAAATCGGACAGAGGCAAGGACGAGCAGCGGCAGCGGTGCGTACAGCAGGGCCGAGCCGCTGTGTGAGTGCGCGCTAGGGGAGACGAACACGTACACACCGACCAAGACGAGCGAGATGAAGACTGCGCCCATCTCCAGGAGTCGACGTCGCGACACGTTCCATTCCCGTTCGCGAAGGCATGCGGCGCCGATCAGAATCAGTGGCACGAGCGTAATCGTTGCGAACGTGTTCGTAATCGTGCGCGCCACTATCGTGAGCCAAGTGTCGCCTGCGATCCCTGAGAGTGCGAACGCGGAAGCCATCACACAGCTCGTCAAGAATGGCGCAGCGATGCCTCCGATCAGGATGAGATTCGCCATCGCCCGCAGACTGTCGAGCCGCACGGGTTGACGCTCCCAGATCACGAGCGCTGCAGCGCCGATGAGGGATTCCGCGCAATTGGCGACGTACTGGATGACTATCTGCGTGACTTCGGTTGTCGTCGCCTGAGCGAGAATGTGGAATGGCAGCACCGCGAGGCAGTACACCCACCACGTGCGGACGGGCGCAAGGAGTAGCGCGGCGAGAAGTACCGCATTCGGCGCCCAAAATGCGGATACCGGTGCAGCTGGGAAGGCTAGCGCCGACCCCAGTACGGCGGCGGCATAGTAAACGGTGCCCGTCGCGATCGGCGCCACCATGCTTCGCCAATTCCAAGCAGTGCTATTCGGGTCCGCAGATGCAAGCGGAGCGTCGGTATATGCATGCATCGAGGAGGCGGCGAGATTGGATCGCGGGAGAAGCATGAGTGCGCTCCCCAAGGTGGATCGCCACGAGCTCCATAGGTGGGCGAACCGACGAAACATCAGCGGACCGAGTGCACCGAACCTTCTCCACGGTGATCGGGCGCATAAAGAACGCCTGACAAGGCGTGTTCCGGGTCGCCATCATCGTGCATCGCACCACCGGCGCGTCCAAGGTGCATGAACGCGGAGGATGGCGATGCTTCTTCGGCCAAGATGCCGACGGATACTGCAAGCCGCACGAGTTGTGCAAGCGATCGAGCACCCATTTTCTGCATGACACGTGCCCGATGTACTTTGATGGTTTTCACGCCCGTGCCGAGATCTGCGGCGATCTGCTTGTTGAGACGTCCGGACACGACGCCCACGAGAACCTCCCGCTCTCGCGGCGTCAACGTAGACAACTTTCCCAGAACGGCATCCTGCAGCGAAGTTTGATGGCGCAATTGCACATCGATGCGCAGACCTTCTTCGATTGCAGCGAACAGATCTGCTTTGAGAACGGGCTTCGTCAGGAAAGTCACAGCACCGCCGCGCATCGCATCGACGCTCGCCGGGATGTCTCCTTGACCGCTTAAGAATACGATCGGCCGCCGGCAACCGGATTTGGCGAGCGCCGCCTGCACTTGCAGCCCGTTGATCTCGGGCATCGCGAAGTCGAGCACGACACAGCCGTGTTGCATCGGATCGTGCATGGACAGAAAGAGTGCCGAAGACGTAAACACGCGTGCGTCATACCCCGCCGAGCTCAACAAACGGCTGAGGGCACGACAGACGTCCGCGTCATCGTCGACTATGTAGATGGTGGCCGTCGGCTGATGCATCGTTCCTTTCCCGCTGTTACCGACTACGCGCGACACTAGTGCGGTAGCGGGTTGCAATGCAATCCGTGAAGCTTCCTACGCGTCTTCGTCTAACACCTGTCGGATCGAATAGACAAACAGAAGAATCACCTCCCGCGCTGCGTATGGTGTGAGCGTAGACAACGGACGCTCGCGCCACCCCAAGGTGTATTGCTGCAGTGCTCCTGAGACGCGGGTCTCATGTTGCGCCAGGCCCGCGTAGCATAGGGGCGAATACGATTCCCAAGTCGCAGTCTTTCGGTGAGCGCACTCGCTAGGCTGCAGCCCAGGTAGATGAGTCGTGGGATCGAGGCATACGCGTGTCTCTCAAGGTTCTCATCATCGATGATGACCGCAGCGTTCGCACTGGTCTGGTGAGGGTGCTGCGCACGCGTGGATATCTGGCGGCTAGCGCGAGCAATGCAGAGGAAGCGCTCGCGGCAGCGCTTCGCTTTCGGCCAGACATCATCGTGCTGGATTTGATGTTGCCGGGTCAGAGCGGTACTGAGCTGGCTCGTGCCATACGAGGCGAGCCGGACATTGCGGGCGTTCCAATCATTGCGCTCAGCGCGTCTCCTTGGTTAGTCGCAGCTTCAGATCCGCTTTTCAAGACGGTGCTGACCAAGCCATGTCGCGTGAATGACTTGGTCCAAGCAATCACGCGGGCCGTTTCCACTGATGGGTAGTTATCGTCGTCTAGTCATTCTTCGATCGTCCGCCAGGTGAGTAGTCTCGAGCGCTGCGGGATTTGGCTGCGTCAAGGGCCAATTTGCCACTGAGAATGAGGCCCGTAGGCTGCGCTCATGATCACGGCGTGCATCGCTTAGTGGCTGTTGGAGGTTTCAGCGGTGCCCCGTGCGAAAGGAGGCAATCGTGGAAACCATCTCCCGAGACTTGAACGATCTTCTACTGCAAGCCCATGCGACACCCTGCATCTCGTTGTACCAGCCGACGCATTGCCATCATCCGGACAATAGACAAGATCCGATCCGCTTCAAGAATCTCTTGTCGGGATTGCGCACTGCTCTCGAGCACGGATATCCAAGGTGCGATCACAAGATGCTCTTGCAACCCTTGGTCGCACTGACAGATGACGCTTCCTTCTGGAATAACGCGCTCGATGGGCTTGCGGTGCTTGCGAGCGATGGATTCTCCCGCATCTATCGCTTGCAGCGCCCGCTGCCCGAACGAGCGGTCGTCTCCGACAGCTTCCACATAAAGCCCCTGATACGCATCCTGCAGTCTGCGGACCGTTATCAGCTCCTCGCGCTTACACGCCGAAGCGCACGACTGTTCGAAGGCAATCGCGACGTGCTCGATGAAGTGCCGCTTGCAGATGAGGTACCGCGAACCATCGAAGAGGCGCTCGGGGAGGAGCTCACGCAGCCATACCTGACGGGCTCGAGCAGGACCAGTTCCGGCAGGGCAATCTTCCATGGGCACGGCTCCAGGAAAGACGAGCGAGACATGGATACCGAGCGATTCTTTCGCGCCATCGACACTGCGCTTTGGGTGCATCATTCGAGGCCGTCCGGGTTGCCGCTCATTCTCGTGGCGCTACCGGAACATCATGCAACGTTTCGCCGCGTCAGCCGCAATCCGCTGCTTGCGAAGGAAACCATCGCCGTCGATCCCGAGACCCTCGACCGCGAGTCTCTACGAGAAATCGGATGGCGGGCCGAACGCCCGCGCTATCTCGCGCTCACCGCGGAGCTCACGAATCGCTTCCGGCAGGCGTGGTCGAGCGGACAAGCTTCCGATGAGCTCGCGCGAGTCGCGCTGGCTGCCGTACAGGGGCGAGTCGAAACCCTGCTGGTGGACGCAGACGTGCATGTTCCGGGGAGACTCGATGCCAAGAGCGGTGCGCTGCAGGCCTCGGCTGCAGCGGATGTGGACGATCTGTTGGATGATATTACCGAGCTGGTGTTGAAGCGGGGAGGTGCAGCGGTCGTCATTCCGAGCGAGCGTATGCCCACACAGACGGGTATTGCCGCGATCTATAGATATTGATCGGATCTGTGCCGCGTGCTCGATCGTGCTCTGCCGCGCGCTGCTCGAGTGCGCGTCTCTCAGCCGAGCCGGCTGAAAGACGCACAAAGACGTGCTTGTGTTCAGATACCGATGCCAGCTCGCGCTGCTGTCGCGGACGCGGGCTGATCATGCGTTTGGATGTGGACGCTCTCGAGTACCTCCGCAGTCTGGCCCGATGCATCGCGCGTGCTCTCCAATCCTTTCTCAAGTGCCTCCGCGCCTTCGTGCAGGTGTTTCTGCGAAAAGTCTCGCAGAGCATGACCTGCTGAGGTGCCAAGCTCGCCGAGTGCTTTGCGCTCCTTGATTCCCCAGAGGACGAGGGCGCACCCGGTCGCACCTGCGAACACGCGTCCGGCAATCGACCAACCGTCGTTCCCATTTCCATGAGGATGCTCTCGAACGCCTTCGTGAGGCTCGCGAGGCGTCAGATGGTCAGTGATGACCCGAATGCCGTCGATCGAACGCAACTCATCGAGCAGATGCTGGTGCTCGAAAGTGAGTATGTCGCCGCGCACATAGACATTGCCGTCGTGGGCCGTGCACTCGACTGCCGTGGGGTGAGTCGTCGAGCGTTCGATGGCGGCTCGCGCCTGTTTGCACAGCGCTTTGTCGCTCGTCTGCGCGCGTTCTCGATTCGCTGGGGTCCTTGCTGTGAAGGAGTGGAACTGATTCGAGAGCTCGTGCCGCGCATCACGCGTGCGAAGCTCGAGATTTCTCGCGGTTCGTTCACATTGATCCACGAGCAGGAGGCGTCTGCGACGACCGCTGACGGGATCTAGGAGATATACGGCGCCTGCAGTGAGCGCCACGCTAAGCAAGGATCGGGAAAGGTTGTTCATGATTGCCCCTCACTGAATGTGAGCGTTGGTCGTTTCGTACGAGTCGCTCGATTCCGTATCGATGCTAGGCGCAAGCCGGGATCACACAAGCTGGACATAGGTCCAACCGTGAACACCACGACTGCTTCAGTACGCGGAGCGTGCACGACGCGGGCGCCGGTCTTAAGCCCCGAGCACCTTCGCTTTCGCGGCAGCGTACTCCTTGTCGGTCAGCGCGCCCGATGCTTTGAGATCGGCGAGGTGCTGCAGATTCGCGACGATGTCGATGTCGGTCGATGCATGAGGCGCAGTAGGCACAGGCGCAGAGCGTGCAAACTTCTGCTCCTGACGCCGTTGTACCCGACCAGCTACGCTCGTAGCGGTGCCCGCGATCACGGCTGTTCGTGCAGCCGTGCGTAGAAGTCCTGGTCTTCTAGCCATGATGCGCTCCCTTCATTGTGCGTTCGCGCGTTCGGCGCGTCGGATGAGGAACTCGGAGATCAAAGGCACCGGACGGCCGGTTGCACCTTTCGCATCGCCTCCGACGGATGCGGTGCCTGCGATGTCCAAATGTGCCCAGGTGTAAGCCTTCGTGAATCGCGACAGGAAGCACGCTGCCGTCACCGATCCAGCGGCGCGTCCGCCGAGATTGCTCATGTCAGCGAAGTTGCTCTTGAGCTGCTCCTGATACTCATCGAAGAGCGGCATGCGCCAAGCGCGATCACCGGCATCCGTACCGCATTCGAGGAGCTCATCGGCCAGAGCATCGTCGTTCGCATAAAGGCCGCTCGTCTGCGTGCCGAGCGCAATGACGCACGCGCCGGTCAGCGTCGCGATATCCACGACGCAGTTAGGCTCAAAACGTTCCGCATATGTGAGCGCATCGCAGAGGATGAGCCTTCCTTCCGCATCGGTGTTGAGAATCTCGATCGTTTGACCCGACATCGACGTGACCACATCGCCAGGTCGCGTGGCGTTACCGCCAGGCATGTTCTCGACAGCCGGGACGATGCCGATCAGATCGATCGGAAGGGCGAGGCGTGCGGCGGTTCTCATCGCACCGAAGACACTGGCAGCGCCGCACATGTCGTACTTCATCATGTCCAGATCGTCGCCGGGCTTCAGGGAAACTCCTCCGGTGTCGAACGTCACGCCCTTGCCGACGAGCACGACCGGCTTTCCGTTCTTTTGCTTCTTGGCGCCACGGTAATGCATCACGATGAACTTGCATGGTTGGTCGGAAGCGCGTCCGACGGAAAGCGCAGATCCCATGCCGAGCTTCTCCATGTCGGAGCGCTCGAGCACCTCCACTTCCAGGCCGAACTCTTTGCCAAGCGTGCGCGCGACCTCGGCCAGATACGGAGGGTGACATACATTGCCTGGTAAATTGCCTAGATCCTTCGCAAGCGCCATACCTTCGGCGATCGCTTCTCCGCGCTTCACTGCAAGCTCGAGATCCGGGGTGGGCTCTTCGGCAATCAGAAGGGATATTTCGCGCGCACCGTGCTTCGCGCCGCCATTCGTTCTCTTTGGCGCGTTGAATTGATATTGCCCGTCCGCGAGCAGGCAGCTCGCCCGCTGCAGTTCCCACGCGAGCGCACGGCCAGGAATCTCGGTTTGCGGCAGCGTGATGCTCGCCTTGGTTGCCTTACCTTCGAGCAACGCTTTTGCGACGCCGCGAAGGGCATCGTCGAATGCTCTTTCGCCGAAGCCGGCGCGCGGGCCGAGACTCACGAGCAGCACGCGACGCGCAACCACGCCGGGCACGTCATACAGCATCAGCGTCGTACCGGCTTTCCCATCGAGCTCGCTTTGAACGCTCAGAGCCGAGAGCTTGCCTTTCGACGCGCTATCGACGTCCTTCGCTGCGGGCGATAGCCCACCGTCCGAAAATACTCCGACGGCGAGCACGTCCGTCGATTCCTTCGACGGCGCGATCCTCTTCAACGTGAAGCGCAATGGTTCGCGGTTGTAGGCGGCACTCTTGATCTTCGTCGTCTCTCGAGCCTTCGCTGAGACGTCATCACTAGTCATCTCGATCTCCTACTTTCGAAGCCTAGAGCCCCCATGGCAACCCGAGCACGTGCCATGCGGTGAAGAGCAGAACCCAAAGCACGAGAACTACGATCACGTAAGGCAACATCAGAGCGATCACCGTACCGACGCCAGCCTTCGGATCGTACTTCTGTGCGAAAGACACGATCAGGGCGAAGTATGCGTTGAGGGGCGAGATCGCATTGATCGGACCATCGGCAACGCGATAGGCCGCGAGGACCGCCTCGGGATCGACATTGAGCCGCATGAGCAATGGCACGAAGACGGGCGCGAAGATCGCCCACTTCGGGATCGCGCCCGTCATGATCAGATCGAGCAGCACGATCGCGAGAATGAATCCAAGGAGTAAGGTGAGGCCGTTGAGGCCGGCCGCTTCGAGCGTATCGCCGAGGTTGACGGCGACCAATGTCGCCATGTTGGTGTAGGTGAAGAACGCCAAGAACTGGCTGATCACGAACAACAAGAAGATGAGGCCGGCGAGGCCTCGTACTGCTTTCTCCATCGCGGAGATGACATCGACGGTCTTGCGAATGGTGCCTGCGCCGTAGCCGTACAACCATCCGGCGGACAAGAACAGAATCGTGATGAACACGATGAGCCCGTTCATGAAAGGAGAGTCGCCGATGAGCGCGCCGGTCTCCGGATTGCGCAGCGGCGCGCCCGGCGGAAGAGAGAGGAGAGCGAACACGACGATTGCAGCGAGCATCGCGTATCCAGCGAACCTGAGGCCGCGCGATTCCTCGGGTGTCATTCCACCGCTCACGGGTTCCGGCCGTTCGCCTGTGTAAGCCCCGAGTCGCGGTTCGACCATCTTCTCCGTGACGAATCCTACGGCGAAGGTCAGTAGCAGGACGGAGGCGACGGAGAACCAGAAGTTCGCCGTGAGGTCGATCGACCGCGACGGGTTCATCAGGTGGATGGCATCGTTCGTGATTCCCGTCAGAATGCCGTCGAGCGGTTTGATGAGGATGTTCACGCTGAAGACTGCAGCAACGCCCGCGAAGGATGCTGCGAGACCCGCCAGCGGATGCCTGCCGAGCGTCAGGAATGCCGCCGCTGCGAGCGGGATGAGTACTAGATAACCCGCGTCGGCGGCGATGCTGGAGAGGATGCCGATGAAGACCAAGATGTAGGTCATCGCCACTCGCGGTGCGACGTTCACGAGCTTGTGAATCAAGGCCCTGATGAGCCCGGCTTCTTCGGCGACGCCGACGCCGAGCATCGCGACGATGATCACGCCGACCGCCGTGAAGCTCATGAAGTTGCTGACGACCCCGGTGTACATGAAGCGCAGGCCGTCTGCCGTCAGCAAGCTTTGCGCGCGCGTCGTCACCTCTTCGACTGCGTGTGTCTCGGGGTTGATCGATTGATAAGTGACGCTCGACCCCAGCATGTAGAAGAGATGTGACAGCAGGATCACGATCCCGATCAGCATCACGAAGATGACGACCGGGTGCGGTACCTTGTTGCCGACACGCTCGATGGTATCGAGCGCGCGCTCCATGCGTGTCTTACCGCCATGTTTGGACGGCGGCGCGGCCGGTGCTTCGTCGAACTCGGCGGAATCGAATGTCGATCGCTTTGCCATGATAGTCTGCCGAGATTCTGTGAGAGAGCCAGCCGAGCCGGCGGAACCGAAACTCGAATCGCTCCTTGCTGCAAAGACGCAACCCCGCGGGCGTGCTGCCGCGCCGGGTTCCAGTGACAACTCAACGATGTAGTGGGGGACCCGACACTACATCAATCGACGCCTCACACTAGGCGGCTTCGAGCGTTTCTCGCAGTGCGGCTTCGTCGTCCTTGTTTAGAGACGTCTGGAATACCTTCCCCCTGCCTGCGAAATCCTTTAGCCCCGCAAGCACTTTGTCGGGCGTTGCACGGCGGAAGAGCACGAACAGCGCGGAAGAGCCTGGCTTAAAGTTGGCTGCAAGGTCCTTCATCATCTGATTGTTCAGCCCGATGTCCGTGAACTTCGCAGAGAGCGCACCGGCCGTTGCACCCATCGCTGCGCCGAGCAGCGGATTCAAGAAGATCAAGCCAATGAGCATGCCCCAGAAGCCGCCGCCGATTGCGCCAGCGGAGGTGAGATTCACCGCTTGATCGAGTTTCGTCTTGCCCTTCTCATTGCGCGTGACGACGACCGAGTCCTCCAGATCGATCAGATGCTCCTTCTGCATCTTGAACAATGCCGTGCGCATCTCGAAGGCCGTCGTCGGATCGTCGAACATCACTGCTACTAGTGTGCTCATCGCGTTCTCCTAGTTGTGGTCACTGGCTTTCTTGCGATACTCGTCAGTAGTGTGCATTTAGCCCGAGGATGTACAGGCCGCCCCCTCGCGTCCATTGGGCCTTGGCCCAACGACACTTTCTCTTGTGATCCGTCATCCTTGCTCTGACGTGCACAAGAGAACGCATCCACATTCGACTGAATCGCAAGAGTCGTCGCTCGTTTCGACCGGTGTCCTGCCGGCGTCGAGCGTCGTGCAAGCGCTCGTGGACGAGGCATGGCATCGCTACCGCGATGTGCAGGACGGTGAGATCGCGAAGTACATTCCTGCGCTCGCTCGAGCGTGTTCTGATGCGTTCGGTCTGTGTGTCGTTGGCACCGACGGAACGATGTTCGCGGCGGGCGACGCACGCGACGTGTTCTCCATCCAGAGCGTTGCCAAGCCGTTCGTGTTCGCGCTCGTATGTGACGTATTCGGAGAGCGCGAGGTGCGTGCTCAAATCGGAGTGAACGCGACTGGCTTCTCCTTCGATTCGGTCATGGCGATCGAGCTCAATGAAGAGCGCACGATGAATCCGATGGTCAATGCGGGTGCGCTGGCGACGACGAGTCTCGCGCCCGGGAAATCTGCCGACGACAAATGGAGGTTCATTCGCGAGGGGCTCTCTCGCTTCGCCGGCCGCGAGCTCGCCATGAACGAGGATGTTTACCGATCCGAAGTGGCGACGAATCGAAGGAATCGGGGCATCGCGCGGCTGCTCGAGAGCTACGGCAGGCTGTACTTCGATGCGGAGGCCACCACGGACATCTACACACGGCAATGCGCGCTCGAGATCAATGCCGCGGATCTGGCGATCATGGGCGCGACACTTGCCGACGGTGGAGTGAATCCGCACACGAACGAGCGCGTCGTGCGAGCGAATGTCTGCAAGCACGTGCTTGCGGCGCTGGCGATAGCCGGTATGTACGAGCGTTCCGGTGATTGGCTGTACGACATCGGTCTGCCGGGCAAGAGCGGCGTGAGCGGCGGAATGGTCACAATCGTGCCGGGTAAGGGCGGCATGGGTGCATTCGCACCTCTGCTCGATGCAGCAGGTAACAGCGTCAAAGGACAGCTTGCTGCGAAGTTCCTGTCGGAACGACTGGGACTCAACCTGTTCGCGTCGAATCCGCGCACCGAGGCGCCGAGGGGGCTGTCATGAATGTCAGAAGCGAAGTGCTTGCAGACGAAACGAGTGAGGGCGAGGCCTCATGGATGCCGCTGATCGTGATCGCGATGGCGCAGATCATGATGATCTTCAACATTTCGACGTTGCAGGTCTCGATCGATGGGATCGCGTCGAGTTTAGATACCTCCGCGACGACCATCGGCACCGCGATCGTCGCCTATGCGTTGGTGGTCGCCGCGTTCATCATGCTGGGCGCGCGAGTCGCGAAGATGTTCGGCGGCGAGCGTGTGTTCCGTGGTAGTGTGCTGTTGTTCGGCGCCGGCATGGCCGTCATGGCGTTGGCCCCCGGGGTGATCACGATGATCATCGCGCAAGTGATTGCGGGAGCCGCGGCGGCAGCGCTCGTCCCGACGCTGGTCGTGCTCGTGGCTGCGAACTACAAAGGACGCCAACAGGAGAAGGCGTTGGGCTGGCTTGGCGGCGCGCCAGCGATGGGTATCGTGCTCGCCTTTCTGATTGCAGGCTCGCTCGCAACTTGGGTGGGCTGGCGCGGCATGTTCGCCGCACTCGTGGGGCTCGCTCTGTTGATCTATAGAATGAGCACGAAGTTCTCGTCCGTTCCAAGCGAGGCGAGCGTCGAGCTCGATAAGGTCGGCGCAGTCCTGGCGGCGCTCGCGATTCTGTTCATCAGTATGGGCAGCGAGAACCTCACGAGTTGGGGCGTGTTGCTGGCGACGCCCAGAGCACCGTTCTCGGTCATGGATATGTCACCCGCGCCGGTGATGATCGTGTGCGGCATCTTTCTCGTGCAAGGGTTCTTCACGTGGTCGCACCGGCGATCAATCTCAGGCAATTCGACGCTGATCGCGCTGGAAGTCGTCGATACTCCGAAGGAACGCGCTGCGCTGTTCTCGATCTTCGTCATCAGCGCGCTCGCCTCGGCGATCACTTTCTTGATCCCACTGTACATTCAGGTCGTTCAGGGCGGAACCAGCTTCGCGACTGCGATCGCGGTCATTCCGTTCTCGATCGCAAGCTTTGCCGCCGCAGTGCTCGTCGTGCGCTTGTATGGGCGTATAAGCGCAAATCGCATAGCACGCGTATCGTTCATGCTGGTTGCGCTGGGTTTGGCGGCACTTGGCGCGACGATACGCAACGACTGGAGCGAGGCGATGGTCATGCTGAGCATGGCGATGGCAGGTCTAGGCGAGGGCGCTCTCGTGACGTTGCTATTCAACGTGCTCGTGACGGCCTCACCACGCGCCCTCGCGGGGGATGTGGGATCGATACGGGGCGCAACGAACAATCTTGCGACCGCCGTCGGTACCGCGCTCGCCAGCGCGCTCGTGATCAGCCTGTTGGGCGCGCGCGTTCATGCGAACCTCGTTCATAACCCGGCGATTCCGAACGAGCTGAAGGCTCAAGTGAATCTCGACGACATCTCGTTCGTCAGCAACGATCTACTGCGCCAGCGTTTGGCACAGACCTCGGCGACCGCGGAGCAGGTGGCGGAAGCGGTTCGCATCAACACCGACGCAAGGCTCCTTGCGCTCAAGCTGGCGTTCTTCACTCTGTCTGGACTTGCGCTGCTTGCATACTTCCCGGCAGGTGCACTCCCCGGTTACGTCGGCAGCGCCGTTCCTCGCAGCAGAGAGGAGGCGACGGAGCACGGCGCTGTGCATTCCGCGATTCCACCCGCGCGCTAGTGAACGGGTGCGTACGCGATGCGCGCAGGCGCTACAGCACGGGTGTCGTGGACGCCATTGATCGCGGTCGCACTCGCTCAGGTGTTGCTGGCCTTCAACGTCATCGCGCTGAAGATATCGATCGACGCGATCGTGACGAGCTTCGCGGCGTCCGCAAGCGTCGTGAAGAGTGCGATCATCATTTATTCACTGGTCGTCGCCGGTTGCATCCTCGTGGGCGCGAAGCTCGCGCCCATCTATGGCGCACGTCGCGTATTCCGCGGCACGGTGCTGCTGTTCGCAGTAGCGATGCTCACGATGGTGCTGAGCGCGCATGCAGGGATGATGATCGTCGCCCAGGTGCTCGCGGGTGCAGCATCTGCGGCCATGGTGCCGACATCCGTCGTACTCATCGCAGATAACTACAGCGGCGAGCGACAGCAGAGGGCACTGCAGTGGCTCAGCGGTGCGCGCAACATCAGCCTCGTGCCGGCATTCCTAGTCGCGGGCGCGATCGCGACGTGGAGCGATTGGCGGCTCACGTACATGCTGTTGGCGCTATTGGCCGTGGCGATCTACTTGCTCAGCGATCGCGTACGGATGAACGCAGGCTTGGTTCCGAGCCGCGCGCGGCTGCGGATCGATCGCGTCGGCTTCGCGCTGCTGCTGTTGGCGGTGATGCTCATTGGCATCGGCAGCGAATCCTTGAGCGATTGGGGGGTGGTCAGGGCGAAGCCCGCTGCCCCCTTCAGCATGCTGAGCCTATCGCCCGCGATTCTCGTGCTCACCTGCGGCGTGTTGCTCGTCAAAGGGTTGCTCGCATGGTCGCGCAAGTGCCGTGGCGAAGGCATTCCTCCGCTCATCGCGCCTGAGATCTTTTCTGCTGGGAGAGAACGTTCACTCCTCTTCTCGATCTTCGCACTCGGGGCGGTCAGTTCTGCTGTCACTTTCCTGATACCGCTCTACATCGAGGTCGTGCAGGGCCGCAACAGCATGCATACGGCGCTTGCACTCACGCCCTTTACGCTTGCGGGCGTAACGTCGGCGGTGCTCGTGGGCAAGCTGCGCGGTGTGTTCACACCGAAGCAGCTCGAGCGGTACTTCTTTCTCGTCCTTGCCCTGGGACTTGCTCTGCTCGGTGCAACGATTCGAAACGATTGGACCGATTCAATGGTAGTCGTCAGCCTCACGCTGACAGGGCTCGGAGAAGGTGCGCTCGTGACCTTGCTGTTCAAAGCAATGTTGATGCACACGCCGAGAGAGTTGGTCGAGGAGGTGGAGCCGGTCTGCGATGCAACGGGCCACCTTGCGACGGCAGTCGGTACTGCGCTCGCCGGTGCTCTCATCGTGGGTCTATTGAGCTCGAGCATCCATCGAGACCTTGCGCGGGACCCAGACATCGCCGAGGCGCTCAGAGCGCACGTCAACCTCGACCGCGTCGCGTTCGTGAGCAATGATCATCTGCGCCAGGTCCTGGAGCGGAGCACCGCGAGTGCTGAGCACGTTGCGGAAGCAGTGCGCATCAATACGCAGGCGCGCCTATACGCGCTCAAAGCGTCATTCTTCTTCTTGGCGGGTGTCGCCTTGCTCGCGTTCATCGTCAGCTTCGGCGCGGTGCGACGCGCATCGAAGGGATTCGAGGGCGGCAGCGCTGTTCGGGATGTGTAAGGCGCGCCGGGTCGAGCGCGAGCTCTTATGGAAAGACAGGAACGAGCGACGCTGCAGTTGAATATTCCCGCGCGAACGCCGCTGCGGGACCGCAAGCTCATAAGGCTGCTCAGAGCAGCCTTTCAAGAATACGAACACGACTACGCTGGTTACTTCGCCGGCTCGATCGTCTATTACGCGATTGTTTCTCTCTTGCCGCTCTTGTTACTGCTATTGGCAGCACTGGGTCTGCTGCTGAGGCTGTCCGATACGGCGGCTGAGATCGAGCAGCAGGTTCTCTTCGTCGTCCAAACGCACTTCGGCCTGAAGCTTCGGACCACACTGGAGCAGTTACTGCAAAGACTCGAACAAGGATCCATCATCGCGACCGCGATCAGCCTCGTCGGTTTGATGCTAGGCGCCTCGAAGCTGTTTCGTCACTTGCGTATGACGTTTCGTGCAATCTGGAGGCGAGCTCCGTTCTTAACGTCCGGACTCAAGGGTGCGATGCGCACCACACTGCTCGAGCGAGCGATTGCGTTCGGCATGGTGCTCGCGGGGGGCGTGTTGCTGCTGGCTGCGCTCGTGCTGATCGCCGTGCTTCACTGGTTCGCGTCGCAGTTGAACGACGTGCCGATTTTCGGTGGAGTCATTGGGTGGCTGATCGCCGCCTTGGCTCCGGTCCTGATCATCATCGCGACGTTCGGTTCGCTGTTCCTGCTCCTGCCACCAGTCCGATTGCAATGGAGGCATGTCTGGTTGGCAACGGCACTATCCACGGTTGCCTGGTTCGTCGGTGCCGAAGCGCTGACGCTCTACGCGGTGTTCTTCAGCAACAGCTTCAGTGCTTATGGCGTGGTCGGGGCGATGCTAGTGCTCATGCTGTGGATGCATGCCACCAGCAAGGTCTTGTTTTTCGGTGCCGAGCTTTGCAAGGTCACTTTTGAAGGTCCTATTCCGCACGCCTCCTGAGCTTGGGTGTAGCCGGGGGCTGACGTACGTGCATACATAATCTGTGTACGTCGCGGCTAGCGCCCTGTAGCGTCTATTGGGCTTTGGTCCACAGGCGTGGACTCCGTCGAGTGCTCATTGTGGGCATCGTTCCTTGAGGAGGTGTAGCCGTGGCTACTACGACGGAAGGCGTACAGCATCGTTTGCCGAAGCAGTTCTTGATGCAGCCATCACGCTTAGCGAAGCTCTCGACCTCGGCCGAGGCCGCTAACGCATCGGTAATCGGAATTCCAATGCTCGCTGAGGGACCCATATCCGCTCGGCTTGGCGACATCGGGTTGCCGCGCGAACGACTCGCCGCTGCAGGATTCGAGGCGAAACTGGGAGAAACGCTCATCGTTCCGCGGGCCGATGGACCTGTGATGGTCGTAGTGGGATTTGGAGCGCGACAAGATCTCGACGCAGCGCGCATCCGGGATGGGGCGGCTGCGTTCGCCCTGACCGTGCACAAGCACGATTCTCTCGCACTGTCGCTCGATGGACTCGAATCTATCTCGCCAGAAACTGCCGCCCAGGCCGCAATCGAAGGCATTCTGCTCGCGCGGTATGAGTACCCAGGTTTCGGGCGCGACCAGACGCTCGCGCCGCTCCGCGAAGTCACGTTGTTGATCGATCCCGCACAACAAGCAAGCGTCGATGCAGGTAGCGAGCGTGGGCGAGCGTACGCTCGGGCCACTATCCTCGCGCGCGATCTCGCCAATACGCCTCATAGCCATCTGACGGCGACGATGCTCGGAGACCTGGCCGTTAGGCTAGGTAAAGAGATCGGGTTTGATGTCGAGATCTTCGACAAGCAGGCGCTCGAGAAGCTCGGTTGCGGCGGGCTGTTGGGGGTCAACGCCGGGAGCGTAGAGCCGCCGCGAATGATCAAGATCACATATCGTCCAAAGCAAGAGTCCTCAGGGCGCCTAGCATTCGTCGGCAAGGGCATCATGTATGACTCGGGCGGCATCAGCTTGAAACCGAACGATAACGTCCACGCACGAATGAAGAACGATATGAGCGGCGCAGCCGCCGTTCTCGCGAGCGTGGCGCAGTTACCGGAGCTTGGCTGCACGACGACAGTGACCGCATATCTGATGTGCACGGACAATATGCCATCCGGAACCGCCATGGCGCTGGGAGACATCATCACGACATACGGAGGCAAGACCGTCGAAGTGAACAATACCGACGCCGAGGGTCGCCTCGTGATATGCGATGCGCTCGCGCTTGCAGCAGAAGAAGGTCACGATGCAATCGTCGATATCGCGACACTCACGGGCTCGGTGATGCGCGCGCTAGGCACCGATCTAGCGGGTCTGTTCGGTAACGACACAACGCTGATCGATCAAGTGCAGCGTGCCGCCGAGACCACGGGTGAGCTGGTGTGGCACTTACCGGTTCACAAGCCGTATCGCAAGGTGCTCGATTCCGACGTTGCGGCCATGAGGAACACAGGTCCGACCGGCGGTAGCCAACCGGATGGCATCGTTGCTGCGATGTATCTTGCGGAGTTCGTCGGAAGCACACCGTGGGCGCACATCGATATCTGCGGCACGGCGTGGAACGACAAAGATCAGTTATGGCGGAGGGCCGGCTGCTCGGGCTTTGGAGCCCGACTCCTCGTAGATCTAGCTATGAGCTTTCGATCGCCTACGCATCAGACTCGTCATTAGCGCAGCGATGCGACGGCGATGGCGCGGACATGCTCTCGCGAAATGCGCGCTCGGTGCGCTATTCGGCCTTTCGGCTGGCTACGCACATGGTTGTTGTGCAGGCTCTCACCTCAGGGATCCAGGGAGCAATTAGCCCCTGGTCCAATGAACTCACGGCTTAGCTGCACTAGTGTCGCGTGAAGGTGAGCAACGTGGCAGGTAGACAGATGTCTTCGTGCAGGGCTGTGGCAATGAGTTGTCTGCTGTTGGTCGCGTCGTACGCTGCCGCCGATGACCTGGTCGTGCTTACAAATGGGAACCGCATGACAGGCACCGTGCGAGAATTGTCGCGAGGAGAGCTCGACTTCTCTATCGCGGGTGCTGGTCGAGTCAACATCGATTGGAGAAACGTTGCGCAGCTCGAAAGTGAGCAACGCCTCGATGTCGAGTCCGCGTCCGGCGAGCGGTTCCTGGGTACGATTGCGTCGCCTGCTCCGGGCACGCTCGAGGTCATGACGGATGCGGGACACAGAGAGGTTCCCATGAGCGATGTCGTGCGCATCACTCCTGTCGCCGCGACCTTTCGCGATCGCACCAGCGGGTCGATCGATGCCGGAATCGATTTCTTGAGCGCAGGCGATGAGATCGACTGGACGCTCAATGCCGAGGCACGCAATCGCACGGAGCATTATCGAACCGATGTCTCGCTGAGCTCGCTCGTGCGCCGCCATGATCATGAAACCACGCAGCAGCGCAACGATCTGCAGCTGGGAGTGCGTCGCCTCCTCGAGCAGCGCTGGTTTGTTTTAGGGTTATTCGAAGCGGAAGAGGATCGCGAGCTCGATCTCGATCTGAGACTCCTGGCAGGTATTGCGCTTGGTCGAACGCTCGTCCAGTCGAGTCGAACTGAGTTCGCCGTTTACGGCGGTCTAGACTTCGTTCACGAAGAGTACCGCGGCACGTCGGACCTGGATGAGGATCTCGTCGAAGCGCTGGCAGCCTTGGAATGGGAATGGTTCGACATCGGCCAGTTCACATTCTCGGTCACAGCCACGACGTATGCAGCGCTCGACGATGGACGCATGCGTTTCAAATTGGACAGCAGTCTGCGGCGCTACATTACGAGCGCTGTCTACTTGAGCCTCAACGTTTTCGAGAGCTACAACGACGATCCGCCAGAAGGTTTCGAGAAGAGCGATTGGGGCGTATCAATGACCTTCGGTCGAACGTTCTGAGACCAAGCAGGGCAAGCGCACCACAAACTCGCTGCCGCATCCTTGTCCATCGCTGTAGGCCGACAGGGTTCCTGCATGCAGTTGAATCAGCTGGCGGGCCACCGCGAGTCCGACGCCCAAGCCGCCCATAGCGGTCTGCGTGCCGGGGGAAGCCTGGGCGAACATCTCGAAGATCCGCGGCAACAGGTCCGGTGGGATGCCGATCCCGTTGTCGCGGACTTTCACGAACGCACAACCTCGCCGTGCGCGGAGCGACACTGTGATGCGCCCGCCGGGGTTCGTGTACTTCGCCGCGTTGATCAGCAGGTTGGCGAAGACCTGGCACAGGCGTTCCTTGTCCGCATCCACGATGATGGGAGCAGAGGGGATGTTGATCGCTAACCGGTGCCCGCGTCCCTCGATCAGGGGTTGCGCGGTCTCGATTGCCATCGCGATGACATCGCATAGATCGGTCGGTGCTCGTTGCAACGCAATGCGGCCGCGAGCCAGGCGCGAGTGGTCGAGGAGGTCGTCGACGAGCCTGGTGAGTTGACCTAGCTGGCGTTGAATGACAGCGTGAGCGCTGCTCACTGCATGTGGATCGGCGGAGTGTCTCGCCAGCAGCGTGGTGGCATTCGCAATCGGCGCGAGTGGATTGCGCAGCTCGTGCAGTAGCGTGACCAGGAATCGCTCCTTGCGCAGCAGCACGTCGAGCAACTCTTCTTCGCGGCGCTTCTGCTCATCGATGCGTGTCGCAGTGACGATCCAGCGATCCGAATCTGCCTCCAGGTCCGTTCGTGCGCCTCGCTCCAAATACCAATGCGTGCTGCCGTCTGCGTTCGGACCCATTGCATACTCGATCTCGTATGCCTGACCGCTTCTGAGCGCGCGCCGCCAGGTGGCGAGCCATCGCTTTCGGTGGGCTGCGCAAACGAGGTTCGCGGGGATCACGTCTTCGAGCTTGCGACCTTCGCATCGGCCTAGACGTTGCCGCGCTTCGATGTTGCTGTAGAGCAGCCGTCCATCGACGCTCGCGGTCCAGACGAGCTGAGGCACAGCATCGAGCATCTTGCCGAAGTGAGGATCTTCAACATGCAACCCACACACGCGCGAATCGGGCCGCGATACGTCCGCTTCCAGATGCTTTCGCGTGGCGGTCAGGGCAGCACGACGTCGACGTGGGTGTTGCATTCGTGAGTTCGTGGCAGTGATCGTGTTCGCGCTAGTGGACGGCGATAAGGTCGCGCGACGGTTGCACTGACCTTGTCTGAGCTTCTGGCGCGTGGCTCGACACGAGCTCCGCTCGCGACGAGGTGTCTATCGCGATTGAATCCGATTGCTCATGTGCGTGCGCATCCATCCGCATCAGTACGTAGATCGTCACCAGCGCCAGGCCGGTACTGAGAAGCCTCGTTTCCAGGGGGCTCAGCCGGTTCTGTCCGATGGGAATCGTAAGATGGTGGCGGCCGCGGCGGATGCGATGGATTTTCGCGTACGCTTGCTTCAATCGTTGCTTCATATTCACGAAGAATCGATAGACATCCATCGCCACGCTGCGCACCCGAGCTCCGCGAACCGCCCATCGCATCGGGTCTTGCGGATTCGTATCCATCTGCCGAACTCCAGGCACCGAGCCACTTCCTACTAGCCGGAAGCTCAGCCTCCGTTGTCGGCGCATCACGCTCAATTAGCCTTAGGTCCAATGCTTGTCGAGGACAGCTCGCACGGAGCTCGTCATTTGCGGCGGGGATGGCCGCGCGGCGCTACTTTCATCTATTCTGCGCGGCTCCGCGGCTCGACCCGCAGGTTGTGAGCGCTCGGCGTTCTGAGCGAGCTAGATATAGATGTCGACATCGATCAAACCGGTTGCGTTGGTGCTTGCATTGAAGGTCTTCCTTCTCTTGTGCTGCGTCTCGCTCTCCTTCGCACACACGGATGACTCGAGCATCTGGCCACCGGTCGAGCACACTACCAAGCCTTGGACACGTTGGTGGTGGCCGGGGAGCGCTGTCGATCAGGAGGGACTCACGCAGCAGCTCGAGCGGTTTGCCGAAGCGGGTCTCGGGTGAGTGGAAGTCACTCCTATATATGGAGTACGTGGGGGCGAGAGACGCGAACTCGAGTTTCTCTCCGAGCGCTGGATGAGCATGCTCGAGCACGCTAGCGCAGAAGCGAAGCGGCTTGGGCTCGGGTTCGACATGGCCACCGGCACTGGATGGCCGTTTGGCGGCCCGAATGTCGCGCCAGAGGATGCCATTCACCGCATTGTGCGCAGCGGCGATGGCTTGAGTGGGTCGCCGACAGGCATGAAGGTCAAGCGCGCTGCACCGGGTGGCGAGGGACTGGTGCTCGATCCGTATTCGACCGCGGCACTGGATCGATATCTACGAACATTCACCCACGCGTTCGAAGGTTTTACGCGAGATCGTGTCCGCGCACAGTTCCACGATTCGTTCGAGTACTACGACGCAAGCTGGACAGCGCGGCTTCCCCAAGTCTTCCGCGAGCAGCATGGATATGACATTGAGGCGTATGCCGCGCAGTTGCTCAGTGAGGCACCCTCGGAGCCGGATACGCTGTCTCGGCTCAAGAGCGACTACCGCGAAACGCTAGGGCGCATGCATATAGAGTATGTGCGGCGGTGGGTGAGTTGGTCTCACGATCACGGCTTCCTCGCTCGCAACCAGTCGCACGGCGCACCCGCTAATCTGCTCGACTTGTACGGTCTCGTCGACATTCCCGAAACCGAATCGTTCGGCTCGACTGCCTTCAGCATCCCCGGGTTGCGCCGCGATCCTCAGGACGTCCGCGCAGACTTGACGCCGCCGCACCCGCTCATGCATCGCATGGCTTCATCCGCCGCGCACGTCATGGGCAAGCGGCTCACGTCGAGCGAGTCGGGGACGTGGGTGCGCGAGCATTGGAAGGAATCGCCCGCCGTATTGAAGCCGCAGCTCGATCAGCTCTTCGTTGCCGGCGTCAATCACATTCTTTATCACGGAACCGTCTATACGCCTCCCGATCAACCTTGGCCGGGTTGGTATTTCTATGCGTCCACGCAGCTCAGTGTCACGAACCCGCTGTGGCGCGAGTTTGCGGAGCTCAATACGTACGTCACCCGTGTTCAGTCGATCCTCCAATCGGGAGAGCCCGACAACGATGTACTCGTCTACTGGCCATTTGCGGACGTCATCGACCATCCCGACGGATTGATGCGGCAGTATCAGGTCGAGAATGCACGCCATTGGCTGCTCGATTCGAGCGCGGGCCGGCTCGCGCTCGAGTTGGATCGACACGGATACGCGTTCGACTTCATCTCGGACGATCAACTGTTGGCAACCAAGTTCGAGCGCGGCGAGCTGCACACGCCGGGGAACCGATACCGAGCGATCGTCGTGCCGTCCACGAGACGGATGCCGGTGGCGACGCTCTCGCACTTGCGTGAGCTTGCGGCGCAGGGGGCGGAGGTGCTGCTCCAATCGATGCCGGTCGATGTGCCAGGCCTGGCGAATTTGGATGCGCGGCGCGCGCAGTTCAAGTCACTCACGGAGAGTGACGAGCTCAGGCGCGCGATCGTGCAAAGCGAGGTGGTGCAGTCCCTCGAGCAGCGCGATGTCGCCCGCGAGCCGATGGTGGAGCTTGGGCTGCGCTACGTGCGTCGCGAGCAATCGACTGGTCATGACTATTTCATCGCGAATCTTGGCGCATCGCGCGTAGAGGGTTGGGTAGCGCTCGGCCGTCCAGCCCTACATGCCATGTTGCTCGACCCGACGAGCGGCCGTGCCGGGTGGGCTGCCACCAGGAAAGGCAAGAGAGCGCGCACTGAACTATATCTGCAACTCGAGCCTGGCGAGTCGATGCTCGTCAGGACGCACGCAGCAAAAACGCAGAAGCGCATTCAGGAGTGGTCGTACCTCCAGCCGAAAGACAATGCCATTGCGCTGGAAGGCGAATGGGCCGTCGAGTTCATTGCAGGCGGCCCTGAGCTGCCAGTCTCTACTACTGCGCGAGGGTTGACGTCGTGGACCGAGCTGGGCGACTTGGCGACCGCACGCTTTGCAGGCACAGCCCGCTATCGCATCGAGTTCGATGCCCCTCGAACGTCAGCCGACGTGTGGATGCTCGATCTCGGCGACGTGCGCGAAGCCGCGCGCGTGCGACTGAACGGGCAAGATCTCGGCGCGGCATGGTCGCTTCCGTTTCGCGTGAGAGTGGACGGCCGGCTGCAGCCGCGCAATGTGCTGGAGATCGAGGTGACGAATCTCGCTGCGAATCGAATTCGTGACATGGACCGCCGTAAGGTCCCGTGGCGACTCATGAAAGACATCGATATCGTCAATGTTCACTATCGACCGTTCGATGCCTCGCAATGGGGGATCGCGCCCTCAGGTTTGTTGGGGCCCGTGTCTCTGACGCCGATGAGATCGATCCGACCGTGACTGCCGGTCTCGACCGAACGAAAGACGAAGCGAGGAGTGCGGGAAGAGTAATCTTTGCTGGCTTCCCATGGCGTTTATAGCTGGCTTTTAAGCTGTGCGAGCGCGCGCTCGCGAAATGCGCGACTGATGCTCACGGTGCGGCCGGAGTGCAGGAGGAGCACGTTACCTCTGCGGCGCTCTTTGATGCGACGCGTGTTCACGATCGTCGATCGATGGATCCGCACGAACTCGCGAGCGTCCAACGTGCGTTCCACGACTGCCATGGTTTGTCGCAGAAGGTACGTGCGCCCGGATACATGCACGACGTTGATGTAGTTGCGATCCGCCTCCAGAGATTCGATGTCTCCGACGCGAATATTCGTGTATCCGGTACCCGTCAGCACTTCAATCGTGTGCTCGCTTGCTTGCGAGGCATCGGATGGAGCAGTGCGACCTGGGCGAGCGTCGCCATGATCGGCAGAGTGCGGGCGGTCCCTGCGTCCTAGCGGGTGCAGGATGAAGCGCCTGCCGGCGAATACCACGATGAGCAAACCGCTAGCGGCGAAGATCACCGGCGCACGCTGATAAAGGAAAGCGGAGAGATCTTGCTCACTGCCGGTCGTAAGTGCGAGCAGCGCTTCGCACATCAGCACGAACGTACCCGTGGCCACGATCGCGCACGCGAGGACGGTGCGCGGATATCGTTGCACGCTGGGATGCTCGAGCAGCCGCTCACCGAACAGGCCGAGTGCGGCGCCGATGAAGATCCATCCGGCCGCCGCTTGCAGCGCCCATGCGACTGAGGCTGCGAGCTCGCGGGGCGGATGGTTCGTTGCGAGAGCACACAACTCGCAGTACGCAACCAATGCGACCACCAAGGCGAACGCGTAGGCGACGTATTTGGTGACGCGTCGAATCGACCTAGTCGAATTCAATGCACCATTGCGCGGATCGGCTGTCGAGCTCATGTCGTTCGTCACAGAAATTGGCTGCTCGTCACGAGATGTCACGGGTACGCCTAGGGGCGCCGTCAGAGTATCGGAACCTCGATTCTCGTCCAAGCGCGCCGAGTATTCGTTCCAGAGCGCAGTACCCGTTTCTCCTCGAGTCTCGCAACGCCGCGCGCGGTGCTCGCGCGCACGAGTCGAGCTGAGCGATGATGAACCACCTTCCGCTCGTCTCGATGGAGTGTCAGATGAAATTCATCGTATTGGGCCTTGCTGCAATGATGTGTGCCGGCTACGTCTCTGCCGAGTCGAACGCGGAGCTCGCCGCTCAGGTGCGGGATGCGGAGAATGCGTTCGCCAAGACGATGGCCGACCGGAACCTGGAGGCGTTCGCCTCATTCATCGCCGAGGATGCCTTCTTCTTCGGGCAGGAAGGGCTTCGCGGAAAGAAGTCAGTCGTGAATGCCTGGAGCAAATTCTACGAGGGGAAGAGTGCGCCGTTCTCTTGGCGAGCCGAAACCGTCGAGGTCCTCGACAGCGGGGAGCTCGCGTTCAGCAGCGGACCGGTGTTCGATCCCCAAGGCCAACGGACCGCCACGTTCAATTCCGTGTGGCGTCGCGACTCGAACGGGGAATGGAAGGTCGTCTTCGACAAAGGGACCTGCGTGTGTGGGGAGTCGAAGCCGGCCCCGTAGTCTCCGCTGTTGTTCGTCCCGAGAAGCGGTCGTCCGTCACATCGGAGCAGCGATGCAGTCGTGAGCCACTCAAAATGGACTACACAGGGTATCCACTCGAGCTCGCTGCGGCGATGTCCCCGAGTGAGACCGATCTTGAGGAACGCACACGACCATGCACTTCTCGCGAATGTTCTATCGCGCTGCCGCGATCTGCTCCTTTCTGTCAGTCGTCACCACTCTGTTACTCATCTTCCTCCCGGAGCTTTTTGCGCCGGTCTAGGGCTTCGAGGATCGCATGGCGCGAGTTCATGAGCGCCCCTATGTCGTGCGCGCCTGGGCCTATCTCCTCCATCCGTTCCTCGTCCTCGGCGCCGCGCTCGGCATTGCCATGCGAATCCGAGAGGGTGCATCGGCCGCCGCGCTCGTTGGTCTGCTCGGATTCACGCTCTGGGCCTTCAACGAAGCTGGACAGCAAACCTTGACGCTGTTCGGGTTCGACGAATGGCGAGCTGCCTATGCGACCGCCGATGAGCTCACACGCGAGCGGATTCGCAGCGGTGCGCTCATGTACGACGGTTTGTGGGATGGGATGTACTTCCTGCTGCTGATCGGATTCTCGGTCGGCAATCTGTGTTTTGGACAGGCACTGGTACGCAAGCGTGGCTTGACGCGTCTCACCGGCGCATTCCTCTTGGCTGCCGTTCTACTCACCTCGACGTTCATGCTTTCCGAGCTCGGATGGGCTCTTCCGTCCGAGGCGATCGGCACCTGGGCCTATGCCGCGGTTCAGCCACTGGGTCGAGCGCTCGTCGGCGTATGGCTCTGGCGATTCTCCGATGAGCGAGAGTCGTTGGATGATTAGCTTCATGACGCGTCTCGCTGGCTTCGCTCGAGGGATGGTTGGGAGGTGCTCTTCTTCCAGAGATTCGTCGACGGCCGCGAGCAGATCTTTTGGGTGAAGTTATCGAGTGCCATGCTCGATGCCATCGATCGGTGAGCGGTCGGCGGAACCTGTCAATGCATGAGTCGTTCCTTGTGAGCGGATTTGTGATACCGCAGCAGGAGGACGTATGCCAGCCAAATCGAAGCAGCAGCAGAAGGCAGCAGGTGCGGCGCTGTCAGCGAAGCGCGGTGAGACACCGAAGTCGCGACTACGCGGCGCATCGAAGCAGATGGTCGAGTCGATGAATGAAGATGAGCTCGAGCGTATGGCAAGCGTCAAACGAAAGAGCCTGCCAAGGCGAGCCTCAACGAAAACGACGGGAACGAAAGGCAAGTCGCGCACTGCGTCTCGCAGCCGTACGCGTAGCAAAGCGGCGCAGAAGCGTGCGCGACGATGAAGCTACCCGGTCCTTTCGTCCTCTGAGAAGAAGAAAACTCTCGCCAAGCACGCCGCGCTCGCGAAGGAAGAATCGATCATTTCTTTCTTTCCTCCGCGTCTCTGCGGCTCTGCGAGAGTTATTCCTCTTAGCGCTGCGGCAATGGGGAAAATGATCTCGGGGAGACGCAGAAGCGCGGAGATGAAATGCGGATAAGTTGTTCTTCCTTGGCGAGCTTCGCGTGCTTCGCGAGAGATCTCTAGCAGTCCGTAGCGCAGGGCTGCTCAGTCGTAAGGCAGCGTGCCTAGCGAGGAGTATTGCTCGTTGAGGCCGTCGAGGTTCGCCATGTCTTGCACGTCGATGCGGAAGTCGAACACGTCGATATTCTCTTCCAAGTGTTCCTTGCGATTTGCTTTGGGCAGCGGCACGACGCCGTGCTGAAGATTCCAGCGGAGCAGGATCTGGGCGGGCGTCTTGCGATAGTGCTCGGCGATCTTCGTGAGCGCGGGATCGTCCAATCGCTCGGTCCGGGTGAGCGGGCTGTATGCTTGAATCACGATCTGATTCTCATGACAGTACTTACGCATGTGCGGACCATAGCCGAACGGGCTCCACTCGATCTGGTTCACCGCCGGCATCTCGCCTGTGGCTAGCGCAAGCGCGTGAATCTGTTCCACTGAATAGTTGCTCACGCCGATGTCGCGCACGAGGCCTTCATTGCGTGCTCGAATGAGGCCTCGCCAGAGCTCTGCGCCCACTCCTTCGTCCGGCGGGCGATGCACCAGCATGAGGTCGGCGTAGTCGATCATCAGCTCCGCGAGATTCTTTCGGGTGGCCTCATAGGCATCGTCCGTCTCTTCGACCTTCGTGACGAGGTAAATCGACTCGCGCACCGTGCCGGCATCGCGCAATGCCCGACCGATGTCAGGTTGCGTGCCGTAGTCGCCCGATGTATCGATCATTGGATAACCGAGCTTCAAGGCATGGGCGATCGCCTCGGATGTGTGGTCGGTCAGTTGCCACGTTCCAAGGCCGAGCAGTGGCATGCGACGACCGCTGCGCAGCGGTTTTCTCGAGTGCAATGAAAGAGTGTTCATGTGGCGCGATCAGGATGTCATTGCCTGGCTCAGCCGCCGAGAAGCTGGCTGACCAAGCGTTGTAATGAGCTCAAGGAAGGCAGATCGTCCGCGACGACTCGACTCGTGAAGGCCGCTGCGGTCAATGCGCCTGCTATCAGCAACGCGCTCTGCAGACGTGCGAGCTTGAATTTCGGCAGGGTCATCGTCGGCCAGTTTTGTTCCCGATCGAAGACGGGCGCGAGAATCGGCCCCAGGTTCGGCTCGCTCTGCTGCGGGTCGACTCGCACGAGGCGTCGCGACTGACCTACCACGTCGGGTAAGCGTGCGATGCCGTGCGCGCGCAGAGTCGGGGCGAGCTGGTCAATCTCGAGGCCGAGATGCTCTGCGAGTAATCGAGTGCGCAGATGCTCGATACGCTCACGATGCTCTCGGGTCGTTGCCTCGAGAACGAGATTACATTCGAGATCGAATCCCATCGAACGACGGTTCAAGTTCGCCGAGCCGACGGTGAGCCAGCGATCGTCGAACGTCGCGATCTTCGAGTGCACGTTGATCGCGCGGCCATCGGCACAGTACGCGGCGACCAAAGGCAATCTGGACGTGACACCGTTTGCTGCGAGGGTGTGGCAGAAGCGCGCTCGGCCGTATCCCATCGTGTGATACTCAGAGTGGGTTTCGGGTTGATCCAAGCCCACCAACAGCCCCTGAAGCTTCGCAACACGACGAAACTGTGCGGCGAGCGCCGTCGCGATCCGTTCGCTGGTGAAGTATTGGTTCTCGATGTAGAGCGTGTGCTTCGTCGCCGCGATTGCAGCGAGATAGAAAGCTTCGATCTCGCGGCAAGACTGCGGCTCGAGCTCCGCGGGACAGGTGCGCGCAATGCCAGTGCGAATCTGCTTGAAGTCGGTGTGCAGGCTACTGGGCCAGATCGGCGCGCCGACGGTCACCCGTTCGGGTGCGGCCACCTTGGCGGTTTCCGGCCAATGCTGCCGAACGTAATCACCGAGCGATGCCGCCGCAGGGCCGCTGACGCAGAGCTGCGCATCGTGTACAGGTTTATAGGGTTCGCCGCAGTGGTCGCGGCGCGCATCGCTGGGGTGATGCGCGCATGTGTCCCAGCGCTTGTGTGTGAGATCGATGCCGCCGCAGAAGGCGAGTGCGTCATCGATCACCACGACCTTGTGATGCACGCACCCGGTGACCAAGCGGGCAGGATGCTCATGGAAGTGCACGCCATACTGCTCGAGACGCTCGCGCGTGCTCCACTCGCGATCATCGCCGTAGAACCAATGATAGTCCCAGCGCAGCACGTGAATCTCGAGCTCGGGCGTACGCGCGCGCAAATAGCCGAGCAATGGCCCGAGCTCGACCGGGGCTGATGCATCATCCGGATCCTGATTCGCAGGGTCACGTGGCAGTCGTGCGCGTGTATCGAAGTCCCAGCCTGCGATGAGAATTTGCCGGCGAGCCTGTAGGAGTGCATCGCGCAGCGCACTGTAGTACTCCTCGCCGTCGATGAGTAAGGTGGCACGCTCCGCCACGGTGCACTTCCAGCACGTCTGGCCCTCGCGCAACAAGGACGAGCGGCCCACAAGGTGCGTTTCCAGATGTCGCATTGCCGACGATGAGTTTGAGATGGATGCAACCCAAACGCACTGGCGCGCGGGCAGTTCGATTTGCCGTAGCAGGTTCGAACAAAATGAGAGAGAGAGGCGCTCGACAACGTTCGCGGTCGGACTGTGTCGCCAATCGGAGGCATGTCGTGGCTGAAATTCATACAATGCCGCAATGGCGATGAGCGCTCGATGCCTTCATCGGTCCAACGCGCTGGCGCTTGCGGTGCTCCGCACGATCGGTGCAAGCCTGTTATACCGCGAGGTTCGTGCCTCTAGACGAGCTTCGCGTATCCTTCAACCTCCTAACGGGTCGGTTTGCTCATGAGCTCTACGCGCGCTGCTTCTGCACCTCCTAACTCATCTTCGTCTAGGTCTGCAGCGCAGGGTGGTCACGTGTGGCATGCCGCACCCGCCGAAGAGGCGCTCGCCCGGCTCAACGCAACCACGGAAGGGCTGAACACTAAAGAAGCAGCGCGACGCTTGGCTGAATTCGGCCCTAACAGTCTCCCGCCGCCGCCTAAACGACATCCCCTGCTGCGGTTTGCCGCGCAGTTCAACAATGTCCTCATCTACATCCTGATGCTCTCGGCTGCGACGTCGCTGCTGTTGGGGCATTCGGTCGATGCGGCGGTGATCTTCGCGGTCGTGCTCGTGAACGCGATCGTGGGTTTCATTCAAGAGGGTCGTGCGGAGCAAGCGCTGGAAGCGATCCGCTCGATGATCGATCCGAAGGCTTCGGTGATGCGCGAGGGTCGTCGTATCGTCGTACCTGTAGCTGACATCGTGCCCGGCGATCTCGTGCTCATCGAAGCAGGCGATCGCGTGCCCGCTGATCTGCGGTTGCTCAGAGCGCGCAACATGCGCATCGATGAGGCAATGTTGACCGGCGAGTCCGTTGCGGTGGAGAAGGCAACGGAGCCTGTCGCTGAGCATGCTGCGCTCGGCGATCGCACCTCGATGGCGTTCTCGGGTACGTTCGTGACGACTGGGCAGGGGGTGGGAATCGCCGTCGCGACTGGCGCTCAGACCGAGCTGGGTCATATCAGCTCATTGCTCGAGACCGTCACGAGCCTGAAAACACCGCTGATCAGACGCATCGATGAGTTCGCACGTCAGCTCACGGTCATCATTCTCGCGGTGGCGGCAGTCGCCTTCATGTTCGCGTGGTACGTGCGCGGTTACAGCGGTGATGAAGCTTTCATGACCGTTGTCGGTCTTGCTGTCGCCGCGATTCCGGAAGGATTGCCAGCCATCTTGACGATCACGCTTGCGATCGGCGTGCGCCGCATGGCGGCGCGCAACGCAATCGTGCGACGTCTGCCCGCAGTCGAGACACTGGGATCGGTATCCGTCATTTGTTCCGATAAGACAGGCACTCTGACGCGCAACGAGATGACTGTGCGCAGAATCGTCACCACTCGAGGTGCACTCGATGTCACGGGCGTGGGGTACGAGCCAAAGGGCGCGTTCGAGATCAATGGTCGCAGCACGGACCCCGCAGACGACCCGCTCGTCCTCCCGCTCGTGCGCGCGGCGCTATTGTGCAATGACGCAGAGCTGCGGCTCGTTCAGGCGGAGGGGCATTCGGCCTGGCGTGTCGCGGGCGATCCAATGGAAGGTGCGCTCGTCGCCGCCGCGATGAAGGCTGGATTGGATGCCGAACACGCGCGCAAGGAGCTGCCACGCCTCGACGAAATTCCGTTCGATGCAGTGCATCGTTTCATGGCAACGCTGCATCACAATCATGAGGGAGAATCATTTGCTCTCATCAAAGGCGCACCTGAAACCGTGGCCGCGATGTGCGCTCGCGAGCTCACCGAGCATGGGCCGCGTTCGCTCGACATCGAGGCGTGGCGCGAGCGTAACGAGGCACTTGCGAGCGAAGGACACCGTGTCCTGGGATTTGCGTCGAAAGCGCTCGCGCCCGGGACCACAGCGCTCAGCTTCGAAAGCGTTGCGAACGATGCCGTGTTTCTGGGCTTGGCCGGATTCATCGACCCGCCGCGTGCAGAGGCGCTCGAGGCGATCGCCGACTGCAAAGGCGCTGGCATACGCGTCGTTATGATTACTGGCGATCACGCGGCGACGGCAAGCGAGATCGCTCGACAGCTTGGTATAGATGAGCGTGCGAAGGCGCTCACCGGCAACGATCTCGAAGCGCTCGATGCTCACAGCCTGCGCGACGTCGTGCGTGAGGTGTCCGTGTTCGCGCGTACGACCCCAGAGCACAAGCTTCGCTTGGTCGAGGCGCTGCAGGCCAATAGATCGATCGTCGCCATGACCGGCGATGGTGTGAACGATGCGCCTGCACTGAAGCGAGCGGATGTCGGAGTGGCAATGGGGCAGAAAGGCACGGAAGTCGCCAAGCAAGCTGCGGAAATGGTGCTCGCGGATGACAACTTCGCTTCGATCGTAGCGGCCGTGCGCGAAGGACGCACCGTCTACGACAACATCCTGAAAGTGATCTCGTGGACGCTGCCGACGAACGGCGGTGAGGCACTCACGATCTTGTGCGCGCTCGCATTGGGGCTCGCGATGCCTATCACGCCAGCCCAGATCCTATGGGTCAACATGGTGACCGCCGTGGCGCTGGGGCTGGTGCTCGCCTTCGAGCCGACCGAGCCCGGTGCGATGCGCCGCCCGCCGAGACCGACCGAGCACTCCATTCTCGACTTGAGCCTGATCTGGAGAATCACGTTCGTGTCCATTCTGTTCGTAATGGGTGCGTTCGGTATCTTCTACTGGGGACTCGAGCGCGGTGCCTCAGTGGAGGCCGCGCGCACGCTCGTGGTCAATGCGCTCGTCGTGATGGAGATCGCGTATCTATTCAGCGTTCGGTACGTGCATGGGACTTCTTTCACATGGCGAGGCGTTCTCGGCACCCCCGCAGTCCTGATCGGTATTCTCATCGTGACTGCAGCGCAGTTTGTCTTTACGTATATGCCGTTCTTCCAACGCGTCTTCCAAAGCGAGGGCGTATCCTTCGTGGAAGGGCTAGCAGTCATCGGAGTAGGGGCCGCGCTGCTCGTGGTCGCCGAGATCGAAAAGCGTGTGAGACATCTGATCCAAGCACGCGCCGACTGATCGCTTCGGGCAATCCGTTCCAGATGCTCGTCGTGCGTCTCCACGGGACCTCGTAGCGCGCACATACGTTGTATAGCACCGCGACACGCCGGAGCGAGGCCATGATCTGGCAGACAAGAGAGCAACGTACACCTGCGCAGCCAGCCACGTCGAAGGCGCCAGGAGGGCGCGGACCATTGGGCGGGCCGCCGGGGAGTTCGCGACCACCTGCGATGCCTCCGCGTACGACATGGCTCACGTTCCTCGTGATACTGGCGCTCAACTATTTCCTGATGCGCCTGCTATTTCCCGCTCCAGACGATGCGATCACGATCCCGTACACGGTATTCAAGCAACAAGCTGAGCAAGGCAACGTCGAGGAGATCTACAGCCAAGGCGCAAGCATCGAAGGCCGCTTCGTCGAGGCCGTGACATGGCCGACAGAGGAGGAGCTGCGACAGGCACAAGCGCGTGAGAAAGATCAACCGATGGCCTCCTTGCTCGGCCCCGTAGAGCCACGCACGTCCGAAACCTTCACCACCACGCTGCCTGCGTTCGTCGATCCCGGGCTCGAATCGTTTCTCATCGAGCACGAGGTCGAGATCAGCGCGATTCCAATCCAGAGCGGCAGCCCCTGGGCGACGCTGCTATTCGGTTTTGGTCCTGCGATTCTGATCATTGCGTTCTATGTCTGGTTGTTCAGGCGCGCGCAGCAGGGTGGCGGAATGGGCAGCGCGCTCATGGGCATCGGCAAGAGCAAAGCACGGCGGTACGATCAAGAAGCCGAAACGAAGGTAACGTTCAACGACGTCGCAGGAATCGATGAAGCGGAGAACGAGCTCGTCGAGATCGTCGACTTCCTGAAAGATCCCGACAAGTACACTCGGCTCGGCGGCACGGCGCCCAAAGGCGTCTTGCTCGTCGGCGCACCGGGCACCGGCAAGACCCTGCTTGCGAAAGCTGTTGCCGGCGAGGCCGGCGTACCCTTCTTCTCGATGAGCGCTGCAGAGTTCGTCGAGATGATCGTTGGCGTCGGCGCAGCTCGTGTGCGCGATCTATTCAAGGAAGCGAGAAATCACGCGCCCGCAATCATCTTCATCGATGAGATCGATTCGATCGGACGCGCGCGCGGTCCCGCCGCGATCGGCGGTTCGAGCGAGCAAGAGCAAACGCTCAATCAGATTCTGACCGAGATGGATGGGTTCTCGGGTCGAGAGGGCGTGATCGTGCTCGCTGCAACGAACCAGCCGGATGTGTTGGACAAGGCGCTGCTGCGTCCGGGCCGCTTCGATCGACGAGTCGTCGTGAATCTGCCCGACAAAGGCGGGCGTGAAGCGATCCTGAAAGTGCACGTACGCAAAGTGCCGCTCGCAGACGACGTGAGTCTCGATGAGCTTGCGGCTTCGACTCCAGGTTTCTCCGGCGCCGATCTCAAGAATCTCGTGAATGAAACTGCGCTGCTGGCAGCACGTCGCAATCAGAACGAAGTGCACCACAAGGACTTTCTCGATTCTCTCGAGAAGATCGTGCTCGGCCCGGAGCGGCCTTTGCTGCTCAGTCGCGAGGATCGCGAGCGCATCGCTTATCACGAAAGTGGGCATGCGATCCTTGGCTTGGTCATGCCTGGCGCCGATCCCGTTCACCGCGTGACGATCGTACCGCGCGGTCAGGCATTGGGCGTCACGTATCAAAGGCCGCAAACGGACCGATACAACTATCCTGAAGCGTACTTGCGCGCGCGTATCGTAGGCATGCTGGGTGGGCGAGCCGCGGAGGAAGTCGTGTACGGAACGAAGACGACTGGCGCAGAGAACGATATCGAACAAGCGACCAATCTCGCGCGCAACATGGTCACCCGCTGGGGTATGAGCGAAAGGCTCGGCATGGTGCAGCTCGCGCCACGCCAGAATCCTTATCTAGCGAATTCTGGATTTGGCGGGGAGAAGCCTTTCAGCGAAGAGACTGCACGCCTCGTTGACGCGGAGGTTCTGCGCATCATCAATGAAAGTCATGAGCTGGCGAAGAGTCTGCTCCGGAAGTATCGCGCGCAGCTCGATGCGCTCGTGGAAGCGTTGCTTGCTCGCGAGACGCTCGATGAGAAGGAGATCCTCGATGCAACCGGCTTGCCGCCCGCACCCGCGCTCGAGAGCGGGCGAGTGGCTGCGGCAGCGTCCTAGTGGACAATCATCCCCGCTGGCGCATCAGTCGAGATCGGCTAGATCCGCTGCACAGTGCGCGCATTGAAAACCAGATCCCGCGACGAACTGGATGCGATCGTGATTGCACTCGGTCGCGACGCGGATGTGATGCTCAGGCACTCGCGCACCAGTCAGCAAAGAGTCGATGCTGGGCGCGTCGATCTCGGTTGCCTCTATCCCGACGCAATGGGAATCGCAATTCGGGTCTACATTGAGTGCTTTCACCCTTACCGTCTCCTATGTGCACGACAGCACTGTAGAGAGCATCGACTAGCAAAGCAGTCGAGCGGTGGTTAGAGAACGGTCACGATGCCGCGTTCGCGGTGACAGCACGCACCCGAGGCTTGGGCTGCGCGTTTATGCTTCAGCTATTCCGGTCGCTTGTTTGACCAGTCGCAAGAAAGCTTGTGCGGCGGGATTGTTGGGCGTTTCAGGATTCGCGGTATCTGGTGCATAGGCCACCACCAGTTCCCAACAGATCTCCGGTTCTTCGAGTTGTGCGATCGCAAGTGGATTGGGCATGGATGAGCCGGTGCGAGCTTCGACGAGTGCTTCCGGCAGCAATGCAACTCCGAGCCCACGCGCCACGAGATCGAACATCGTTTGCAGCTCGCTCACTTCAAAGGTGGTGCGCCGTTCGACGCCTGCTTGGACAAAGGCTCGATCGACGATGCGCCGGGTGCCCCAGTCCAACAAGAAATCTACGAAGGGCTCATGGGCTAACTTTGCGAGCGGCACAGCTGTGAGGCCCGCAAGCGGGTGATCGGGTGCGCACGCTAGCACCAGCGCTTCGCATGCAATGAGCGTCGTCGCGACATCGTGCAGGGGCTCGTAGAACGGAACGACCGCAAGGTCGATACGCGAGGCACGAACATCTTCCATCAACGAGGTGGTGCTGCCTTGATAGACGCGAAGCTCGATGCCCGGATGGGCAGCCCGGAAATTGGCAAGCAACTCGGCGAGATTGAGAAACGGTCCGATGCTTTGGACGACACCAATCCTCAGAGAGCCTCTTTCGAGCCCATGCACCGCCGCGACCGCGCTGCGTGCCTCGCGTACACCGGTCAGCACATGCAGTGCCTTCTCATACAGCGCTTGCCCAGCGGGCGTGAGCTTGACGCCCCGAGAGCTGCGTACGAACAGCTGAGCACCCAGCTCCGCTTCCAGGGCTCGAATGGACGTGGAGAGCGCCGATTGGACGATGTGCATTCGTTGAGCAGCCCGCGTGAAATGCTGTTCGTCCGCAACGGCTACGAAATGCTCGAGTTGTCGCAAGTCCATGAAAGCTCGCCTAGGGACCGATCTGTATTTGAGAAGAATAGGATCTCAAGAATGCATTGGACAGGGGTGGGTACCGCCAGCCACCTTGCGGACCCCGATCAGGGAGCGCATATGTCTTCAGTCGTTGCTCTTTCCTCTTATATAGGCGGCCTGCCCAAGGTGCAGCTCGGGCGAACCCCGATGCGGATCACCCGCGTGGGCTTCGGGGCCTGGGCGATCGGCGGGCCGGATTGGGCCGTCGGCTGGGGTCCTCAGGACGACAAGCAATCCATCGCCGCGATTCGACACGCCGTGGAACGGGGCATCAACTGGATCGACACGGCCGCGGCATACGGACTGGGTCATTCCGAAGAAATCATTCGCCGGGCGCTCGCCCCATTTCCGACGAACGACCATCCTTACGTCTTTACGAAATGCGGACTCGTGTGGGATGAAAAGGATCGAAGCGCAGTGCCGAAACGCATCGGCGCGCGCGCGAGCATTCGCTGCGAGGTGGAGGCTTCACTGCGTCGGCTCGGTGTCGAGCAAATCGATCTGTATCAGATGCATTGGCCTGCGCAGGACGGAACGTGCCTCGAGGACTATTGGCAGACTCTGTTGGACTTGAAGAGAGAAGGGAAGGTGGCGGCGGTCGGGTTGTCGAATCATTCCGCCGCTCAGCTCGCGACTGCGGAGCGGCTCGGGCACGTGGATACGCTGCAGCCGCCGTTCTCTGCGATTCGTCGCGACGCCGCGGCCCTCGAGCTGCCCTGGTGCGCAGCTCACGATACGGGAGTGATCGCGTACAGCCCAATGCAATCGGGATTGTTATCGGGTGCGTTTAGCATCGAGCGCGCGCGTTCCCTCGCACGCTCCGACTGGCGCTCGCGCGGTACGGAGTTCGCGGGTGAACGTTTGATGCGCAACTTGGAGCTCGCTGAAGCGATGCGTCCGATCGCCGAGCACTACGATACGACCGTCGCCTCGATTGCGATCGCATGGACACTCGCATGGCCCGGTGTCACGGGCGCGATCGTCGGCGCTCGCACTCCTGATCAAGTAGACGATTGGATCGATGCCGCGACGCTCGAGCTCAACGCCGATGACCTCGATCTCATCGCCCGTGCGATCGGCTGGACGAAGGCGGGAAGTGGGCCGGAGAAGCCGGCCGGAATGAGAATAGCCACACAGAACACATAGAACACGAAGAATGGATGGAAAGCAGAACGCCGAGAGCTGCTCTGGTCCAACTTCATCTTCTTGTTTGTGATCTTGGTGTTCTTTGTGGCTACTCATGCTCACTTACTCTTCTGCCGAGTAAGCCCTGCGTGTAAAGTGAGCGCGTCGATCGACTCGGTCCAGCGCGCGCATCACGATGGCTAATCCTCAGGTTCCTTCGGCCCGCATTCCGATTTTCGATGCTCACTTGCACATCATCGACAAGCGTTTTCCGCTGATCGAGAACCAGGGATATCTGCCTCCAGAGTTCACGTGCGATGACTATCTAACTCGCATGGCAGGGCAGCACCTCGTCGGCGGTGCTGTCGTCTCCGGATCGTTTCAGGGCTTCGATCAAACTTATCTGCTCGCGGCGCTCGCGCAGCTTGGCCCCAGTTTCGTGGGGGTTACACAGTTACCGGCAAGCGTGTCCGATGAGGAGCTCAGACATTTGGACGCGGCGGGCGTCCGTGCGGTGCGCTTCAATCTGAAGCGTGGCGGGTCCGAAGATGTGAAACACCTCGAATCATTCGCGCATCGTGCTCATGAGCTCGTGGGTTGGCACGCGGAGCTTTATGTGGATTCTGCAGAGCTCCCGACTCTGCGGCACACGTTGCTCGAGTTGCCCGCGGTGAGCATCGATCACCTCGGATTGTCGCATGCGGGATTCGGGACGCTGCTCGAGCTCGCTGCGGCCGGTGTACGAGTGAAGGCGACTGGATTCGGGCGCGTGGACTTCGATGTGCCAAGCGCGCTGCGCGAGCTGTACGCCGCGAATCCAAGTGCGCTGATGTTCGGCTCGGATCTTCCCTCGACGCGGGCGCCTCGTGCCTATCGCGACGAGGACATCGACATCATCGTCGCGGCACTCGGAGTAGAGGGTGCAACCCGCGTGCTCTGGCGCAATGCGTCCGAGCTCTACCTTGCGAACCGGGCCGTCCGTCCGGCTGCGAGTGACTGACGCTGCTGCGCCTTACGCAGGGCCTTCAACATAGGCTCGCAAGCCTTTCGCTGCAAAACGTCTTGTTCTCGTTCGAGATCCCACAGGCCCATTCGCGTCCATTGGTCGCGTGCATGCCACTCCGGCATTCCCAGAATGGGATAGAGACAAACGCCGCCGAGCGCGATGCCCTCATCGATCAGCTCCTCTGCCATCAACGAGAGCTCGTGAATCCATGGGGCGCGAGCTTCTCCCAGAGCGCTCGTCTCGGTGATCACGATCTCGGCGCCGTAGCGCTGCCACACACTGCGCACCAGATCGCCTAGTGGCACTCGTCGCGGGTCGTCGTCTGCAAGCGGAATGCCGTCCCGGCCGACTTCCCACTGATTCGTCCAGTAGTAATTGACGCCGACGATATCCAGATGCTCCGGCGCGCCGCCCAGCTCGGGCAGCAAGCGGCCGCTGACCATGTCCCAGTATTGGAATACCCACTCATCGTTGAAGCGCTTGCAGTAGGCGAGTTGCTCGGGCTCCTCGTTCGCCGCTACGACGCGGCAAATGGGATCGACGTGCACGATGCGAGCACGAGAGCATTCTTCCCGGATGCGTTGCGAGCCCAACAAAGCAGCGCGTGCGAGAGCGACTTTCAACTCGAAGCCGCGTCCTCTCACGTGCGGAGCGAAGCGGCCCACTTCGCCGCCGGCCCACGCGAAGTACGATGGCTCATTGATCGGGGTGAAATAACACGTGCGCGGCGTGCGCTCGCGGACGAAGCGCGCAGCCGCTCCGCAGTACGCGGCGAAGCGCTCTGGGAAGTCCGCGGAGAAGAGGTCGAGATCATCTGGATACCCGTAATGGAACAAGTCCCAGATGACGTCGAACTCATGGCGCGCAGCGGCTAGGATGAAAGGCTCGACGGTCGAGAAATCGAACTTGCCGTGAAGGTCGACGAGCGGCCAGCGAATCGCCTCTCGCACCGCGTGGATTCCAACGCGTTCGAGCCGCGCATAGTCTGCATCGCAGTGCAGGTCGTGCTCGGTCGCTGCGATCTGGTCGATCCAGTCGCCATGCATGTTGTAGCCCGTGGCGCACTCGAAGCCCGCAAGATAGAAACTACGAAACATGCAGACGTCGCTCGTGTAAGTGCTCACGCCCGAAACTGCCCACGGCCTCCGCACCGCTCGCAACGACCTCGCGATACCGATCCACGAGCGGCGTGCGGACTCGAAGCAACTGTCCGTCCTGCGGCGCCAGATCCCACAATCCCATCTGCTTCAAGTACTCGTGCGGAGACTTCTTGCCTTCGCGGTAGCCCCACGTGACCAGCGCGAACAAAGGCCACCAGGTGTAACCGATGAGCGGGACGCCGCGTCGACGCGCTTCGCGCACGGCTTGCACAGAATCGTCGAGCCAGGCGAGGCGCTTTCGAACAGAGCCCTCCGACGCCGTTTCGCTGATGATCAGCGGGCGCCGATAACGTTGCCAGTAAAGATCCGCGAGCCGCTCGACGATGTTCGCTGATGCGTAGCGCATCCGCACACGCACGCCCCCCGAAGTTCGGAGCAAGCGCTTTTCCGAGAACATCGGGTACAAGTTGATGCCGATGAGGTCGAGCTCGATCGCATTCGCCTGGAACCACTCGAGATCCTCGCGCGACAGTCCGTGCCTCAGAACCCATTCATAGAGCGCATGACCCGCTTGGACGCGCCCGCTGATGAGATCGAGTGCTAGGAAGACGATCTCTTGACGCCGCCCAGCTTCTTCGTCGAGATCGGACGTGGCGGCTTCATACAAGTCCGTGGCATCGACATGCACGTGCACGATCTCGGGATCGACTCTGCGCATGGCTAGTGCCGAGCTTACGATGCCTCGACACACTCCGCGCATGACGGAGAGAAAACCGCTCCAGCCTCTCTTCGCCGGCGGCCACCACCCCAGCTTTCCGCAATACCATGCTGTGATTCGCGGTTCATTCAGCGGCGTATACGTGCGAACTCGACCGCAATATCGCTCCACGACTCGCGCACTGTACTCGGCCATGTACGAATCGAACTGCGGATGACAGTAGGCACCTTCGATCCATCTCGGCAATCCATAGTGAACGAGATCCACGATGGGTTCGATGCCAAGCCCGAGCAGACGTTCGATGGGTCCATCGCTCCAAGTGAAGTCCCACTCGTCGGGCTGTGGATTGATTCGATGCCAAGGGATACCGTAGCGGACGATCTTCAAGCCCAGCTCGGCGAACAGGTCGATGTCTTCGCGCCAATGCTCATAGTGTCCGGTGAGCTCGTACTCATCGAGCGTGCGGCCCGTTTTCGGGGAGGGCGCGGTGATGAAGGTATCTTCGATGCCTGCCGACCAGATGAAGGCGTCAGGCTCCAACAGGTCCTCCAGCCGATCACGTCGAATATACATTCGCTTGGCCGTTGCTTTCAGAGAGGAGGAGCGATTGCTCCACCCAGGACGGGCCGCTGCATTCGATGCCGAGCTCGCTGATGCGCAGCGGATCGATGCACATGCGTCGCGCAGTCATCGCGCGGTCCCACGCGTGATAGACGATATAGAGATGCTCATCATCTGGCGCGGTCACGACAGAACAGTGACCTGGACCGATCAGGCGGTCCGGCACCGTGCGAAGTAGGCGAGCTCCGTGCGCCGCTCCCTCGTCGGAATAGGGGCCAAGGACGCTCTCGCCGACCACGTAGTCGACGCCGTAGGTGTCTGTTTGCCAGCAGCCGCCGCTGTACAGGCAATAGTAGCGGTCCTGGTGCTTTACGAGGCAAGGACCTTCGAGCGTGTGCCAATCGTATGTGGCCCCGTACATCGGACGATCCTTGCGGAACCGCTGCCAGTCATAGTGCGCACGTGCCACGGTCACCCCATCAACTGCGAGCTGCGTCATGCTCTCGAGGGGATAGACAACGAGAGCCGTGCCCGCGCGCGCCGTTCGACCGCGCTCGTCCACTGCATTCAAGAAGTCGCGAGAGTGAAACAGATACCAGCGACCGTCATCATCTTGGAACGCATGCGGATCGATCGCGAACGGGCACTCATCCACGCGGGTGAGTGCACCGCAGTCGACGTAAGGTCCAGAAGGTCGATCGCTCGACGCGACGCGCAGGTGGTGCTGGCGATCTTCGAAGCCAGCCGAGTAGTACAACCACCATTGCCCTTGTGCGCGCACCACCTCGGGGGCCCAAAAAGTCGTGCCGCACTTCGGGTCCGGTCGGATCAGTGCACGACCCACAGGAGTCCATGCGATGAGATCCACGGAGTACAGCAACGGGAAGATCGTTGGAGCATGGGCCGCGGTCACGACGCCTCTTGCTTCGTCGTGACCGGTGCCGATCGCGTAATAGCCTCCGTCCGTCCGCCACACGAACGGATCGGCAAAATACTCCGGATAAACGGGATTCGTATAAGTGAGCTCGCGCTTCACAGTCCCTTACCCGAAAGCCGAATCGGTGTTCAGCTCGATGGCTGCACGTGCACCTGACGGCCTGTCCCTTGCGCCGACGCGGCCAGCGTGCCGAGTGCATCGGCGATCGCATCTTCGTCATCGTCTTGGCTCGATAGGGAGGCCAGCGCCTGCTCCGCCACCTTCTTGCCCGCGATAAACGCGTGATCCGAGTTGTAGTACTCCCATTCGCTGTAGCGACCCGCGAGCAAAATGTCGTGCTCGGTGAGCCACTCGCGAATGATCTCTACGTTGTGCTTGCGGGCGTGATCGTAGACGACGTAGGCGTACGGCATGTCCACTTGATTGCGCGCGAGAATCACATCCTCTGCTTTCAGGAGACCGACATTGATGCAATCCGCGATGCAACGATCGATCAGGGCCTCACCGTCGCAGGGCAGGGGTTTGCTTGGCGAGTACGTGATCTCGCACGTGAGCCCAAAGCCGCCGGGCGGGTTGCAATGCGGACTCGCATTACCTTGGACGAAGATGCGATGAAAGACGCTATCTTCCGGATAGTAGATCCAGTGCTTCTCGGTGACATTCTCTCGAGCGACGCCGATGTTCACGCAACGCACCGAGACGTGCCTCAGCTTCTTTGCGGCGGTGACGATGTGCTCAGGTGCGTCCTCGCCGAGCATCCCAACCAGCTTAGGCAACGGTGCCGTACTGATGAGCTTCTCGTAACGATAGCTCGATCCGTCCGCGAGGACGACCTTGTGCGCTTTCGCGTTGACCTGGACGACGCGCGCGTTCGTGCGCAAATCGCCCTCGAGCAAGGGCAGAAATCCATTCATCAGCGCTTGGAAGCCGCCGCGTAGCGGATAGCCGAAACGGGCGTTGGGTCCGACAGGCTTACCGACCGGACGCAACGCACCGTCGATCATCTCTTCCAGGTCGGGAAGCGGTACGCGCCCGCCAAGCCAGGATGTTTCCATCTCGGTCAGCGGCACTGCCCACAGCTTACGGTTGTAGGGGATCGCAAAATGTTTCGCGACGCCGGCGCCCCAAACCTTGTAGATGAATTCCTCGAAGTTCTTCGGCGCTGAATCCACCCCAGCTCGCGCACGACTGGCGACGAGGGGAGCGGTGCTCTCCGAGAGCCCATCCGCGCAGCAATCGGTGATGGACTCCGCTTTACCCTCGCATGCCGAGCTGTTGGGCGAGCCATTGGCCGACGGCTTCGGCGGCGCGTTGGACGCGCGATCCTTCAGGGGGCCGAAGCGCGCTTCGATGGCGCCCACGATACATTCCTTGAGCACGTCCGACGGCAATCCATACAGCGCGCCTTGGAAGGGGTAGCGCGTATAGGTGTTCTTGCTATAGATCCACGCTTCGCGATCTTGCCAATGCACGTTCTTGCCGAGCAGCGTGCGGTACAGCCCGTGCACATAAGGATCGTTCGAGAACATGATGTGCCCCGCGTAGTCGAACGTGAAGCCGTTGTCGACGATCGAGCGGCACCAGCCCCCCACCGTGTCGTTCTGCTCGAGCAGCAAGCTGCCCTTTCCGAGATGATAGGCGGCGCTCAAACCAGTTGGCCCCGCACCGAGTACGACCGTCGAGTAGTCTGGTGCGCGCGCCGCGCTTCCAATCGATTCCAAGCTCGGGTGACCACCATGCCGCTTTGAGGGCGTAATGCTCGGTTTGAGCGTCTCCACGGGGCGGGGCGCGGGGCGCGCCCGAGTAGCTTTCTCGAGCAGCGCGCACATCTCGTCCGCGGTCTTATCCCATGACGTGCGTGCCAGCGTCGCGCGCATGCGTTCGATGCGACCTGCGAGCTCGTCGTTGCGCGCCCGGAGCATACGAGCACACGCGGCGATGAAGTTTGCGGGATCGTACGCGATGTGCACGATGTCACCATACGGCTCTGCGACATCGGTAATCGGCGTGCTGACGATCGGCCGCTCAGCGGCCATGTACTCGAGAGTCTTCGTCGGGCTGATGTACTTAGTCGCTTCGTTCAGCGCAAACGGTTGGATGCATACGTCCCATCCGGCGACGAAGCGAGGCAATTCTGCATACGCTTGCTGACCGAAGTAATGGATGTTGCGTCGTCGGGGCAAAGCCTCCGGGTTGATCTTCGCAATCGGACCCACCATGCAAAGCTGCCAGTGCGAGGTCGCATCCGCCAACGTCGCGACCAGATCGAGATCGATCCGCTCGTCGATGACGCCGAAATAGCCCAACCGCGGTTTCGGCAACGCTTGCTGATGCGGATGATCGTTCGCTCGATCGCGAGCGATGCTGAAGTGTGCTGCATCCACGCTGCTCGGAAAGCAGTGCACGGATGCATGCCGATCGCGCTTGGCACGATACAGGCTCGGACCGCCGGTGAATACGACATCGGCGATCTTGAGCAGGGCGCTCTCACGCTGCAACAGCTGTCGCGGTGCATTCCGGAACGCTGACAACTCGTCCATACAGTCGTACGCGATCACGACAGGAGACAGATCGCAAATCAAGGGCAACGCCATCGGAGAGTAGAACCATACGCCGTAATCGCGGATGTTCTCGCGCTCGATCAGCTCGCCGACCATCTCCTGCAGAGTCGGAATCTGATCATCGTGAAAGCCATGGCTTCCGATCGTCGAATGCGGGCGGCAGACGCGCACGTTCGGGTACGGCTCGGTGATCTCCAGGTGGTTGTGCTCTGCGCCGGGGACAGGCTCTTCGAAGAAGTAGACGCGATAGCGTTTTGCAAGGCGAGTCAGCAGATGCTGGGGCCGCTGAAAGACGAAGTTCCAGCGCAGGTGAGAGAAGACAATAAGTGATTGCATCGGGACCGCTGCTGCCATTGGGGACGCTCCTTGAAATATTCGAATCGCGATGCGCATTCCGCGCCGAGATTCATGAGGAGAAGGCCGGACCGGTCACCGCGCTTCATAACGCTAGAAAGTGCAATTCAGTTGCATCTACTTGCCTCGCGGAACGAATCTGCGCGGTTACGTACTTGGAAAGCATAGGCATGTGGGACGGCGCTGACGTGACAGCGATGCGCCACTTGCACTACTAATTCGTTCTCATGCTACTTCTTTCGTGCCGATCAGGGAGGCGCAACCGGTCATGCCGACAAGTCCTTATCCTCGACCGCAGTTGCGTCGACCCGAGTGGCTGAATCTCAATGGACCGTGGCGATTCACGTTCGATGACGAGTATCGCTATCGCCTGCCGCAAGACATCAAGCATTGGCCGCTTACCATTGAGGTGCCTTTTGCACCTGAGAGCAAGCGCAGCGGGATCGGGGATACGGGCTTTCACACCTTCTGCTGGTATGAGCGCGATTTCGAGTTTGCATTGCCGCCCGGTGGTGGGCGCGTGATCTTGCATTTCGGCGCCGTCGACTATTCCGCTCGCGTATGGGTCAACGGGTCCCCCGTGGTTCAACACGAAGGCGGGCATACGCCGTTCAGTGCGGACATCACTCGCGTCTTGGATCCGAGCGGACGTCAGCGCGTGACCGTGCAGGTCCAAGATGATCCGCACGATCTAGAGAAGCCTCGGGGCAAGCAAGATTGGCGCTTGGAACCGCACAGCATCTGGTATCCGCGTACGACTGGCATCTGGCAGACGGTGTGGGTCGAGCGTGTGCCGGATGCCTATATCAGCAGCTTGCACTGGACTCCCAACATCGAGCGCTGGGAAATCGCGCTGACTGCCTTAGTGGGAGGTACTCATCACGAGGACCTGAGGCTCTCCGTGCGCCTGAGCAGCCGCGATCAAGTGCTCGCACACGACACCTATCAAGTCGTCTCTCAGGAAGTGAACCGACGGATCGGATTATCCGATCCCGGTATCGATGACTATCGGAACGAGCTGCTGTGGTCTCCGGAGCGGCCCACGCTCATCGATGCACACTTGCAGCTCTTTCGCGGCAACGAGGTGATCGACGATGTGAAGTCGTACACCGCGCTGCGCTCGATCGGCACGCAGCGAGAGCGGCTCTTGTTGAACGGACGACCGATCACGATGCGTCTCGTTCTGGATCAAGGATACTGGCCGGATACATTAATGACTGCGCCGTCGGATGAAGCCTTGCGGCGCGAAGTCGAGCTCGCCAAGGCGATGGGCTTCAACGGAGTTCGCAAGCACCAGAAGATCGAGGATCCTCGGTATTTGTTCTGGGCGGACAGGCTCGGCTTGCTCGTATGGGAAGAGATGCCGAGCGCATACCGCTTCACGCGAAAAGCAATCGCGAGAACGATCAAGGAGTGGATGGAAGCGATCGAGCGTGACTCGAGTCATCCGTGCATCGTGATGTGGGTGCCGTTCAATGAATCTTGGGGCGTGCCGGACCTCGCCACCGTGCCTGCTGCGCGCGATGCCGTAGCGGCACTCTATCACCTCACGAAAACACTCGATCCCACGCGGCTCGTCATCGGCAACGATGGATGGGAGAGCTCGGCAACGGACGTCATCGGCATGCACGACTACGATAACGATCCCGCGCATCTACGCACGCGCTACGGGCCTGAGGTGAAGCCGCAAGAGGTCGTGGATAGACGCTGGACGGGAGGACGGGTGCTGACGCTCGATGGTCATCCGCATCGCGGCCAACCGATCTGCCTCACCGAGTTCGGCGGCATCGCTTATCGAGATCCGCAGCGCTACAAAGAAGGACGAGAATGGGGTTATCAGACGGTGAAGGATCGCGACGAGTACGAGAAGCTCGTGATTTCATTGCTCGAAGTGGCGCGCACGACGGCGATGTTCAGCGGGTTCTGCTACACGCAGTTTGCGGATACCTTCCAGGAAGCGAATGGACTTCTCTATGACGACCGCACGCCGAAGATACCGATCGCGGAGATCGCTGCAGCCGTCAGGGGCGATCCGAAACCGGAACCCCCGATGGATTGAGCGCCGTTGACGCGGGGCTAGGGGCGACGGATAACGGGCCCGGCCAGAGGGCTGAGAAGACCGATACAACCACACCTTCTCCGCGTTAGCCAAAGCGCGCTGACGTCTATCTCTTGCCGTTGCCCGTAGCCCGTCGCCCCGTCAGTAGCCGTCGCCAGCAGAGCTACTAGTGGATCTCTCCTCGCCACGCACCCGACTCGCTGCCGCGCGATTCGATGAATTCTTTGAAGCGTTTCAGATCGCCTTTAACGCGCGCGTCCGGCGCTTGAAGCGCAGCGCCCAATTTCTCGACCGTGCCTTCCGGCTCGAACTCCATGCGAACGCGCACTTCAGTCTCATCTGAGCCGATCGGACGAAACTCCACGACGCCTGCGTTGGGTGCTCCATCGACGCTGCGCCAGGCGATTCGCTGATCGGGAACTTGTTCGGTGATCTCGGCATCCCACTCCTTCTGTTTACCACCGACTTCAGCGACCCAGTGCACGTGTTGCTCGTCGAGCTGGCGAATCTCCTTCACACCTTCCATGAAGCGTGGAAACTCTTCGAACTGCGTCCATTGGTTGTACGCGGTGCGCACCGGCACGTTGACCTTGATCGAGCTCTCGACTTGTTTGGTCATGATCTTCCTCCACCGTTCAATTTCGAAACACGTCGGGGCAACGTGTGCTTGCGACGTACTGTTCCGCGCAGACGTGTCATCGCTCGGCTGCGCGGGGCAGCGATTTCCCGACGGAATGATCTCACTGTCCGAACGCTCGGCTCATGATCTCCTCGGGTGGATTCTTTCTCAGGATCATTACTTCCGATGCCTGCGTGTTCGTATTCGCACTACGGGGTGAAGTGGTTTGTGCTACGGCGTATGTGCCCAGCATCGTACTGCCCCAGCAAGACGCTGAGTCCGCCTGCGCACGCGGATGGTTCGAATGCTCCTCTAACTAGCGGCTCGCTGCTCACGCGAATGCATGACGCTCACGAAACCAACTGCGTGGATGCGTGGCGGCTGCCCTCGTAAGCGCTCGCAGTTTCTGTCGCTGCGGAACACCGCGGAGGTGACGTTCGTTGCCTTCACAACGAAGGAGATTCGCATGGCTCAACGTATCACTGAGATCAATCCCGGCAAGGCAGGACCGAAAGGGGCGCTCGCAGAGAAGCCAAAGGGTAAGCCCACGAGTGGCCCGCCGGGCGCCGAGGGGAACAACACGCGGCGGGATTTCGTCGGACAAGGCAAGAGCAAGAAGAATCGCGCCTCGTCGAAATAGGACCGGAGAACAGGAGGAGTTTATGAGCTCGTCAGTCGAACACCATCATCCGCGTGGCTTGGCATCCATGCTCCTCCTGTCGTTCTCGCTGCTGCTCGCTGGTTGCGCTACGCAGCGCGGTCCGGACATCAAAGTCAACGTCGCACCGGATGCAAACTTGACGTCATACAGGACCTTCGGATTTCCCGAGCAAACGGGCACCGACCGAGGGGGCTACGAAACGTTCGTGACGGATCATTTCAAGTCCGCAGTGCGGGAGCAGATGCAGGCGCGCGGCTATCAATATGTGGATGAGAATCCGGATCTGCTCGTGAACTTCTATGCGAACGTTCGCGAGAAAACCGAGGTGCGTTCACGGCCGAGTCCCGGGGGCGGCTACTACGGCTACCGCTACGGGTTGTACGGCGCATGGCCGCTGTACGAGGAGATCGACACCGTGTCGTATCCGATCGGCACCGCGAACATCGATGTGGTCGATGCAGAGCGCAAGCAGCTCGTGTGGGAAGGCGTGGCCCAGGGCAAGATTCGTGAATCCGATCTTGAGGAGCCAAAGGAGGCGATCGAGAGCGTCGTCACCGAGCTGTTCACGCGCTTCCCCGGTCGACCTGGCGTAGATAATTCGCGTTCTACTGCAGGCGATCTCTAACTCGAACCTGTAACTCTGTGCGCTTCAGCGTGAGTGCTGCGCATTCTGCAGAGAAGAGAATCTCGCAAAGCACGCAGAGCCCGCGAAGGAAGATGGGATCGAATCCCTATTTGTCCTTCGCCGAACCCAGGGCCCCGCTCAGTTAGACTGACCGGCCATCGGCTCGAAGAGGATGACGAAGTCGGAGCGCTTATCCCTTGTCTTCGACCAGATGCACGACGCCGCGCACTTGCTCGAGCGGGAGCATGAACGCAAGTCCGTGACCGGGCGCAGAGAGCTCGGCTGCGCGAACGATCTCATCGAGCACCGTCTGCGCGATGTGCAAGGGCACGACCGTGAGCACGACTTCTTTCTCGGGCTCGATCTGAATGCCGAATACGCGTTGCTGCTCGTTTCGACCGATACCTCGGCCGAACAACACAGTGCCTCCATGCGCGCCAGCCTTCATGCTGGCTTCGAGAACGGTATCGCCCCAACCGCGGCGCACGATGCTGACGATCAGGCGTGGGTCGTTCATGTTCGCACTCCTAACTTCCGCATTTTCATTTGCACCAATACGCCGACGACCATAACTGAGAATATCGGCGCTAGAGCGATGAGCGCCACCAATCCGAAACCGTTGACGAGCGGATCACCGGTACTCCTCGCTGAGGAGGCACCCAAAGCCAGCGCTAGTAGGAACGAGTTCGCCAAGGGTCCCGTAGCGACACCGCCCGCATCCGCAGCGATCGGCACGAAATCCTTGCTGCTGAACCAAAGCAACGTGACGACGAGCCCATAGCCAACCACGAGAAGATAGATGAGGTCGAGACCGAGGCTGATGCGCAGCATGCCAATGCCCACCCAGATGGAGACACCGATGCAGATCGCATGCAGCACGAGCCGGCCCGGTATCGAGCCGTTCGAAGCCTCCTCGACTTGGTCCGCCAGGATGCGCACAGCCGGTTCTCCCCACGCAGTGACGAACCCGAGTAGAGCCCCCGCCGTCACGAGGATCCAGGCGTTGTCGAGTGCGCCAAGCGCCTCGCCCACGGCGCGACCGAAGGGTAAGAACGCAACGCCTACGCCCACGAGAAACAAGAACAACCCGGCGGCTGCGATCAGCGTTCCTTTCAATATGGCTGCAACCTGCGCGACCGGCAGCTTCAGTAAGAAGATCTGGAAGATCAAGAAGAGCAGGACCAGCGGCGTGACGGCGACGAGTACGCCGCGTCCCACCGTCACCAGCTCGCTCCACCAGTCGAGGCTCATGAGCGAAGCAGGCCTATGATCAAGATCGCGATGATCGGTCCGATGGATGCGAGGCCGACGACGCCAAACCCATCGGTGACGGCTGAGCGCCCCGCCAGCACGGAGCTGACCCCGATCGCAAGCGCGATGATGACGGGCGCCGAGAGCACGCCGGTCGTCACACTTCCGCCATCGAAGGCCAGCGAGACGAACTCCGATGGCGCAAAGACAGCAAGCGCAAGTGCGAGCAAATATCCCGCGGCGAGCAGATACTTCATCGGCCAGCCGAACACGATACGTGCGATTGCAATCGCAGTCAGCACCGCGACTCCGAGCGCGATCGCGTAGAGAACGAGCTTGCCGGAAATGACGCCGGAGGAGGTTCTCTCCACTTGATCCGAGAGTACGAGGACATCGGGCTCCGGAATCGTAGTGGCGAAGCCGATCGAGAAGGCCACCACGAGGATGAGAAGAAGCGAGCGCTTCTGCGGAAGCTCAGCACCGATGAATCGACCCATCGGCACGATGCCAATGTCGATGCCGACGAAGAGCAGCATCATGCCTACGACGGCGAGCAGCGATCCCACTAGAAACTGAATGAACAGCCCGACGGGTGCGTGCACGACAGCGAACTGCAGAACGCAGACGGAGAGGATGAGCGGCGCGACAGCCGTCAACACCTCGATCGCTTTCTCTCGCAGGAGCTGAAGCATTCCGTCTTATGCCTTGTTGCGGCTGCCTCGGAACATCAGTGAGCGTGCGCGGTCACTCGCTTCGCGCTCAACTGATGATAGGCGGCGTCGCGTTCTTCTGGCCAGTCAACACGAGCTCCGCGGCGAGCAGCGCTTGCTCTTGGTCTTGCGCATTCTGCGTTCGATTCACGATGTCTTCGACGAACTGCGGTCCGAACGGCAGCGGCACGTCCTTGCAGTCGATATAACGGGTTCGTTTCTGGTCGACGATGTAGAGATGATTGCCGCCGCTCAAGCCGGAGGCGATGTTCACGTACTTGCGCAGCTCGATGTAGCCCTCCGTGCCGAGGATGAAGAGCCGGCCATCGCCCCATGTGCTCAAGCCATCTGGAGTGAACCAGTCGACACGGACGTATCCTGTACCGCCGTTACCGGCGATGATCATATCGCCGAAATCTTCGAACTTCGGGTATTGAGGATGCGCGAGATTGCCTGTTTGCGCCGCGACGACGCGTGCGCGCGTGCTATTCGTATAGAACAGGAACTGATCGGCTTGATGCGAGCCGATATCGGTGAGAATCCCGCCGTAGCGCGCTTTGTCGAAGAACCACTCGGGACGCGAGGGTGCATTCACCCGGTGCGGGCCGAGATTGATCGTCTGAATGACTCGGCCGATCGCGCCCTGCTTGACGAGCTCACCAGCGTACACGGCGGACCGGACTTCCAGCCGCTCGGAGTACATGATCGCGAACTTGCGCTTCGTTTCCTTGACCGCTCGACGCACGTCGGCGAGTTGCTCCAACGTCGTGATCGCCGGCTTATCGCCGAGGTAATCCTTGCCCGCGCGCATGACGCGAACTCCGAGCGGTGCACGCTGATCGGGAATCGGTGCAGCCACCACGAGTTGAATCGATTTGTCCTCGAGGATCTCGTCTTCACTGCGCGCGAGCTTGATGTCGCCGAAGCGTTCTCGGAACTGAGCAATTTGGCTCGCATCATTCCCATAAGCGTAGAAGGACACGAGCTCCCCACCGCCACGTTGAATCGCCGAGACCATGCCGTAGATGTGCGCGTGGTCCATACCGATCGCCGCGAACTTGATCGAGTGTTTCGGTGGCGGCAGAGGGTTGAACTTTGCGGGCTCGGCGACGACGGCCCCGGAAGCCGCCTGCCCGAATGCGAGCGGCGACATCGCGGAGAACATGCCGGCCAGTCCCGCCTTCTGCAGGAACTCACGTCTATCGGATCCGCTCATCCGTCATCTACCTCGTGCCGATATTGGGGTGGTCGCCGTGCCCGTGATTGTAGTGGTACTTGGCACGACGCTGCCCGATTCTGGCTTGTCTCGCCAGCGAGCGGAATAGGGCTGACGAATCTTTCCCGCCCCGTGGGTACGTTCTCTTGCAAGGAATGACTCTCGCGGCGAACGCGGCGAGCGCTGCGAAGAAGGGATCGTGAGAAGGACAAGCTTGCTCACAGTTTGGCCGCGGCCGCCGCCTCTGCCGCGAGAGAACCTTCCAACCGTCTCAAGCAGCACTACGCAATACCTACAACGCGGGGAAACTCCGCGTCGCCGATTGGGAACATTCTTCCTTCGGCATTGATATCACATGGGATAGTGATAATGCGGAGTGGGGTAATGGCGACGGCGCATGGCGCGCGTCTGGTGTGCGCGTCCGCTCTTCTGGCGATCCTTGCGGCATGCTCGAATGGACGAGGAAGCGTGCAGCCAGGAGGCGCACAAGCTCAAGAGCCACCGCCTGCGCAGCAGTTCTCCGTAGCGGCGAGCGTCTCCGGGCTCCAAGGCACTGGACTCGTCCTTCAGAACAACGGTGCCGATAACGTCGGGGTCGATGCCGACGGTGCCGCGCTTTTCCCGACGCGATTGAACGACCGTGCGACCTACAGCGTCGCGATCCTGACGCAGCCCAGCAACCCAGCGCAAACATGCGCCGTCGCAAACGGAAGCGGCACGATTGCGGGCGCCAACATCACGAACGTGACGGTGTCCTGCGCGCCACCAGCGAGTCCGCAGTTTCGCGTGCGCGGCACCGTGAACGGACTTGCCGGGAGCGGACTCGTTCTACAGAACAACCAAGGCGATGATCTGCCCATCGCAAGTGCGGGGGAGTTCGAATTCGCGACAACAGTAGCAGCCGGTGCACAGTACGCAGTGACGGTGCTCGGACAGCCAACGGGTCCTGAGCAAACGTGCACGGTCACGAATGGCAGCGGCACGGTCGGATCTGCCGACGTCACGAATGTCGTGGTGACCTGCGCGACAGACACGTTCGCGGTGGGCGGGCGCGTGCAAGGGCTGCTGGGCACCGGTTTGCAGATCCAGAACAACGCAGGCGCCCCGCTCGCAATCGATGCGGCAGGAAATTTCACATTTGCGGAAAGAGTGGCCGCCGGAAGCACCTACAGCGTCACCGTTGCCGCCCAGCCAACATCGCCTTTGCAGAGTTGCGCCGTCGAGAATGCAACCGGCAAGGTGACGGATGCCGACGTGACGAACGTCTTGATTACGTGCACGACCAATCTCTTCACCGTCGGCGGCACGATCAATGGGCTCGCGGGCTCCGGGCTGCGATTGCAGGCCACTGGAGCAGGTCAGTATCGTGCAACTGCGGCCGGAGCATTTCAGTTTCCTACTGCAGTCGCGAGCGGAACGAGTTACACCATCATCGTCGAAGCTCAACCGAACAATCCCAGCCAGACATGCGTGGTGGCAAACCACACCGGCGTGGTCGCCGATGCGAACGTCACGAATGTAGCGGTGACATGCACTACGAACCGCTTCTCAGTGGGCGGACGTGTGAGTGGACTGGAAGGCTCAGGATTGGCTCTGCGCAATAACGGCGGAGATGAGCTTGCAATTGCCTCGAGCGGGGTCTTCACGTTCAACACTGCGCTCGAAAGCGGGAGGCGTTACGAAGTCTCGGTTGCGACTCAGCCGGCGGATCCGTTGCAGGTCTGCTCCGTGGCCAACGCGAGTGGCACGGTTGGCGGCAGCAACATCACCAATGTGCGCGTGAACTGCGCGCTGCAGACATTCCCGATTTCAGGCACCGTCAGTGGTCTGCTCGGTTCCGGGCTCGTCCTGCAAAACAACAATGGCGATCCGGTCGAGGTCGAATCCGATGGCGGCTTCACGTTCTCACGTGAGATCGCGAGCGGTGCGACCTACAACGTGAGCGTGCGCACGCAACCGTCGAATCCGACGCAGGCATGCACGGTCACGAATGGCACGGGAACCGTGACGACGAGCGCAATCGCCAACGTCACCGTTGCATGTACCACGAGCAGCTTCGCGCTCGGCGGTACGGTCTCGGGGCTCGCAGGCGCAGGACTTACGATTACGAATGGCACCGAGCAACTCGCATTGAATGGCGATGGATCATTCTCGTTCCCGACTCCTCTTCCGAGCGGGACTGAGTACAGCGTGTCGATCCTCACTCAACCGACGAACCCGGAGCAGGTGTGCGCGATCTCGAACGGCGCCGGCACGATCGGTGGCAGTAACATCACGAGCATCGCGATCATGTGCACGACGACCCAGTACACGATCGGCGGCACGGTCGCGGGCCTCGCAGGTCAAGGATTGACTCTGCAGAACAACGGTGCGGATTCGCTTCCGATCGGCGCGAATGGCGCGTTCACCTTCCCAGCGTCCATCGCCGGCGGCTCGATGTATTCCGTGACGGTCGCTACGCAGCCGACGAATCCGACGCAGAGTTGCTCAGTGACTCAAGGAACCGGAACGGTCTCCGGGAACGTGACCAACGTAGTCGTCGAGTGCACGACTTCGAGCTTCACAGTAGGCGGCACCGTCACGGGTTTGACCGGCGGATTCGGCGGCCCGCTCGTGCTTCAGAACAACGGCGATTCGCTGACGTTGAATGCCGATGGACCATTCACGTTCGGTGCAGCGGTAGCGAGCGGCGGGAGCTACAACGTCGTGATCGTGTCCGATCCACTGAATCGTCAATGCGCGGTCACGAACGCTCAGGGCACCGTGACGACTGCGCCCGTGAGCTCGGTGAGCGTAAGTTGCGAGCCCGTGCCGATCTTTTAGAAGTGAAACGACGACCGCATATCGAACACTCTGGCCAGTCACCCAGTACCCAGCCGCCCAGAACCCTCTTCAGGGTTCTCCCGCATGCCACGCACGCAGGTTCAAGAACTCGCGCCGCGTGCGTGGGCCATAGGTTGCGAAGGCAGGATTGGGTCGCTCGTGGTATGCGAGTCTCGCCTCGGCAATCGCATCGCCCTCGGTGTACTTACGCAACCCTTCTGCTGAAAGGTGATACGGCTTCGTCGCGTTCAGGCCGAATACCTTTGCGCGCAACTGAGGCGTGATCGTTGGATAGCCATACTTTTCGCGCAGCGCCTCGGAGATCTGAAACGATCTGAATGCTTGGATCTGATCCTGCGGTGAGCCGTACCAGATCGAATCGGTACCCCACAGAACATTGTTCTCACCGATGTACTTGAACAGCTTGCCCATGGCGTGAGCGGCGGAGTCTGGATCGCGCATAGATAGGAACCGCCAGGTCGAGCCAAGCTCCGCGTAGACATTGCTGTTGGGTTTGACGTCGCTCTCGAGCACTGAGGTGACCAGAGCGTCGATGCCGTCGGTGCGCTTCGCATCGTATGGACCTTCCGGTTTGCTCGACACGAAGCCGGAGTGATAGATGAGGAAGTTCATATCGGGAAACTGCTTCGCGATCGGTCCGATGTCGCGGCAGGTCGAGTGTTCATAGCTCTTCGGGCCGAAATCCAGGCCCTTGTGGATGCAGATGTTGCGCACCCCGAGCTTGCGCGCCTTCTCCACGAACGCCACACCGACGTCGTCGGTCATCCAGAATCCTTCGCCCGTCGGCCCCCACTGCGTATAGGTCTTGAAGGCAACGACGCCGAGCTTCGCGAGCCTCTCCATGTCCTCCACATCGCCTTTCTGATTCGGGTTCACGCGCCCGTGAAGGAGGAGTCGCTTTGAGCCCTCCATCTTCTCCACGATATCGCGCGTGGCCATCGCTTCCTCGATCGTAAGCGGCTCGCCCTCGCGCGTCGAAGGCACGAAGCTCAAGACCATGATGTCGGTATCCGAATCGAGAAAGACGTCTTTGATGAACTCATCGGGTCCGATGCAATCGAGATAGCTCCGCTCACCTGGCCGCTGCGCGAGATCGCACTGGGTTTTCGGCATCTGCAAGGGTTTGTCACCCGGAGGCAGGCTCTTCGTCCACGCGCCAGTCGGATTCACGAAGTGGCCCTGCACGTCGAAGATGAACTCCTTCTTGCCGAGCTCTGCCGCAGCGAGTTGCTCATCGACGGCGGACTCTTGCGCGAGCTCGAAAAAACCGCCGCGTCGGCCGCTCTGGGCATGTGCGGCGTTGAATGCGAGTAGGGTGGATGCAGCCCCACATGCGGACGTCAAGAAGGAGCGTCGCGTGCGGCCGAGCTTCTTCGCAAAAGCACTCGCCCATTCGGAGGCGAGTCGATTCGCGCGGCGCAAGGAGTCATCGAGCGGAATCGGGGCGAATTCGCCGTTCGAGGTGGAATCCAGCTTGATCGGCAGACGCTGACCTTCAGGATCGAGATCGCGCGTGGGCGGTACGAGATTGCGCATCGCTTGTCCCCTGAGTGATCGGAAGCGTGAGCCTGCCACTCCGGGCGGCGGGCACGCAAGCGCGGCGCCCCGCGCGGTGACGGGTGACGAGCAAGATCCGGATTGGACGCGCGGCATCGCGCGCTCGTGAGGACTGCGCGTCAGCGCCTTTCTTGCACGTCACGCGTCACTCGTCACCCGTCACCGGTAACAGATCGTTAGCGAGCGCCGTGGCAACCGAAGGATCCGATCGAGGATGTAGATGACTCAAGAACTGCTCCGTCGCGGCGCGCCAAGAGAAGCGTTTGGCGTACTGCGCAACGTCCTCGCGTTTCAGTTCGAGTGCTCGTAGGCATGCGGTGCGCAAATCATGATCGAGCGCGCCCGCTTTCGGGTCCGTGATGACATCGACCGGCCCGGTGACGGGGTAGGCTGCGACCGGTAGTCCGCAGGCCATCGCCTCGAGCAAGACGAGCCCGAAGGTGTCGGTCTTGCTTGGAAATACGAATACGTCGGCCGACGCGTAGATCTCCGCCAGCTCGTGCTGATTCAGCACACCGAGAAAGTTGACGTTTGCATAGCGCGCCTTGAAGCCCTCGAGCGCAGGCCCCACGCCTGCAACCCACTTCGAGCCCGGCAGGTCGAGCGCAAGAAAAGCTTCGATGTTCTTCTCGACTGCGACACGACCGACATACAAGAAGATCGGCGGTTTCGTTTGCAGCCGGTCGCAGCGTTGCGGTTTGAAGATCGCATGATCGACGCCGCGCGACCAGAGCTTCACGTTTGCAAAGCCGCGAGCATCCAGATCGCGCTTCACGACTTGCGTCGGCGCCATCACCGCCTTCGAAGGACCATGAAACCAGCGGAGGAAAGCGTATGTCCATGAGAGCGGGAAGGCGAAACGCGCCTGCACGTATTCGGGAAAGCGCGTGTGGTACGCGGTCGTGAAAGGCCGGTCGTGTTCGAGCGCGAAGCCTCGCGCCGCCATGCCGAGCGGCCCTTCTGTCGCGATGTGCAGAGCATCCGGATCGAACGCTCGAATGCGTGCGGCGACTCCAGCGCCGGGCAACAGTGAGAGTCGAATGTCTGGATAGGTCGGGCAGGGGATCGTGCGAAACTCGAGCGGAGTAAGAAACTCGACTCGATGCCCTAAGCTCTCGAGCTCCGCGCGCGTTGCCTTCAACGTACGCACGACGCCATTCACTTGCGGTTCCCAGGCGTCGGTGACGATCATGATTTTCATGTTGGGCCTATGGGCAAGCTGGCCACTGGCAACTGGCCAGAAACGCGAAGAGCTCACCGCAAACTTCTGGCCAGCTGCCAGTGGCCGGTTTGCCAGTTGGCCGGATGCAGTCGCTCACGCCACTATCGCTTCCGCGTCCTCGATGCGGCGCAGATGGAGCGGCTGCGCCGCGCGCTCGCGCCAGTGCACGAGCTTGAGCTCGCCGTCGAATGTCTCGACGAGCGCGGTGAGACTCTCGACCCAGTCGCCGTCGTTGCAATAGAGCAGTCCGTCTATCGTGCGGATTTCTGCTTTATGGATGTGCCCGCACACCACTCCCGCGCAGCCGCGTCTGCGCGCCTCGGCGGTCATCACGCGCTCGAAGTCGTTGATGAAATTCGTCGCCCGCTTAGTCCTGTGCTTGAGGTACTGCGACATCGACCAGTACGGCAGGCCGAGGCGTAAGCGAGCTGCATTGATCCATCGATTCAAGATCAACAGCCACTCGTAGATCCAACTGCCGAGGCGTGCGAGCCAGCGCGCGTACTGCATGATGCTGTCGAAAAGATCGCCGTGCGTGATCCACAGTCGGACATTCCGGGCGGTGACATGAATTGCATCCTCAGCAATCTCGATGCCGCCGAATGACAATCCGATGAACTGCCGACTGATTTCGTCATGATTACCTGGGATGTAGACGACACGTGTGCCTTTGCGCGCCATGCGCAGCAGCTTCTGCACGACATCGTTGTGCTCCTGAGGCCAGTACCAGCCTTTGCGCAACTGCCATCCATCGAGGATGTCGCCGACTAGGTAAAGCGTGTCAGCGCGATGAACGCGCAAGAACTCGAGCAGGTAGAACGCCTGACAACCTGGCGAACCCAAATGGATGTCTGAGAGCCAGATCGTTTTGTAGTGGTACAGCGGCTGAGATTCGCTCACGCCGCGCAGTAAGCCAGCCGGACGTGACGGTGGTGTGTCTGCGGCGTGTCAGCCATGTGAATGCGCGGAGGCTCTATACAGATTCCGTCCCGCCGTGAGGCCTACCCGCCCAGGGACGCAGACCTACTCGCCGGTAGGCCGACCCCACCGACAGCGGCAAGCCTTTCTTATTGTTATCTCACCGCTCGCGGAAGTTTCCGTTCGCACGCGACGAGTGCGAGCGTGCCCCGCCGCTGTCGCTGCGTGGCGCGCTGTGCGAACGCGGTTGACTTGGCGGGCTCGACACGCGATTCGATGGCGGTTGCGACGGGGCGGGGCGAGACTCCACGCGGTTCGGCACCGATCGCTCGGTTTGCCGCGGGCGCGACTCGACTCGAGGTTCGATGCGCGGTGCGGGCGAGCTGCGATGCGATTCGATTCGATTCCCGATCTGCGGTGCGCTTTGGACACGCGGATGCGATTGCTCGCCGCGCGGGATCGTTCGTCGCATCTCGGTGCTCGGCGGCGAGCCGAACGAATCGCGAGTACGCGGGTCCGACAGCGTTCGAGCGCCATTCGACTCGATACGATCGGATTGCCGCAGCCCGCGGGCGATATTCTCCGAGCGTCGCTCGACCCCGCGTGCATCGGAGCGAACGGAGGATTGGCCGCTCACAGAGCTCTCACGCGCCGGTAGCGATTCGACACGCTGACCTTGCGTCGAGAACCCGCGTACTGCGCCGTCGTGTGTCGCGATGCGCGGGGTGCCTCGATTGCGCGGATTGAAATCGCCCCGCGACTTAGGGCCGTCGCGATATAACTCGGTGCGGCCAATCGGTCGACCGCCGTTCGCTTCGATGTGTTGCCGCTCGGTATCGAATGCCACTCGGGAGGCGAGGCCTGTTGCAGTCGTGCGATCGTGCGCGCGATGCAGCGGCGGTGCGCGACGCACCGAGCCGGCGAGAACGCTGGCACGGTCTGGTGCCAACGCGGGTGGGCGCACGTCATGGCGCCATTGTCTGAGCTCGCGCTCATCCACACGCATCACGCGCCCGAGCACGGGTCGCCCGCCGATGAAGTGACCGTGCTGGACTGCAGTCACCGCTCGCGGGTGGGTGCGATAGCGATATTCGAAGTCTCGATAGCGGCCGCGATAGATGTTCGTGATGTACGTGTTATTGACGATGATGGTGTTCGACACGTTGACGTGTCGGATGTAACGCGGCGAATGTCGATATCCAGGCACGTAGATCTCGCGCGGGCCGAGTGGGAACCAGCCGATGCCGCTGCCGAACGAAACGGAGACGCTTACGTGAGGTCCGCCGACCCAACCGACTAGAGCCGGCGCATAAACAGGTCGATAGTGTCGCGGTCCAGGAACCCAGCACCAGCGATCGCGCACGTGTGCCCAGCGACCGTAATGGAACGGCGCGAATCCCCAGGGCGCATGGTCGACCCATGTCCAACCCCACGGAGATACCCAGACCCAGCGTCCATCGCGATACGGCGCCCAATGAGAGGCGACGTATCGAGGACGCCATACATAGCCGTATTCGGCCTCGTGATACCAGTCGCCGTGCGCATCGAGGTCTTCATAGCCGATGACATCGCGCGAGACGTACTTCGCCGACTTGGAATCGGTTTCACGCCGTTCGCGATCGTTCGCCCAGATCTCGAAGGCCGTGCGCGCACCGAGCGGATCGATCTGAGCATTCAGTTGTTCGAGGCCGACGAACGTGCCGCGCTCGCTCGCGCGCACGAGATGGGTGACCTCACCGCCGAAGACCTCGGCTTCCCCATGACGTGTCTTCACGATCGTGCGATCGCTCTGCGCGTCGACTTCGATGTGATACTCGCCTGGCTCTCGCAGCGAGACCGCCACGTTCGGCGTCTCGATCTGAATGGTTTCGTTCTCGGAGAGGCGGCGCACCCGGATCGTGATCGCGCCCTCGGTCAAGCTCATCTGCATGACATCGTCATCGAGCTCGACGAAACCGAAGCTCGTACGCTCATCGAGGTACGTCGCAGCAGACCCGATCTGCAGCTCGGCCCGCGCACCGGATTCTGTCCAAAGCCGATCGCCGGTCGTGAGCGGCCGGTTGAGAAGCGCCTCGGCCCACTCTTCGGTGCCGGCGGGGGCGATGACGACCTCGCCATCCGTGTGGCTCAAGCGAGCGACGCGCCCGGGCGGGTCGGCCACGATTTCCTGCGTTTCGCCCTGCGCAACGGCAGCCGTGGACCCCGCCATCGCCAACATAGGGAGAAGCCACGCGCTCGCGATGCGGCCGAGTTGACGTATTGCAGCCGGTCTCATGAGGGGTCTCCTACTCATCACGGCCCGATCTTCCTCTACGTTGCATGAATTGCAAGTGAATGCGCCGGCGCTGGGCGTCACGCGGGCTCGGGACTGGGTTACTGGGTGCAGTCGCACACACTTCCCCAATCAACGCCTCCCACTCATCCACAACGTGCGACAGAGAGAAGCGTTCGGCCAGACTCTTGGCTTCGCTCGCGCACCGGGCGCGGAGCAGGCCATCGCTCATGCACCTGGCGAGCGCAGCGGCGAACGCGGACGGATCGTCGTTCGGTACGAGAACGCCCCCTGTACCATCGGCCATCAACTCGCGAATGCCGCCTGCTGGTGGTCGCGACTCGAAGCGTCTCTTTGGTCGGCTCGGACAATCCGTCGCGATCACCGGAATCCCGCAGAGGAGCGCTTCTCCGTGAGCGATCGGGAAACCTTCGTAACGCGAGGCCATCGCGAACCACCGAGCTCGCTTCAGGAGACTTGATGGATTCGCCAAAGCACCCGTGAAGATGACCTGCTCGCCCAAAGGCTTGGCTTGATTTTCGAGCTCGGACCGAAGCTCGCCGTCTCCCACGATCACGAGCTGCCAGTCCGGAAAACGCGAGGCAATCTGTGCAAACGCGCTCAGCAGCACGTCGAACCCCTTCGCGTAGGCGAGACGTCCGACGCTGATCAGCCAAGGCCGATTCGGATCCACGCCGCTGGGTAGCGCCTCCGCGGCGCGGTCATGTTGGAGCGTCAACGGGTTATGAATGAGCAGCCGACGTGCCGAGCCAACCCAGCTCACGTTGCGGTCGACCGCGCTGCTGACACTCACAACCCGCGCAGCACGCCCGTAGGTGAATCGTCGTAACCGATACCAGAGTGCTTTTCGCCATTGCGACAGACCGCTTTTGCCCGTTCCCCGGGTTCGTGCTTTCAGCGCGACGTCGCCGTGTTCTGCGACGATGACCGGACAGTCACGATACGCAAGCAAGGTCTGAACATTGATGTGCGGCGCGTGAGCGATCACGACATCGGGCTGCGTCTCGCGAATCGCATCGCGAAGCGCGTGCAAGCGAGCTCGCATCCTGAAAGCAAGCGCATACACAGGCGTCCGCTGCGTCTCGATCCCCGTCAGCGCGAAGCGTCGAACGGCCGCCGGGCACGCGAAGAAATCATGCTCTGGCCCAAAGAACGTGATGACCGAAACGTGATGCCCTCGCTCGGCGAGCTCGCCCGCGACCGACACGACGGCCTTTTGAATGCCGCCGCACCCGAAGCCGCTGGTCACGATCGTCACGCGCTTCGCGTGGGCTGGCGCGAGCCGCTTCGGGCTGGCCCCGAGTAGGGAATCATTCGGGGGATTGCTGATATTCATCCGACAAAGGAACTCGCGAACCACGTACTTCGTTCACGGAGGCAGCGAAAAATTTACGTGGCACGCGATCGGGGTCGCGTCTCGAGGGGGCAGATAGATAAGCATGAGCAGCACGCATTCAGCGCTCCGCGACTGGTTGGAGCCCGTTTATGAAGGGCGCCCCTCGCTTCGCGAGAAACTCCGTTCAGCGCAGGCACAGCTTCACCGTCTGCGCACGACGACGTGGGAGCACTTCCCGAGCCTCATTCGACCCGATCCTCAACATATCTATCTGACGCTCACCGCGAACTGCAACTTGCGGTGTAAAGGCTGTCGCTATGGGCGCGAGTTCATGCCGGGCGAGCAGTTGCCCATCGAGCTCGTGCGCGAAGTGCTCGATGACATCAAAGCGCTGCGATTCGAGCTCGTGCGGTTGTATGGCGGTGAGCCGCTGCTCCATAAGCAGATCGTCGAGATCGTCGAGCGCTGCACGCAGCTCAAGCTGCGCACGTACATGACGACCAACGGTATCTTGCTCAAGAAGCGGATCGACGCTCTGTACGAGGCGGGCTTGCGTCGTGTCTCGATCGGTGTGTACGGGATCGGTCCGAACTACGATGAGTACGTGCAGCGGAAGAATCGGTTCGAGCAGTTGGAAGAGAACATCGCCTATGCGCGCGAGCGCTATGGGTCGAACATTCGTATCGCGCTCAACTGGCTCTTGATGCGGCCTACCTGCAGCGTCGAAGCCGTACGTGAGACGTGGGCGTTCGCGCGACGCTATCGCATGCCGATCAGCCTAAACCTCATCCACTACTCGCTGCCGTACTTCACCGAGGGCGTCGATCGCGAGCTGCAGTTTCGACCTGAAGATCGCGCGCAGGTGGAGGCGGTCGTGAAGGAGCTCATGCGTCTGCAGCGGGAGGACCCGGAGCTGCTCGCGACGCCGCTCGCCGTGTTGCGCTCGATCCCAGATTGGGTGATCAAAGGTCCGAACATGCGAGTCCCGTGCGATCGTCATCGCTTGATTTGGGTCGGGCCGGACGGCACCGTGCAGATGTGCTATGTGACATTCAAGCTCGGCAATCTGCACGATAAGCGTCTGAAGGACATGCTGTTCACCCCCGAGCATCACGCGGCAGCGCGCAGTGCGTTCAAGCTGAACTGTCCGAATTGTCACTGCGCGTACGAAACGCGCACGCTGGCGCACGGTCCGACGTTGCAGCAATACTCTCAGCCGCAAGCCTTCGAGACGGCAGGCGGATGACGTGGCTTTCGAATTCGGTTCGCGACGCGAGGCACGGTCGGGGCTCCTATCGACCATCAGCAAGGCGCGCATCGCGCGTGCATGTCGCATTGCGCTCAATGATCTGACGATTGCATTCGAGCACCGCGTTCTCGGTAAGCGCTACCTGGAACGCCGCGTCAATGATTATCGGTTGGCTCTCGACGCAACAGATAGAGGCATCAGCCGACGTTTATGGAGATATGGGACCCGGGAGCCCGAGCAGAAATTCTTGCTCGAGCGCGTTCTGCGGCCAGGGATGCGCGTGTTCGATGTCGGCGCGAACATCGGCTACTACACCGTCATGATGGCGAGGCTGGTCGGACCCCAGGGACGTATCTACGCAGTGGAGCCGCATCCTGACAATTATCGGCTGCTGTGCCACAACGTTAGCCGCAACGCTGTCGATAACGTCGAAACCGAGAATGTCGCCATCGATGTACGCGCCGGTAAACGTGAATTGTTCGTCTCCGACCGATGCAATTGGCATAGCTTCCACGATCCGCGAATCACTGCGGGTGAGGTGTGGACCGAGGTTTATCGACGGCACATGCCCACGACCACGAGTGTGGAGACGCGCAGTCTCGCCGGTTATCTGGAAACCAAGCCGCAGCTCGATCTCGTGCGGATGGATCTCGAAGGTTTCGAAGTGGAGATTCTCGATGCGCTCGCGGAGCTGCCGCGTTCGCAGACGCGAACGCTTCGAGTGCTCTTCGAGACGCATCCGGAGTTCTACCATCCGGTTCAGCACGACATGCGACGCGTGTTGCGGAGGCTGCACGAGCGCCATGGCTATCGCGCCTCGTACATCGTTTCGGATTTCTTCGATGGCTCGCGAGGCTCGGCGTACACGGAGCCTGGGCGCGATGTGTTTGCGCGCTATGGATATGGGCTGTCGCATGTACTCGATCCGAGCCATGGGCGGCCGATCTTCGTCGGCGTACGGATGGAAGATGCGATCGATTTGATATGCACGAGTGAGAACGTGCATGCGGTGGTGTTGGAGCCGGGCGGGTGAGGTCGTGCTATGCCGCCGCGTGCGGGGCCGCCGTCACAACTTGGTTTCAGGACCGGCCGTGAATACCTCCATGTAGGCCTGCAACGAAAACGTCCTGTTTTCGATGCTCCTGAAACCAAGTTCTGACGTCGACCCCGCCGATGCCACATTGGTGCTCGAGTGAAGACGCGAGCAAGAGCCTGCCTGCGCTTCGGTAGCGTTCCCTCTCTCGCGAAGCGGGGGAGGATCAGGGAGGGGGCAGACGGCTCAGATATCGCGGACAGTCAATGGGCCGGTGAGTGAAGTGCTAGGCGCTCGCGTCTTCTTCATCTATCTTGCGCAACAGAACTAAGAATTCCATGGGGATACAGGATGACGTGCGTCTATCGTTGTCTGCTCGCGACGTTGGTGTGCGCGTGGGTCTCGATCGATTCCGCGGGTGCTTACGAGAATTTCGAAGTTGCGGTGTATTGCCGCGCGTACGAAGTGCGCGAGATGGCGGATCCGAAGTGGTTGGAGGCGCGATGGGAGGAGTTGTCGAGTCAGGTGCACGTCGACAAGATTTACCTGGAGACGCATCGAGACCTTCTGATCGTCGATGATGCGACGTTGAACGCCGCGAAGAAGTTCTTCGCGCGCAAGGGGGTGAAGACGGCGGCGGGGATCACGTACACCATCGATGAGAGCAATCGGTTCGAGACGTTCTCGTACGCGAATCCGGAGCACCGCGCGAAGGTCCGCGAGATCATCGAGCATACGGCACGGCATTTCGACGAAATCATTCTCGACGACTTCTTCTTCACGAGCGCGAAGTCGGAGCATGACATCGAAGCGAAAGGGGAGCGGAGCTGGACCGCATATCGGCTGCAGCTGATGAACGATGCTGCGCGCGAGCTCATCATCGAGCCTGCACGTAAGGTCAACCCGCGAGTGAAGGTCATCATCAAGTACCCGAATTGGTACGAGCACTTCCAGGCGCTCGGATTCGATCTCGAGAACGGTCCGAAGATCTTCGCGGGTCTTTATACCGGCACGGAAACGCGCGATGCGGTGATGAGCAATCAACACCTGCAGCCGTATCTGAGCTATTCGATCATGCGTTACTTCTCGAACATTGCGCCCGGGCGCAATGGCGGAGGGTGGGTCGATACCGGTGGTGCGCGCTACTACGATCGCTATGCAGAGCAGCTCTGGCTCACGCTCTTCGCAAAGGCGGCGCCTGAGATCACATTGTTCGACATTCGACAGATGCATTATCCGTTGCATGAACGGCATCGTGGCCCGTGGCAGGATGCGCCGACGAGCTTCGATTTCGAAGCGCTTGCTCGACCAGTTAAGGGAAGGGGTGGAGCGTCGGTCACACCCTCGACTTACGCGCGCGTGGCCGGCGTATCGTTCGAAGCCGTCGATGCAGTGATCGGGTCGTTGGGAAAACCGGTGGGCTTGCATAGCTACCGACCGTTTCACTCCACAGGAGAGGATTTCCTCGAAACCTATCTTGGCATGATCGGAATTCCGATCGAGATGGTAACCGCCTTCCCGACCGGCGAATCGCGAGTGCTGCTCACAGCGCATGCCGCTCACGATCGCGACCTCGTCGCGAAGATCGAGGCGCACGTGCGCAAGGGCCAGAATGTGATCATCACATCAGGTCTACTGAAAGCTTTGGAGGATCGCGGGATCGAGCGCATTGCAGAGCTCGAGCACACTGGGCGCGTCGCGCTCGTGAAGACATTCAAGGTCGGGCGAGGCGAGATCATCGAAGGCGACAAGTCGATCCTGATTCCACAGATCGGTTATCGCACGAACGACTCGTGGGAGCTCGTATCCGCACTCGATGGTGACAACGGCTGGCCGTTACTACACGACGCCGATTACGGTGCGGGTCAGCTGCAGGTCCTCACGATCCCGGATAACTTCGCGGATCTCTATCACTATCCAGAAGCACCGCTCAATGCGCTTCGAATCGCGCTTGCGGGACACTTGCCCGTCGTTCTCGAGGCACCCTCGAAGGTGAGCTTGTTCGTCTATGACAACAAGACGTTCGTCGTGCACAACTTCCGCGATGAGGCCACGAAGATCCGTTTGGTCGTGGATCCCAAAGCGAACCGGTTCGAAGAGATAGAATCGGGCGCGCGCGTGCGCCTTGCCGATCGGCGCGGGAACACAGCACCTAACAAGCCGCCGGTCGTGATCGCGAAATTTGCCGAGATCGGGCTCGCACCGCATTCGTTCCGCGCGTTTCGGCGTCTTTGATTCAAGCGCGAGGGCATCATTGCGGCGTTTCAAGGGGCCGTCATCCCGGCGGAGGCCTGGCGGAGGCCGGGATCCAGACAAGTCAGCAAGCGTGAACACGACCTTAGGGTCGCATAAGCAGGCCGGGATCCCGGACTTCGCCCACTGCTGTCCGGGGAAAACTAGCGCGGGGCGCCTCTCGTCCCATGTTCCCTCCCTTGCGAAGCGGGGGAGGGTTAGGGAGGGGGCGCAAAAGTGCGCGCTATTACGCGCCCCCATCCTGTCCTTCTGAT
>JAEZFW010000023.1 GCA_023417315.1 Pseudomonadota bacterium
CCCCGACCCTCTCCCACGTGGGAGAGGGAGCTTTGGCACCCACGATATTCAGCGAAGCGGGCGTGGTCACTCGGCGAGTTGCCAACGCGGCGGAACGCGCGGGATTCGTATTCGCTGTCGATCCCACGTCCGCGGACGCTTCGTGCATCGGCGGCAACATCGCGATGAATGCAGGCGGCAAGAAAGCGGTGCTGTGGGGTACGGCGGTCGACAATCTCATCTGGTGGCGCATGGTCGATCCGGATGGGAACTGGTTGGAAGTTACACGGCTCGCACACAACCGCGGCAAGATTCACGAAGTCGAGACGGCTTCGTTCGATCTCGTCTGGAAGGACGGGCGAGAAGCGCCCGAGAAAGCGCGCCAATTGCGAACCGCGCGCATCGACATCGAAGGACGGAAGTTCCGTAAGACGGGTCTCGGCAAGGACGTCACCGACAAGTTTCTAGGCGGCTTGCCTGGTGTGCAGAAGGAAGGCTGTGACGGTGTGATCACCTCTGCACGCTGGTTGTTGCACAAGATGCCGAAGCACATCCGCACCGTCTGCCTCGAGTTCTTCGGACATGCACGTCACGCGATTCCATCGATCGTCGAGATCAAGACGTTCCTCGAGCACGAGGCGCGCACGACTGGCGTGCAGCTCGCAGGTCTAGAGCACCTCGATGAGCGTTACCTCCGTGCGGTCGGCTATGCCACGAAATCCAAGCGCGGCCATCTGCCCAAGATGGTGCTGCTTGGCGATATCGTGGGTGAGGACGATGCCGCGGTCGCGCGTGCAACTTCGGAAGTCGTACGCATCGCGAACAGCCGAGCAGGCGAGGGTTTTATCGCGGTCAGCCCGGATGCGCGCAAGAAGTTCTGGCTCGATCGCTCTCGCACTGCTGCGATCGCGCGGCACACGAACGCGTTCAAGATCAACGAAGACGTCGTCATCCCGCTGGAGCGGATGGGCGACTATACGGATGCAATCGAGCGCATCAACATCGAGCTTTCGTTCAAGAACAAGCTGAAGCTTCTCAATGAGCTCGATGCGCTGTTCGCGGGAGAGCTGCCGCTTGGCAAGACCGACGATCCCGACCTACAGGGTGTGTCGCGCGCGGAGCTCATCGGCGATCGTCAGCAGCAGGCGCGTCAAGTGCTCGCTGCAACTCGCGCACGCTGGACTTATCTCCACGAGCACTTGGACACGCCGCTTGCCGAAGCACTTGTGCAGCTGAATGCGCTTGGGTTCGAGCCGTTGCGCGGCGACTTCGAGCGTCGACTCGAGCGCGAGCCGCAGACGCGGGTGTTCGATCTCGTGCAAGACCGATCGGTGCGCACCTCGTGGAAGAGTGAAATCCGCGGGCACTTGCGGCGCTTGTTCGTGGGAGGCGCATTTCTACCTGTGCTGGAAGCGGTCGAGGAGATTCACAAGCGCGTGCTGCGCGGCCGCGTATGGGTGGCGCTGCACATGCACGCGGGCGACGGGAATGTGCACACGAACATTCCGGTGAACTCTGATGATTACGAGATGCTGCAGGAAGCGAATCGCGCTGTGGTGCGCATCATGCGAATCGCGCGCAACTTGAACGGCGTCATCAGCGGAGAGCACGGTATCGGCATCACCAAGCTCGAGTTTCTCTCGGACGAAGAGACTGCGGATTTCCGCCGCTACAAGGATCGCGTCGATCCGCAGGGTCACTTCAATCGCGGCAAGCTGATGCCGAATGGCGATCTGCGCAATGCCTATACGCCAAGCTTCAACTTGATGGGGCACGAATCGCTCATCATGCAGCAATCGGACATCAACTCGATCTCCGATGCGATCAAAGACTGCTTGCGTTGCGGTAAGTGCAAGCCCGTGTGCGCAACGCATGTGCCGCGGGCGAATCTGCTGTACTCGCCGCGTAACAAGATTCTCGCGACCTCGCTGTTGATCGAAGCATTCTTGTACGAAGAGCAGACGCGTCGTGGCATTTCGATTCGTCACTTCGATGAATTCTCGGACGTGGCGGATCATTGCACGCTCTGCCACAAGTGCGTGACTCCGTGCCCAGTGAACATCGACTTCGGCGATGTTTCGATGGCGATGCGCGACTTGCTGCGTCGGATGGGCAAGAAGCGTTTCAATCCGGGCACGGCGGCCTCGATGTTCTTCTTGAATGCGACCAATCCGGAAACGATCAAGCTCACGCGCAAAGCCATGCTCGAGTGGGGCTTCAAAGCGCAGCGCATGGCGAATCGCGCGCTCGCGCCGTTGGCACTCGTCCAGACAAAGCAACCTCCAGCGACGACCGGCAAGCCGCCCGTCAAAGAACAGGTCGTGCATTTCGTCAACAAGAAGATGCCAGGCGGTCTACCGAAGAAGACGGCGCGCGCGCTTCTCGACATCGAGGATCGTCACTACGTGCCGATCATCCGCGATCCCGCACGCACGACCACCGACTCAGAAGCGGTGTTCTATTTCCCGGGTTGTGGCTCTGAGCGCTTGTTCTCCCAAGTCGGGCTCGCGACACAGGCGATGCTGTGGGAAGTCGGGGTGCAGACCGTGCTGCCGCCAGGCTATGTCTGCTGCGGGTATCCGCAGCGCGGAGCCGGCCAGTTCGACAAAGCGGAGAAGATGATCACGGACAATCGCGTGCTCTTCCACCGCGTCGCGAACACGCTCAACTATCTCGACATCAAGACCGTCGTCGTAAGCTGCGGAACCTGCTTCGATCAGCTCCAGGGATACAAATTCGACGAGATCTTCCCTGGATGCCGCATCGTCGACATTCACGAGTTTCTGATGGAGCGAGGTGTGAAACTCGATGGTGTGACGGGCGTGCGCTACATGTATCACGACCCGTGCCACACGCCGATCAAGAGCTACGACCCCCTGAAGGTCGTCAACACGCTGATGAACGATGGCCTCAATGGCAAGATCGAGAAGAACGATCGCTGCTGCGGCGAATCCGGCACGTTCGCGATCACGCGTCCCGATGTGGCGACCCAGGTACGCTTTCGCAAAGAGCAGGAGATGAAGGCCGGCGCGGCGAAGCTGCGTGCGGATGGCTTCAAAGGCGAAGTGAAGATCCTGACTTCCTGCCCCTCTTGCATGCAGGGTTTGAAGCGCTACAACGACGATTCGGACACGGATGCCGACTACATCGTGATCGAGATCGCGCGCCATGTTCTCGGAGCGGATTGGTTGCAGAAGTACGTGAAGCAGGCCAATAACGGGGGGATCGAGAGAGTCTTAGTCTAAGAAGGAAGCCGTACTGTCGACGGCAAGGGAGCCTAGCGGCAGGGAAGCCTTCGCGAAACGCTCCGGCAGGGAAGCCTATCGGCAGGGTCGCAGGTAACACCATGGGGCGTCGATCCGCTCGACAAACCGATGGCTTCGAAGGTTCATAGATCTCCAGACGAAGTATCCAAGCCGCGTGTCTGGTTGAAACTCGAACGTGCACGCTTGCGAAGCGCGTGATTCTGACCCTGCCGGTAGGCTCCCCTGCCGACAGGCTTCCCTGCCGTAGGCGCGCGAAGCACGCTGAAGGCTTTCCTTTCAAGCAGGTCGGTCGACAATTCTCGATACGTCCCCATGCCGTTCTGTTGCATGCTTCTCGACATTCCATGAGTGCGCGAAGGGAGAGCGATGATGAAAGCGTTGGTCTGTGCGGTTGCGGTGGCGCTTGCAGCTCTGACCGAGACAGCTGGCGCGGCCGGCGAGCAAAGCATCAAGGATCGATATCAACTCGAAGAAGCAGCTGCACCTGTGAGTGAGCGGGCGGGCTGGAAGAAACCGAAGAAGATCCTGCTCGTCGGGTCATCGCCGGAGATGGTCGGGGAATTGAAGGCGCTGGCGCCCGGTGTAGAGGTCGTGCGCGCCGACAACGCGCTGCATGCACGCACGCTGGCGAAGGATGCCGATGCGCTCATTGGCACGTGCGCCCCAAACATCATCGAAGCAGGTAAGTCGATTCGCTGGATCCAGGTGCTTAGTGCAGGGGTGGAGGAGTGCGTTGCCATTCCTGCGATCCGCGAGCGAGACATTCTCGTCACGAATATGCAGCGGATCATGGGGCCTGTCATCGGGGAGCACGTAATCGGGATGATGCTTGCGATGACACGTCGCCTCGATGCCTTCATCCCTTCGCAGCACGAACGAGACTGGCGGCCCGAAGTGGCCGAAGGTCGTTTGACGGTGGTGCAGGGCAAGACGATGCTCGTAGTCGGTCTCGGCGGAATCGGTAGCGAGATCGCGAAACGAGCTCATGCGTTAGGCATGCGTGTGATCGCAACGCGCGCGAGCGGGCGCAGCGGCCCTGATTTCGTGACTTACGTCGGATTGCCTGACGAGCTCCTCGAGCTCGCGCGCGAAGCGGATGTCGTCGTGAACGCCACGCCGTTGACGCCGCAGACCACCGGTCTGTTCGATGCCGAGTTCTTCGCCAAGATGAAACCCACTGCCTATTTCATCAATATCGCGCGCGGGAGAAGCGTCGTCACGGCTGCCCTTGTCGACGCTCTCAAAAACGGCAAGATCGCGGGCGCGGGATTGGATGTCACGGATCCCGAGCCATTACCCGCCGATCATGAGTTGTGGACGTTCAAGAACGTCGTCATCACGCCGCACGTCTCGGCACGATCCGATCTGGGCTTTTCGGCGCAGATGGAAGTCGTGAAGGAGAACGTTCGGCGCTACGCGCTTGGCGAGCGCATGTTGTCGATCGTGGATGTGGGTAAGGGCTATTAAAGGAACCGCTTTCGAGCTGCGCGCGTTTCTCGGACAACTTTATGCGGGTCGTCCATGTCCGAGAACGCGAGATCCACAAGCCTGTTCGAGGCAGGTCGCAACTGTTGGCGCATCGAAGCAGCCGATCGCGCCGCTTTTCTGGTCGATGCCGATGCCTACTTCAAAGCATTCGTCGCGGCGGCACGCAAAGCGCAGCGCTCGATCCTGATCACCGGCTGGGATTTTCACAGCCGCACGCGGCTTCTGTGCGAGGACGAGCGCGGCCGCGAGCTGGAGCTGGGCAAGTTTCTAAACGATCTCGTGCGCAAGAAACGCGCGCTCCAGATCCACATCCTCATCTGGGATTACCCGATGATCTTCGGGCTGGATCGAGAGTGGGCGCCTATCTATGGCTTCGGATGGAAGCCGCGCCGACGCGTTCAGTTCAGATACGACAACACGCACCCGGTCGGCGCATCGCATCACCAGAAGCTCGTAGTCATCGATGATGCAGTGGCGTTCTGCGGCGGCATCGACCTGACGTGCAAGCGCTGGGATACATGCGACCACGCGCCTGACAATGCGCGTCGCGTGGTGCAAGGCACACCCTATCCTCCGTTTCACGATCTTGCGATGGCCGTCGATGGCGATGCAGCGCGGTCATTGGGCGATTTGGTCCGCGACAGGTGGCAGCGTGCGACCGGCGAGAAGCTCTCGCCGCCCTACCTGCGCGGCGCAGACCCATGGCCCGATTCGCTCGAGCCTTCCGTGCGTCGAGATCTGCGCGTTGCGATCTCGCGCAGTGCTCCGCCCTCCGACGACACACCGAGCATTCGCGAAACCGAGGAAATGTATCTCGACATGATTCGTGCGGCTCGCAAGTCGATTTACATCGAGAATCAGTACTTCACCGCGAACAGGGTTGGCGAGGCACTGGCGGAGAGACTGGCAGAGGCGGATGGGCCCGAGGTCATCGTCGTACTGCGCCAATTGAGCCACGGCTGGCTAGAAGAGCTGACGATGCAGACGTTGCGAACGCGGCTCATCGAAAAACTTCGCGCTGCCGATCACCATGGACGCCTGCGAGTGTTCTATCCCTACATCCAAGGATTGAAGGACGGAACCTGTATCGATGTGCACGCGAAGATGATGATCATCGATGAAGAGCTCGTGCGCATCGGCTCTGCCAATCTCGCGAACCGCTCGATGGGGCTCGATACCGAATGCGACCTCTCGATTGCGGCGGACAGCCGCGCAGATATCACCACTGCGATCGAAGCTCTGCGCTGCGAGCTGCTAGGCGAGCACTTGGGATTTACGCCAGAAGAAGTGCGCGCGGCCGTGCGCGAGAAGGGCAGTTTGCGAGAGGCGATCGATGTGCTGCAGAAGCCCGAGCGCACGCTGAAACCGCTCACCGATCTTGCGCAAGTACCCGAAGCCGTTATGAACATGGCAAGCGTGGCCGATCCCGAGAAGCCCGTTGCTCTGAGCGACCTTGCTACGCTCTTCAATGGGGATGTACGCGAGGAGCGCAGCGGCCCTGCTTGGGGAAAGATCTTGATGTTCGTCGCGGTCGTCGCGGGACTGACTGCGTTATGGAAGCTCACGCCGCTTGCGGAGTTGCTGGAAGCGAATCGCATCACGCAGTGGGCCCGAGAAGTGGGATCGAAGTGGTGGGCACCGCTCGTGACGATGCTCGCGTATACGCCCGCAGCGATCACGATGTTTCCCCGGCCACTCATCACGCTGTTCGCCGTCGTGGCGTTCGGACCATGGCTCGGCTTTGTCTATGCGATGCTCGGCATAGAGTTCTCTGCATGGCTCACGTTCGTTGCCGGTAAACGGCTCGATCGTCAGGCAGTGAGGCGCATCGCAGGCGCGAAGCTGAACGACATCATTCAAGTGCTTAGGCGACGCGGATTGTTGGCGATCACAGCGTTGCGTCTCGTGCCGCTCGCACCCTTCGCAGTGGAAGGTGTGGTCGCTGGCGCGGTGCGCGTGAAGCTTTGGCACTTCATGCTCGGCACGGCGATCGGGATTCTTCCCGGGACGCTGACCTCCACGGTCTTTGGCGATCAACTGCAGGCGGCGATCGAGGATCCGAGCAAGGTGAATTATTGGTTGATCGGTTCCGTGCTCGCCTTGCTTGCAATCGCAACTTGGCTCGTGCGACGGTGGCTCGTGAGCTCCGCGTCGAATCTCACCCGTCCCGATGAGGTCGGCGGCGCGCGTGCCGCCTGAACCAACGTGGAGGAGGCGGTGGATAGCCGGCAAGGAAGCCGTAGCACGATCGCAGTTGCGTCGTACAACGTGCACAGCTGTGTCGGCATGGACCGGCGTCGCAAGCCATCGCGCATCGCAGATGTCATCCGCGAGCTGAACGTCGATATCCTCGCTTTACAGGAAGTCGATAACCAGCCGGGCGAAGACGTCGAATCGATGCAGCTCGAGTATCTCTCGGAGGTGCTCGGGATGGCTGCTGTGCCGGGGCTGCGCATGATTCGCAAGACCGGAGAGTACGGTAATGCGGTTCTCACGCGCTTTCCGATCATAGCGGTACGCAGACACGATCTGAGCTATCCATTGTGCGAGCCGCGTGGCGCACTGGATATCCATCTCGACGTGCACGATCAGCCCGTGCGAGTCATCGCCGCGCATCTGGGTCTGCGCCGCCCGGAACGGCGTTTCCAATGGCATCGTGTGCTCGAAGTCGTGGCGATGGAGAAAGACATGCCCACGTTCGTGCTGGGCGACATGAACGAATGGTATCGCCGAGCTCAGACGTTGAAGGAAGCCCATCGTGTGTTCGGCGAGCCTGCCGCGCCCGCTGCGTTCCCTTCGTTCTTCCCACTCCTTGCGCTGACTCGGATTTGGGTGCGTCCCCCTGAAGCACTCGTCTCGATCGAAGTCCATCGGACCGAGCTTGCGAAAGTGGCTTCGGACCATCTGCCTGTGAAGGCGACGATCGATGTCGATCGATTGTCGCGGTCGACCGGCCAACTGGCCACTGGCTACTGGCCAGACTCCTAGCCCGTTCGGGCATGGGTCCTGCTTAGGGATTAGCGGCGGATCTCAACGAATGGCATGCAGAGCCGCAGGTCGAACCATCTCTGGCCAGTACCCGTTGGCCGGTTGGCCAGTCGGCCCTCCTCACGTGTGGGCGCTCAAGATCCTGGCTTTGCTCGCTTCGTATTCTTGATCCGACAGCACGCCGAGCTCGCGCAGCCGATGATGTTCACGCATTTCGTCGCGCAAGAACTGCGGCCTTTCTTGCAGTCGGGCGGTCTTCGCCGCGTTGATGTCTTTGATGAGCTCGACGAAGAAAAGCTTGCCGCCACGGGCGCTGCCGATCCCGCCCGTGACGCTCACGAGCGTCGCGTGACCGTGCACGCTTCTGAACTCGAGCGATTCGGTCGTGCGGCGCAAGAACAGAAAGAACGTGCCCACGCTCCCGAGCAGTGTAATCAAAGCTGCGATGAAGCCCGGACGATCCCAGGGATTCGTCGCTGTCGCCCACACGGACACGATGGTGCCGACCGCAAGCGCGACGAGCCCGATCGTGACGATGAGCCAGGTCCACGAGACTTCCCGGACGCGAACCGGTTTGGCGTTCGCAAATCGCAAGTCCACATCGTACTTCTTGGGTAGACCATCCGGGCGTACGCAGCGCACGGAGAGAAAGTGATCTTCGAGTAGCGCGAGCTCTGTGTGGCAGCCGCGAAGCGAGCTCTTCAGTGAATAGGTCGCGCGGATTTTGCCACGCGCGCGGCGTATCGATGCGGCGGCGTCTTCAGGGCCAGCTTCGATGGAAATGTGTTCGGCACGCGCGATTGGCATCCGTGCAACATTACCGACGATCTCCGCTCGCGCATTCACATGATTGCCCTCGATTCGCTGTCCCCAAGCTCGCCTTCCCTTGCTTGCGATCCCTCGCGACGAGCGAGAGTGGGTTGGATGCTAGGACGTGCGTGGCAATCGCAATGAGAACTTCGTCACATTGGTCGGCAGGCGCCGACATTGATGTAGAGGGTCATCAGGGAGGCGCTGAATGCGAGGCGGAAAATGTCAAATGGAGCGGATCGGGTTCTGGGTGGCTGGGTACTGGGTACCGGTCAGAGAAGGGGACTCGGCTCAGTATTCTGGCCAGAACCCGATACCCAATAACCCAGTATCCTCAGCGGCTCGCACTGCGAGCAAGCTCACTTGCCATCTATGAACCTCAAGAATTCCGCTCGCGTGCGCGCGTCTTCGCGGAAGTCGCCGAGCATCTTGCTCGTGACCATCGATACGCCGCGCTTGTGCACACCGCGCGTTGTCATACATTGATGCGCGGCATCGATCACGACGCCGACGCCGCGCGGTTTGAGCACCTCGTCGATGCACCGCGCGATTTGCGCCGTGAGCTTTTCCTGAACTTGGAAGCGGCGCGCATAGCCATCAACGACTCTTGCGAGCTTGCTGATCCCGACGACTTTGTTCGTCGGCAGGTAGCCAACGTGCGCGCGGCCGATGATCGGTGCCATGTGATGCTCGCAATGCGATTCGAACTCGATGTCACGCAACACGATCATCTCATCGTAACCTTCGACTTCCTCGAAGGTTCGACGTAAGTACTCCGCGGGATCGCTCAGATAACCCGAAAACCAATCGCGATATGCGCGGACCACGCGAGTGGGTGTGTCACGCAGTCCTTCGCGAGTCGGGTCCTCTCCGGACCAGCGTAGCAGTATGCGAATGGCCTCTTCGGCCTGTTCTTGGGTGACGATCGAATCGGCGGCATCTTGGGTAGTCATGGGCTTCAGCGTAGCACTTCGGACAAGAATGCGACGAGCGAGATCCATGCGCGGCGCTCCGCAACCGGGTTGTAGACAAGCCCCGCGGCGGCGTTGCTTGCTTTCGGATTCGTGAAGGCGTGCTGGGTGCCGCCGTAGATATGCATTTGCCAATCGGCGCCAGCCGCCGTCATCTCTTCTTGGAATACGCGAACGTCTTCTGGCGGCGCGAGCGGATCGTCGTGACCGTGCAGAACCAGGATCTTGGCTGAGATGCGTTGCGCCTCGAGATAGCTGGGCTTGAGGAGCCCGTGCATGCTGATCACGCCTCGTATATCCGCGCCGCTGCGCGCGAGATCGAGAACGCATAGCCCTCCAAAACAATAGCCGAGCGCGGCGATGCGCTTCGTATCGACCTGCGGCAGGGCGCGTAGCGCGGATAACGCCGCCCGAATGCGCCGCGCGAGCAATGTACGATCATCGAGCAGCGGCTTCATGAGCGCGCGGCCTTCCTCGAGCGTTGCGCCGCGGCGGTTCTCACCATACATATCCAGTGCGAAGCCGACGTAGCCGAGAACGGCGAGCTCACGCGCCTTGCTTTCGACGAATTCTTCGCGCCCGCCCGCCATGTGACTGATCAGCACTGCAGGTTGTGACGATGCGTTGCCATCTTCGTACGCGACGAATCCTTTGCACACGGTATCTTCGTCGCGATAGGTCACCTCGTCCGTTCGGATCATCTCTGTTCACCTCGTGAGCCGACGCGCGTGTGCCGCGCACCGCAGGATCGTGATCGATGAGGGCGCATTCGCAAGTGCGGGCAGCTGATCATGTGCGTTCGAGGGTTATCCATGAGTGGCATGGTCTGAACGTGCGTCGGATCCGCTCGCAAGCTACCATTCGCGCGTCGATTCGCAGTGAAGGACGAAAACATGCGCATAAAGGTTCTCGCGATCGCGCTCGCCTGGGTCGTCACGGGCCCGGCGCATGCCGAAATACTCAGCGCAGGAGCGAATGGTTTCAATATCCGTCACGTCGTGGAGGCGCCGAATGTCGCGCCACCTGTCGTGTGGGCAGCTCTCGCCGACGTCGCCAAGTGGTGGGATCCCGAGCATACCTATTCGGGCGATGCGAACAACCTGCGCCTCGATCCTTACGTCCAAGGCTGCTTCTGCGAAAAGCTGAGCCTGTACGCAGGCATCGAGCATGGCCGCGTCGTGTATGCCCAGCCAGCGAAGACCTTGCGGCTGACGGGTGCGCTCGGGCCGCTACAGGAATTCGGCATCAATGGCAGCATGACGTGGCAGATCGAAGCGGCGAGCGGCGGATCTCGCGTGACGTTCACCTATAATGTCGGAGGCTACGCGGATCGTCCGCTCGCAGATTGGGCGCCAATCGTCGATGAAGTACTCGGCGGACAGGTCGCGCGACTGGGTCGGTATCTGACGGCCGGCAATCCAGCCGAGAAAGCAGAAGACAAGCAGTCGCCCTGAGCGAAGCGGTTCTCTCACGACGCCACGGAACTCGCGTCCGAGACTGCCGTTCCAATCGGTGTTACACACGAGACCTCGACCTATGTTCATCCGCCGCATTTTTTTGATCGCCCTCGCGCTCGCGTGCACTGCGTGCCAAACCGTTCAGACGACACAGCCGGGCGCTGTTGGCGTCGAGCGCAAGCAAATGATGTTGGTATCGGAAGAGCAGGTCGCGAAAGGCGCGCAAGAGGCCTACCAGCAGGAGCTCACCAAGGCGCGCAGCCAAGGTGCGCTGAACGCCAACCAGGCGCAGTACCAGCGTGTGCAGCGTATCTCGCAGCGTCTGATCCCACACACCGCGGTATTTCGTCCGGATGCGACGCAATGGAAGTGGGAGGTGAACGTGCAGTCTTCCGAGGACGTCAATGCCTATTGCATGCCGGGCGGCAAGATCATGGTGTACACGGGCCTCATCGAGCAGTTGGACGCAACGGATGCCGAATTGGCCGCAGTGATCGGTCACGAGATCGCGCATGCGCTGCGCGAGCATTCGCGCGAGCGCATCTCGCGTGCGTACGCCGAACAGCTCGCGCTCACCGGCGTAGCCGTCGCGACAGGCGCGAGCGACAGCGTCATGTCTATCGCCAGCCAAGTCTCCGCAGTCACATTCACGCTACCCCACAGTCGTGAGCAGGAAGCGGAGGCCGATCGGATTGGTTTGGAGCTGATGGCACGCGCCGGTTACGACCCTAACGCGGCAATCACGCTGTGGCAGAAGATGGGCAAGCTGTCGAGCGGCGGTCCACCAGAGTTCCTGAGCACGCATCCTTCGAGCGCATCGCGCATCAAAGATCTCGAGGCGAACGTGCCGAGGGTGATGCCGCTGTATAAGCCGCAGTAAGTAGGTCACAAGTGACGAGATGACGAAGTGACGGAGCGACGGAGTGACGAAGTCAGAGTGAGGCACTGCGGATGAGTTTCCTTTTCTGACTTTGTCACTCCGTCACCTCGTCACTCTGTCACTTCACCGCAGTGCTATCCCCAGCGCTACCAACGCCACAATCACCGCGACCCCGAACCCGATCGTGAGCCATACGAACTGCCGGTGAAGCGCCGTTGCGGCGCGGGTCAGCGCTGCGAGCTGTTCGGCCATTTGGCTCACGAGCTCCGCTTGCCGGCGTTCGTTTTCTTCGAGAGCGACGATGCGCGCTGCGAGATCGGCGCCCGATTGTGGCGGGCCAGGAGGCGAGCCCGGTACCGGGGCTTTGGTCCGGCGAAGGAGCTCTCGCGAGACATCGACGATCGAGGGGACGAGTTGAACGATCTGCATCCAAGGCACAGGCATAGTGCAGGGGCTCCTGGCGTTAAGGAGAAGCCCATCGTAAGCGATGAGGGCAGAGAAGGTCCCGTTACGTGTAACGGGGGCTACGAGGCTTCACGGGCCGCGGACTGACGCCGCGGTGGGCTCGCTATCAGGCGAGAATTGTGCGCGAAACGCCGATACACATCGCTAGGTTCCTCGCTCTAGTGCAAAGCGCAGCCCCGACGAATGTGTCGCGCGAGGCGCACAGCCCGTATTTATCCGACGTGGATGCCTGTGGAGTGCCTCGGTGCCCATGTGAGCTCGGCCGAAAGGCAAACCGTCGAAAAACCGAGCCCTTGAGAAAACTTCATGTGCTGCGCCGTTCCAACTGTGCCAGGCCGTTGCACCACACTCATTCACCAGGTAAACATCGCCCCACCGAGGCGCTTGGAGGGTAGGCCGCCCCGTGCCCCTCGTCTCGTAAACGTATTTTCACCGTTGAACCCCTGCCTCCTATGACCCAGCCCGCTTCCTTGCTGATCGTTGACGATGACCGCGAATTGGGTCAGATGCTGACCGAATATTTAAGCGGTGAGGGCTTTCAAGTCTCGGTGCTCCGCGATGGGGCGGAAGCGCTCGAGCGGCTGATTGAGCAGCCCCACCCCGCGGATCTAGTGATCCTGGACGTCATGCTGCCTTCTTTGAGCGGGTTCGAGGTGTTGCGCCGCTTGCGACGCAATCTCTCGGTCCCTGTGATCATGCTCACCGCACACGGCACCGATGTCGATCGCATCGTCGGCTTGGAGCTCGGTGCGGACGACTATCTCGCGAAACCCTTCAATCCGCGCGAGCTGGTCGCGCGCGTGCGAGCAGTCTTGCGGCGGTTCTCGCCTCGCGATGCGGATACGCCAGCGCATCCCGTCACGATCGGTCCGTTGCGACTCGATCCGGCGATCTTCGAGGTGACGCTGTCAGGTGAAGCGGTGCGGCTCACGGGCACGGAGCTGCGCCTGTTGGAAGTATTGATGCGCTCCGCGGGCAACGTGCAGTCTCGCGAGTCGCTGACGGAGCGGGTCTTGGGCCGGCGTCTGACGCCGTACGATCGCAGCATCGACACGCACGTGAGCAATCTCAGGCGCAAGCTCGGGCTCGGCGAGAATGGTCTTCCCGAGATTCGCAGCATCCGCGGGGCTGGCTACGTGCTCATCGCGAACGGAGAGGCGCGCGCCGAAGCACGCACATGAAGACGCTATTCCTGCGCATCTTCCTCGCGTTCTGGGCCGCGATGCTCGTGGTACTTGGGACGACTGCGGGTGTCGGCTGGTACCGCTTCCAGCAAGTAAAGCGCGTGAATGTAGACATCAAGCAGCTCGCGAACGAAGCCGCTGCGCTGCTGCGATCGGACGGCCCGCAAGCGTTGCCCGCTTGGATTGCAGATTCCGAGCGCAAGTACACCGATCGCGACATCTTCATCGTGGATTCCACTGGCGATGATGTCCTAAAGCGCCCGCTGCCCCACCATCTGCGCAAGTACGTGGGCCGATTGCAAGATGCGGGGCTTCTCGGCGCCAATCGGATCGATAGCCGCGACATCGATGATCCGCTGCTCTTGACGCCACTGTTCACGGATCGCAACGGGACCGTGTACTCGATCATGATCAGCGGGCCGAATTGGCCGATGAACATGTTGAACTCGACCGACGTGCGCATCGTCGTGCTGCTGTTTGCGCTCGCGACGAGCGGGCTCGTGTGTTGGTCGCTTGCTCGCTACGTGAGCAAACCCGTGGAGCGGCTGCAATCGAGCGCTCGATCTTTGGCTGCTGGCAACCTCGAGGCGCGCGTGGGCGAGGAATTCTCGCGCCGTCGCGACGAGCTCGGTGTGCTCGCGCGCGATTTCGATGCGATGGCCGATCATGTACGCGGGCTGATCGCATCGAAGGAGGACTTGCTACGAGGCCTGTCGCACGAGCTGCGCTCGCCGCTTGCGCGTTTGCGAGTTGCGCTCGGTCTGGCGCGCCGCCCGGGAGAGGACTTGACGAGGCAGTTGGATCGTATCGAGCTCGAAGCCGAGCGTCTCGATACTTTGATCGGGCAGATGCTGCAGCTTTCGCAGCTGCGCGCTGCAGAGCCCGTGCATACGCCCGAGCCTGTCGACTTGGCATTGCTGCTGAGCGAAGTCGTGGACGACGCGCGGCTCGAGGCGGGCGCGATGAACAAGAAAGTGGAATGGATTCCGAGCTCCGGCGTAATCGTTGACGGCGATCACCGGCTTCTGCGCAGCGCCATCGAGAACGTCTTGCGCAATGCCGTCCGCTTCACTGCACCCGGAACCTCGGTGAGCGTGAAGCTCGCGTATGAGCCCGGCCGTGCTGCTCGTGTCTTGATCGAAGACAAAGGCCCAGGTGTGCCGGCAGCTGAGCTCGAGCGCATTTTCGAGCCGTTCTATCGCGTCGCAGCTTCGCGCGATCGCGAGAGCGGTGGAACGGGGCTCGGTCTTGCGATCACCTCGCGTATCGTCGCGCTGCACAGCGGCCAAGTGTTTGCGCGCAATGCCGCGCACGGCGGCTTGAGCGTGCAGATCGAGCTGCCCGCGCGGTCCGTACACGCGAACGCGGCGTGAACAGGCTCAGCGATCTGCTGAGTGCATCCTCGAGGCGTGCTGTGCCAATGCGTGGTTGCGCAGCAATTGCGCTCGGGCGCGAATCGAGCTGACGTCCTCTGCTTCTGCGGGCGCATCGCCGTTGCGCGCGGTGAGCGTCTTGCCCTGCAAATCGAACTCCAACAGTAGCTCGCCTGCACCCTCTATCGGGCGTCCTTCGTAACGCAACAACCGTGCCCCCTGGAAGAGGTACGTGCCGCGCGCTTGATCGCGGGCGCGTTCTTCGTCGATGCGCACGAGGGCGTCTTTCGTGAACACGGGTGTGTAGCGTGTCGCAATTCCGCCGGCATCCATCTCGATCGTTCGTTGCTGACTGTCGGCGGCGGTCACCAGCGGAATGGTGGGAGTGTTCGTCGTCCCCGCCTGTGGCTCTTTGTCGGAGCGGGCGTTGCACGCGCCGATTGAGATGCCAACGCCGAGGAGGGTTGCAAGTAGAGGAACTTGGTATCGGGGAATCGCGTTCATGCCTACGTTCTTCGCAGATCGCCCCCGCTCAGCGCAAGCGCGCCGTGCGTCTGTCCACGGCGACATGCTCTGAACATAACCAGTCATTGTATGTGTGCCGTTGGTGCGATCGACATAGGAACGATGCGGTGCTGCGATGAACGTGATGCAGCTCACGCGGCGGGTGCATTCCTTCCACTAGGCTGCGCTCGTCACTCGCGCGTTCACATTTCGGAGGAATTCGATGAGCCTTAACTCTCACGCGGCGCGTCGCGATGCCACGCATACGATCCGACCCGCAGCGCCTGCGCCCGCGCAACGTCCTGCGGCACGCGCGCCGTCAGCGCGGCAGGGTTTCTTCGTGAAGGCTGAAAGCGATGACTCATTCAAGCTGAACCTGTCCGATCTCGACTTGCCGAGAACGCAGGAGATGGAAGTCGAAGGTCTGAAGCCGTCGCTCCTCAGTCGCCTCGTCGATCTGATCTCTCCGCTGAAATAAGCAAATCTGCGCGTCCGCGCGCTAGCTTCTCCCGCGTACAGCCGGCTCACCGGTGGTGAGCCGCAATTGGCCGGCAAACATTTCCGCCGCTTGCGGTTTCGGTATGCTTGCGCCGCGTATTGGCCACGTCATTTCGGGGAGCAAACATGGCAGGTTGGATTGTCTTGGCGCTCGGCGTCCTCGCGATCTTCTTCTTCGTTTCCATTTACAACCGCCTCATCGCGGGCCGCAATGCCTATAAGAACGCATTCGCGCAGATCGACGTGCAACTCACCCGCCGTCACGATCTCATTCCCAACCTCGTCGAGACGGCGAAGGGCTACATGAAGCACGAGCGTGAGACGCTCGAGGCCGTCATCACTGCTCGCAATGCCGCCGTCACCGGCCTCAAGAACGCAGCCGCGCATCCCGGCGATCCGAGCGCGGTTCAGCAGCTCGCGGGTGCCGAGAACGCCTTGAGCGGTGCGCTTGGCAGGCTGTTCGCGCTCGCGGAGGCCTATCCGGATCTCAAAGCAAATCAGAACATGATGCAGCTGTCCGAAGAGCTCACCTCGACGGAAAACAAGGTCGCGTTCGCTCGTCAGTCGTACAACGACTCGGTGATGAATTACAACAATCTGCGCGAGGTATTCCCGAACTCCATTCTCGCCGGCATGTTCTCGTTTCAACCTGCCCAGTTGCTCGAGATCGAGTCGCCTGAAAAGCGCGCGGTGCCGCAGGTGAAGTTCACCTGAGCACGAGGCTGTGGGCTGTAGGCTGCAGCAAGAGAACGTCCGCATCGCTGCGGCTGAGATCAGCCCGCGCGCGTCTTTCTGGCTACAGCCTACGGTCTACAGCCGCACAGTTAGCGCGTCATGAACTTCTTCCAACGACAAGACGAAGCACGCCGCGCCTCGCGGCGGCTCGTGTTTCTGTTCATCGTTGCCGTGATCGTCGTGGTCTGCGCGGTGGATGCAGTCGTGTTCTTGGTGCTTTCGCAAGCACACGCGCATTCGACCGGTGTGGCTCAACCGCTCGCGCAATGGATGTCGCAGAACGTCTCGACCATGATTGGCACCTCGCTCCTTGTTATCGGCATCATTGGCGTTGCGAGTCTCTACAAAACAGTTGTATTGAGTGGTGGCGGCGGCGTCGTTGCACGCTCGCTCGGCGGCGTGCGCGTCTCAGCGGATACCACCGATCCGGCCGAGCGACGCTTGCTCAATGTCGTGGAGGAGATGGCGATCGCATCCGGTGTGCCGATGCCCGAGGTGTATCTGCTCGAGCAAGAGAGGGGGATCAATGCATTCGCCGCCGGTCACAATCCTGCTGACGCGGCGATCGGCGTCACTCGGGGAGCCATCGACACGCTGAATCGTGCGGAGTTGCAGGGCGTCATCGCCCACGAGTTCAGCCATGTGTTGAACGGCGACATGCGCTTGAACGTGCGCATGATGGGCTTGTTGTTCGGCCTGCTCGTCATAGCGTTGATCGCACGTACGGTGATGCGGATCGCGCCGCGCGGACGCGACCAGAAAGGCGGGGCGGGCGCGATCATGCTGGTGGCATTCGCTGTCCTCATCATCGGGTATGTGGGTTTGTTTTTCGGGCGGCTGATTCAAGCGGCGGTATCGCGCAGACGAGAGGCGCTCGCCGATGCATCGGCCGTGCAGTTCACGCGCGATCCTACGGGCCTGCGAAATGCGCTAGTCAAGATTGGCGCTGCCTCTTCCGGATCGCGGCTCGGGCATCCTGAAGTCGATGAAGTCGCGCATATGCTGTTCGCGCCAGGTATGGCACGAATGTTTGCGACGCATCCCCCTTTGCTCGAACGCCTGAAGGCGATTGATCCGCACTTCGACCCCGCCGAGATCGAACGGGCAAGAGCTCAGATGAGCTCGCGTGGCGAAGATCGAGCGGAGCCGACGACTCGCCCCGACGCGCGCGAGCGGCTCGCGGGTGTGCTCAACGTTCCGCTCGCTGGTTTGGCGGGCATGGTTGGCAATCCGACGACAGCGCACATGCGTGTCGCGCGCGATATTCGCAAGTCTCTGCCGCACGAGATCACTCTAGCCGCGCGCCATCCGGCATCCGCGCGTGCACTGCTTCTCGCCCTTGCGCTCGACAGCCGCGGCGAGGCGCGCGAGCGTCAGGAGCGGTACATCGCGCAGCAGCTGGATGCGCAGACTGCCGCGCAAGTCCGCGAGCTCGCGCGGAGTGTCCATGCATTGGAGCCGGAGCAGCGACTGCCGGCATTGTTCGGCGCATTCCCGGCATTGCGCCAATTGCCCCGTGAAGATCGATTGCGACTCATGGCGTGCCTCAACGGCATGCTTCAGCGAGAAGGTCAGGTGTCGCTGCATCATTATGTGCTGCGTAAGCTCGCGCAGGTGTACTTGCGCGACGCGCTGCAGCCCGTTGTTCGCGAGCGCCCGCTATCGCTAGACGTAGTGCAGGCGGACGTGCAGGTGCTCTTTTCGGTGTTGGCACAGCATGGTCATCGCAGCGAAGCAGAGGCGCGGCGCGCATACGAGGTCGGAATGCACGCGCTATATCCACGAGTGCGTCCGGCGTTCTCCGTCCCCGCGCAGTGGGGCACGTCGCTCGATCGAGCGCTGAGTCGGCTCGATCAGCTCTCGCCAGCTGGAAAGGAGCAACTCATCGAGGCGCTACTGAAGACGGTCACGCACGACGAGACGCTCACGCTCGGCGAATCGGAGTTGTTGCGTGCGGTGTGCGCAACCCTTCACTGCCCCTTGCCGCCGCTGATCGCAGCGTCATCGCAAGCGGTGGAAGAGCCCCCGCTTCAGGCCTGAGCTGAAGGCGAACACCTACGTCGAGGGTCTTCGAAGCAAATTAGCTGCCGGAAACTCGACACGCGCTGTCACCATTCCTGTGTTCAATCCTACCCGGTCGTGACGGGCTAGAATGCCGTCTCGCCACCGCGCGCGCGTCCTGCTCGCTGCGGCCCTTCCTTTCTTCGCCGGCTCAGCATGTCCAACTCTATCGTCATTCGCGGCGCTCGCCAGAACAATCTCAAATCGCTCGATCTCGAGTTGCCGACGAATGAGCTCATCGTCGTCACGGGCGTTTCAGGCTCCGGCAAATCCTCGCTCGTGTTCGACACGCTCTACGCCGAAGGTCAGAGACGTTACGTCGAGACGTTCTCGCCCTATGCGCGTCAGTTTCTCGATCGAATGGATCGTCCACGCGTGGAGCGAATCGAAGGCATCCCGCCTGCGATCGCGATCGATCAGACGAATCCCGTGCGGACCTCGCGCTCCACGGTAGGGACGATGACGGAGCTGAACGATCATCTCAAGCTGCTGTTTGCGCGAGCGGCTCAGCTTTATTGCCGCTGTTGCGCGCGCCCCGTGCGTCGTGACACGGCGCAGACGATTTATGCCGATCTCGCGGAGAGTCTAAGTGAGCAGCAACTGGCAGATGCGCGGTTGCTCATCACCTTCCCAGTCGTGGTGCCTCACAACTTTTCCGAGGCCGAGGTGCTGAAGCTCTTGGAAGCGCAGGGCTACACGCGCATCTTTTCACGTAGTGTACGCACCATCGAGGAATCGTCCGCCGATGCAGGGCGTAAGCGGAAACGCGCGGCGAAGACGAGCGAAAGGCGCTCCGTCGTGTTGGACATCATTCAGGATCGACTTCGCTTCGGATCGGCAGATCGCGGGCGAGTGATCGAAGCGCTCGAGGCGGCGTTGCGCGTTGGACGTGGACGAGTATGCGTGCAGGTTCTCGATCCGAACGCCGATCGGGCGCCCGAGTCCGTGGGCGGTGCGACACTCGCGAGCTTCAGATTTTCCTCGGATCTGCACTGCGCAGAGTGCGACATCCATTATCGCGAGCCCGTCCCGAGCCTCTTCTCGTTCAACTCGCCCATCGGTGCGTGCGAATCCTGCCGTGGCTTCGGCCGCACGATCGGAATCGATTTCGGACTCATCGTCCCGGATGCGAGCAAAACGCTGCGCGATGGTGCCGTGCGCTGTTGGCAGAGCGAGTCGTATCGCGAGTGCCAAGACGATCTGATCAAGTACGCGCGCAAGCGCGGTATTCCCCTCGACGTACCGTGGCGGGAGCTCACTGATGAGCAGCGAACCTGGGTGTTGGAGGGCGAGGGCTCTTGGGAAGACCGGCTCTGGTATGGCGTACGTCGCTTCTTCGCCTGGCTCGAAACGAAGTCGTACAAGATGCATATCCGCGTCTTGCTTTCTAAGTACCGTGCGTACACACCGTGCCAAGCCTGCGAGGGCGCTCGTCTGAAAACAGATGGGCTGATCTATCGCCTTGGTACACATGCAGATGCGCTGCGTACTTTACGCGCCGGCGAGCGATTCAGACCCTCCGGGACCCGATGGGACGAAGCGGCGCTCGCGAGCCTGCCGGGAGTGAGTTTGCATGAGCTGATGCTGTTGCCCATCGAGCGATGCAGCGCCTTCTTCGAAGGGCTCGAGCTGCCGGCACCGTTGGATGAGGCGAGCGACCTCGTGCTCAAGGAGATTCGCAGCCGTCTCAGATTCCTGCTCGACGTTGGTCTCGGCTATCTCACGCTCGATCGCCAGTCGCGGACCTTGTCTGGCGGCGAAGTCCAGCGAATAAACCTGACGACTGCGCTGGGCACATCGCTCGTGAACACACTCTTTGTTCTCGATGAACCCTCGATAGGTCTGCATCCGCGCGACATGAATCGTGTCATCGAGGTCATGCGTCGATTGAAGTCGGCAGGCAACACACTCGTCGTGGTCGAGCACGACCCGCAGGTCATGCATGCAGCAGATCGACTCTTGGATATCGGTCCAGGCCCGGGCGAGCGCGGCGGCCAGATCGTGTTTTACGGGGAGCCGGCACGACTTGCAGAGAGCGACCGCTCGCTGACGGCAGACTATCTGCTCGGGCGTAAGAGCGTGACGAGTCTTGTGCCGCCGCAGTCGCAGCGCGCATCTTCTGACGAGCAGACCTGCGTTCGCGTGATCGGCGCTCGAGAGCACAATCTTCGGAACATCGACGTGGCGATCCCGCTCGGGTGCCTCGTGTGCGTCACCGGGGTCTCCGGCTCCGGTAAGTCCACGTTGATCCAAGACGTTCTTCATCCCGCGCTCCGTAAACACTTTGGCAAACCGACCGAGACGCCCGGCGAGCACGAGCGAATCGAAGGTGCGGAGCATCTATCCGGTGTGGTGTTCGTCGATCAGACGCCGATTGGACGAACGACTCGTTCGAATCCGGCGAGCTACGTCGGCGCGTTCGATGCGATCAGAAAACTGTTTGCAGCCACGCCGCTCGCGAAGGAGCGTGGCTATACAATTGGAACGTTCAGCTTCAACTCCGGAAATGGCCGGTGTCCAACGTGCAGCGGCAATGGCTTCGAGCACATTGAGATGCAGTTCCTCTCGGATGTCTACTTACGATGCGCCGATTGCGACGGCCGCCGCTATCGCAGTGAGATCCTCGAGATCACACTCGAGGTGTCAAGACGAAATCTGAACATCGCCGAGGTGCTCGAGCTGACGGTGGCAGAAGCGGTAAAGGGATTCGCGGATGCACCTGAGGTCCTCGAGCGTTTGCAGCCGCTCGCCGAAGTAGGACTCGATTATTTGCGTTTGGGCCAGCCTGTTCCGACGCTCTCGGGCGGTGAGGCGCAGCGGCTGAAGCTCGCGGGATATCTCGCGGAATCGGGCACCGGGCTTGCGGGCACTGGGCACTGGGCGCTGGGCTCTGGCAAGAAACAGACAAGCGGCCGAGGCAACCACCTTCAGCTTGGCCGCAAGCGTAGTCGTTCTCTGGCCAGCGCCCAGAACCTGCAGCACACGGATCGTGCGAATGGCGCGGAGCGGGATGCGGGCGAGCGGCCAGTGCTCAGCAGCCCTCAGGGCTTGCTCTTCCTCTTCGACGAGCCCACGACGGGGCTGCACTTTGATGACATCGCGAAGTTGCTGCGCTCGTTTCGACGGCTGATCGACGCTGGCCATTCGGTGCTTGTCATCGAGCACAATCTTGATGTCATTCGTGCTTCGGATTGGCTGATCGATCTCGGACCCGAGGGCGGCGAGGCTGGCGGCGAGGTCGTGACAGTGGGCACGCCTACTCACGTCATGGAGCACCAGAGCTCACACACTGGAAGAGCACTGCGGGATGAGCCGCTGGCCGCTGAGCGCTGGGCTCTGGGCTCCGGCCAGAAAATGAATGCAGCTCCATTGGGTGTGCGCCAGAGAACTCGCTCAGCTTCGCTCTTGCCAGAGCCCAGGGCCCAGAGCCCAGAGCCCAAGATTTCCATTCACGGCGCACGCGAGCACAACCTCAAGAATGTAGACGTCGAGCTGCCACGCGATAAGTTCGTCGTCGTTACGGGCGTGTCGGGTTCGGGCAAGTCGACACTTGCCTTCGACATCGTGTTCGGCGAGGGACAGCGGCGTTATCTAGAATCGCTCAATGCCTATGCGCGGCAGTTCGTGCAACCTGCAGCGAAACCCGACGTGGATGCGATCTTCGGAATCCCGCCGACGGTTGCGATCGAACAGCGCACGAGCCGTGGCGGTCGCAAGAGCACCGTTGCGACGCTGACCGAGGTCTATCATTTTTTTCGGCTGCTCTATGTCAAGCTCGGCACGCAATACTGTCCTGATTGCGACGTCGCGATTGAGCCGCAGGGCTTCGATGCGATCGCCGCACGCCTCGCGAAAGAGTATCGGGGCGCGAAGATCGAGGTTTTGGCTCCGCTCGTCGTTGCGCGTAAGGGCTATTACACCGACTTGGCGGCCTGGGCAGCGAAGAAGGGCTACGAGCATCTGCGTGTAGATGGCGAGATGCTGCCGACGAACCGTTGGCCGCGGTTGAGCCGCTTTCATGAGCACACGATCGAGTTGCCCGTCGCGACCGTGCAAATCGCGCCACGCAATGAACGGGATCTGCGATCCGCCCTCGACACTGCGCTCGCGCACGGCAAAGGTGTCGTGCACGTGTTGCCCAAGACCAAGGAGACTGGGGCGCGAGGACTCCGCGGCCGCTTGCTCGGCCGGCGACCCGCGGGCTCAAAAGTGCAAATCTTCTCGACACGCCGCGCGTGCCCCTCTTGCGCCCGCAGCTTTGCCGAGCTCGATCCCCGCTTGTTCTCCTTCAATTCGAAGCACGGTTGGTGCGAAAGCTGTTTCGGTACCGGCATACAGATGCGCGGATTCGACGAGCAACAGTCGGGCGAGGAGATTTGGTGGAACGAGTGGTTCGAGGGCGAGACGCAGATCTGCCCCGCTTGCGACGGGCACCGACTCAATGCCGTTGCGCGTCACGTGCGCTTCAGAGACCAATCGATTTCTGAGCTTGCGGCGCGCTCGGTTTCCGATACTCGCAAGCTATTCCGCGCGCTCAAGCTCAGAGGTCGAGAGATCGAGATCGCGCGCGACGTACTTGCGGAGATCAACGCCCGCCTGGCCTTCCTGGAGGATGTCGGTCTCGGGTATCTCACGTTGGATCGTGCCGCGCCCACCTTATCGGGCGGTGAAGCACAGCGCATTCGTCTCGCGGCACAACTCGGCTCCAATCTACAGGGGGTGTGCTACATCCTCGATGAGCCCACGATCGGATTGCATGCGCGAGACAATCGTGTGTTGCTCGATACTCTCGAGCGCTTGAGGGCGAAAGGCAACTCGCTTCTCGTCGTCGAACACGACGAGGAGACGATCCGGCGTGCGGATCACATCGTCGATTTAGGTCCTGGAGCGGGCACTCGAGGCGGTCGGATTGTTGCTGCGGGCACGGCGGAGCAGCTGGAGCGCACGCCTGCGTCGCTGACCGGGCGATTGCTTGCGCGACCGCTGCAGCATCCGTTGTCGCGACGACGGGCTGTGACTCGCGATACGCGCACGCTCGTGGTCAAGAGAGCTGCGCTTCACAACCTGCAAGGTGAGGACATCCGAGTCCCGCTAGGTAGACTGGTTGTCGTCGCGGGCGTGTCCGGCTCGGGCAAGTCGACGTTCGCGCGCGACGTGCTGCACGACAATCTCGCGCTGGCGCTGCGTAAACGCAAACGAGCGAAGATCAACTGGCGCGGCTGTGCGCGCATCGAGGGTTGGGATCAGATAGGCCGGATCCTCGAAGTCGATCAGACACCGATCGGCAAGACCCCGCGTTCGTGCCCCGCGACGTACATCGGATTCTGGGATGCGGTGCGCCGCGTGTTCGCGGAGACGAGTGAGGCACGCATGCGCGGCTTCGATGCGTCGCGCTTTTCGTTCAACACTGCTGGAGGTCGCTGCGAGGCGTGCGAAGGCCAGGGGCTGCGCAAGATCGAGATGAGTTTCCTACCCGACGTCCGTGTGGTTTGCGATGTCTGCAAAGGCCGCCGTTTCAATCACGACACGCTTGCCATCGAGTACAAGGGCAAATCGATCGGCGATGTTCTGATGATGAGCGTCGATGATGCTGCGGAGTTCTTCAGCGCGCATGCTCGCATTCATCACGCGCTGAAGCTGCTCCAGGATGTGGGCCTGGGATATCTCACGTTAGGACAACAGAGTCCCACGCTTTCAGGAGGCGAGGCGCAGCGGATCAAGCTCGTCACCGAGCTCGCCAAAGTGCGACCCACGGTACAGGAGGTGCCCGGGCTGAGATCGAATGCGTCAAACAAGACGCTCTACGTGCTCGATGAGCCGACCGTTGGCTTGCACATGGCGGATACCGAGAAGCTGATCTGCGTGCTCCAGCGCTTAGTCGATGCCGGACATTCCGTCGTCGTAATCGAGCACGACCTCGATCTGATCGCCGAGGCCGATTGGATCATCGATCTTGGACCTGAGGGCGGACAGGAAGGAGGTCGCGTCGTCGCGGAAGGTGCGCCTGAAGAGATCTTGCGCAGGTGGCGCCAGTCACATACCGCTCAAGCGCTCAGACAGTTTTTGACTCAACGCAAGCTCGCCGCCTAGGCGCGGTCGAGGAATATGCTGGCGCGAGCAGCGTACTTGGTTCCTCGCGTGGGACCTGTTCTCCGTTAATCGGCCACGTCGTCGCACAGGTACGGCAACACCGAAGCCCTGCTCCATAGTCCGCAAGTTGAGCCCAAAGCTCGTCGTCCACCCACTTCGCGTGAGTGGCGGCGAGTTTTTTATTTTCTGTGTGCACGCTCACGAGTTGCGCCGAGCGGGGCGCTTGAGAGCACGCTTGGATGCATACACGCGCCTTTCTTGAAGCTCAGGTTGCGTGGCCGAAAATTGTCGCTTCTACCAAGTCGATCGAGGAAGAATTTCCTGGGTGGAAACGTGCAAAGGTTGCGCCCGCTTTGTTGCCTCGTTGTCTGCAGTACTGCGCCGGTTCGATGCGTAGCAACCACGCAACATGTATACAAGTCACCCCAATTTGCGCGCTGGCAATTCGCGCGGGGCAGGCGCTTGATAGCTGTTTTTAACAGTGTTTTCTCGTTCCTGCATTGTGACATTCTCACAACCCTCACTTTCTTTGCGCTTTTTGCAGCTGTATGCTCGGCACCACGCTTGGGTCGCGGGATAGAGACGCAATGCCGCCCGCACCTCAAGAAGGGAGCGTTAGTCGCAGCAATGACTCGCTTTTGACTCGAATATCAATTCCCCCTCGCAGGAGGAGCAAGCTAATGTCGACGAGTAACTCACTACGGCGCGCGGTGCATTGCGCGCTGTTGGCAGGCACGGCAGCCGCAATCGCCACCCCCGTTTATGCGCAAGACAGCGACCTAAACGAAGTGGTCGTAACTGGATCCCGTATCGTGCGGCCCGACTACCAGTCGGCAAGCCCGATCGTCACGGTCAGCGAGCAGAACTTCCGCGAGACCGGCTCGACGACAGTCGAAACGATGCTCAACACGTTGCCGCAGTTCGTCCCGTCAGTGACGAATACGTCGAACAACCCGTCGAACGGCGGTCAAGCGAACATGGAACTGCGCGGCCTCGGTATCGAGCGCACCCTGATTCTGCTCGATGGCAAACGTATCGTTCCGTCCGACGACACCGGCGCAGTCGACCTGAACATCATTCCGGCCTCGCTGATCTCGAACGTCGAGATCATCTCGGGTGGTGCATCCGCGGCGTACGGATCGGACGCCATCGCGGGCGTGGTCAACATCAAGACGAAAGATTTCGAAGGCCTGCAGTTCGACGGTAATTGGGGGCAGACGACCGAATCCGACGGCGAAGAGTGGCAGTTCGGCATCACGGGCGGCATGTCGTTCGCCGAAGGTCGTGGTAAGGCGTTGTTCAACGTGTCCTACGCCGATCGCTCGGCCGTGCTTGCAGCAGAGCGCGAGTTCTCGCGCGTAGCGCTGGGCTATGTCGATGCTGAAACGGGTTTCATTCCGCTGGGCTCCGGCACCATCGAAGAGGGCGCAGTTTCCGTGGCGGCAACCCAGGCAGCGAAAGATGCAGTGTTCGCTCAGTACGGCATTCCGGCAGGCAGCGTCACCGGCAACACATTCGCCTTCAACAATGATGGCACGCTGTTCACGACCGGTGATGGGCAGACGCCGAGCGTTTTCAACTATCGCGGCGACCGTACCGATATCAGCGACTTGGCTTACACCTACAACTTCTCACCGACGAACTATCTGCAGTTACCGCTCCAGCGTACGACCGCCTTTGCTCGGGTGAGCTTCGAGCTGACGCCCGCTGCGGAGCTCTACGCGCAAGGCCTGTATGCTGATTACGAGGCGGATACGCAGCTCGCCCCGAGCCCGGCAAGCCAGATGTTCATCTCGCCGACCAACCCGTACATCCCCGCCGATTTGGCAACACTGCTGGCCTCACGCACCAATCCAGCGGCACCGATCAGCCTTGGCAAGCGCGTGACCGAGCTCGGACCTCGGTTCGAGAACAATGCCAACGAGGTCTATCAGATCATCGCTGGCATTCGTGGCGAGCTGTTCGGTAGCGACTGGAACTACGACGTCTACGGGTCTTACGGCGAGGTCAGCATCGAGAACACGCAGCTCGGCAGCGTCTCCCGTACGCGCTTTGAAGAGTTGACGTTCTCTCCGGACGGTGGGGCGGCGGCGTGCGGCGGTTTGAACCCGTTCGGACTTGGTTCTATCTCGCCTGAGTGTGCGGATTACATCCGCCTCGATGCGCTGAACACGACCGACGTCAAGCAGACGGTGGCAGAAGCGACCATCAGCGGTCCGCTTTTCAACCTGCCCGCGGGTGAGGTCTTCACCGCGTTCGGTGCGTTCTACAAGAAAGATGAATCAGCCTTTATCGCGGATGCCGACCTGCGCGCTGAAACGACCGGTGCGTTCGGCCTGCCCATCCGTGCCGACGCGACGGGTTTCAACGCGACCGACGACGTGGTTGGCGAAACCGATTCGACGGAGCTGTACGGCGAAATCGCGTTGCCGTTGCTCGCCGATATGCCGGGCGTGAACAAGCTCGAAGCCCGTCTTGGCTATCGCTGGGCGGATTACTCGACGGTAGGTGCGGTTAATTCATACAAGGGTGAGCTCACTTACGAGCCGGTCTCCTCGTTCCTGATGCGCGGCTCCTATCAGCGCGCAGTACGTGCGCCGAACATCGAGGAGCTGTTCCAGCCGCAGGTCACGAACTTCCCGAGCTTCAATCCTCCGGATCCTTGTAACGCCGCGAGCCCGCACCGTACTGGATCGAATGGTGCCGCCATTCGCTCACTGTGCTTGGCGCAGGGGCTCCCCGCTGACCTGATCGACACCTTCAGCTATGCGAACCAGCAGGTTGAAGGTCTGTCGGGCGGCAACCCGGATCTCGGCGAGGAAACCGCAGATACGATCACGTTTGGTCTGGTCTTCAGACCGGACATCGGCGCGGGCAATTTGATGGCGTCGATCGACTACTACAACATCGAGATCGAAGACGCCATCGCGGAGGTCACGGCCGAGACCTTCGTCGATCGCTGCTACAACACGCAGTACAACCCGAACCTGGAGTTGGACAACTTCTACTGCAACTTCTTCACCCGCAACGCGTTCAACGGCGAGATCACGGACGCCGCGGAGCTGCAGAACAACATTGGAGCGATCCATACCAGCGGTATCGACGTCCAAGTCGACTACACCGTCGACATCGGTCCGGGCCAATTCGGACTGAATTGGGCCGCCGCGTACGTCGACAAGTACGACGTCCAAGAGTTGCCTGGCGATCCGTTCACGGAGTATGCGGGAACGATCGGCACGACGATCGCAACTGCATTCCCCGAGTACAAGTGGGTGACGACCGTGCGTTATGGCCTCGGCGGAGCCGATATGAGCTTGCGTTGGCGCTTCATCGACAGCATGAACGATGAGAGCGAGCCCGACTTCAAGGTCGGATCGGCAAGCTACTTCGACTTGACGGGTAGCTACGGCTTCAGTGGAGGCTCGCTCGAGGGGCTCGTGCTCCGAGCAGGCGTAACGAATCTGACGGATAAAGATCCGAAGATCTATCCGAGCGCCGTGCAGTCGAACACGGATCCGTCGACTTACGACGTTCTGGGACGCCGATACTTCCTCGCGATGTCCTATAGCTTCGGACGATAACCGTCGAACCATCTCAATGACGAGGTGAGCGGCGGGTCTTCGGACC